>JBDUDH010000020.1:0-5504 GCA_040003015.1 Verrucomicrobiota bacterium | reverse complement strand
CGGATGAGCGTGCCGTCGATGCCGGACGGACGATCGACATTCTCGTAATGCGCGAAGACGGAAAATTTTTGCAGGTGATCGTACATTTTTTTGAGTTTGAAAAAATTGCCGAGGATCGTCTGCCGTCCGCTGCAATCGAGCAAGTAGCGCGCATGGATGGTTCCGGAACTGGAAGAGCGCGCATCCCTCCACTGCAAGGCCACACCGTCGTTCGAAAATTCAATTTGCTCGACCGTTGTTTCCTCGCGGACCTCGGCGCCGTTTTCCCGCGAGTGATCCAGCAGTAGCTTGTCGAACTCCGAGCGGGTGACTTGATAAGCGCGGTCGCGCTGCGAGCGGAAGCCGTCCTTAAAATAGAATTTCGTGCCCGTTGTGCCGCAGGCCGCGACAATTTCACCGCCATATTTCGGCATAAAAGTGCGGTCGAGTTTTTCGCGCACGCCGAGCCGGGCGAAGACGTTCATGCTCGCGGGCAAGAGCGATTCACCGATATGAAAGCGTGGGAATTTTTCGCGTTCGAAGACAACGACGCGGCGCCCTGCGCGCGCCAAAAGCGTGGCGGCAGTACTGCCGGCCGGACCGCCGCCGATGATCGCCACATCGTATGGTTCGTTCTTCACGCCGTCATCAAGTTAGCGAAGCTGGCGCAGAAGCAAATTCCAGCGGCGCTCATACCGACACTTGTCACCTGTGCGGAATCGAATTAACAGGAACCGAGCATGAAATTGATCGACCGCTTCGTTAGTCGCGAACTGATCGTGACTGTGCTGTTCGCGATCGTCGTGCTGAGCCTTGTCCTCGTAGTCGGAAACATCTTTCGCAAGTTACTTCCACTGCTCGTGAACCATGATGTTCCGCTCGAATATTTGGTCACTTTCATCGCGTACGTTCTGCCCTTTTCGCTCATCTTCACCATCCCGTGGGGATTGTTGACCGCCATCCTGCTCGTCTTCGGCCGACTTTCCGCGGACAATGAATTGATCGCCCTTCGCTCGAATGGAGTCAGCGTCACGCGCGTTTGCCTGCCGCTTTTAGTGCTGGCGATCATTTTCACTGCGATATGCCTTTGGCTCAACGTGGATGTGGCGCCCGCCGCGCAAGAAAAATTGCGCAGCACAATCTTTGATCTCGCAACGCGCAATCCGATTGCTCTTTTCGGCAACGATCAGGTGATCGATCAATTTCCCGGGCGTCGAATTTATGTCGGCAAAAAAGAGGGGAATGAGTTGGAAAACATCCTGGTCTTTCAGATGGACGAACACTCGCTGCCGATGCGAGTGACCTTCGCGCGCTCTGGAAGGCTGGAGGCCGACCTGCCCAACAAAAGGATTCTGATGCATCTCTACGGCGCGCGTTACGAGGAGCGCGATGAAAAAGATCCTTATGATCTACGCAAGATTCACGACGGAATTAGCATGACGGAAGGAACGTTGCCGATCAGCCTGGAAGAACTTTACGAGCGGGAAAAGAAACGGCCGAGTCGATCCGCGCTTTCGTTAGAGCAGTTGCTCGATCAATTGAATACAGGGAACAGAAGGGAACGCAGCGCAACCCGGACGGAGATCAATAAACGTTTTTCCTTTCCTTTTTCCTGCATGGCTTTCGCCTTGATCGGAGTTCCGCTCGGCATCACGACGCACCGTCGCGAGACCTCCGTCGGATTTGCGATGGGTCTCATTGTCGCCGTCTTTTATTTCCTCTTCGTCATCATTGCCGATACTCTCCGTGGAAACGCGAAAGTTCACCCGGAACTGCTCGTCTGGTTTCCGAACGTCTTGTTCCTGGGAATCGGTGCGTACTTATTCTGGCGGCTGAGCAAGCGGTAACAATCGTTAGGCGTCGCTTGCCAGATTGCCGGTGACCCATTTGCTCAACCGCGACTCGTCTCTGAACGGGGAAGGCAATTACCAGCACATCTGCAAACGCCAATACTTCGGATCGCAATGTTGGCCTCAACGCGGCTGGCGAATTGCCTGGTTTTTCCGGCGCGTTTTGACCAGCATGCGCTTCGAGCGTTTTGCCTCAGGTAATTTGGGCGCGGGAATTTCGTCGGTGATGACGACGAACTTCTTTAGAATCGCGCTCCCGAAATTTGTCGTCATCGCGACATCGGCGGCATCGCGGCCGACCGCCATCAAAATTCGGCCGATGCGAGGGACATTAAAGCGGGCATCAAAAGTGTGCCATTTCCCGCCCAGGTAAACTTCGAACCAGGCGCTGAAATCCATAGGGGCATCTGGGGGAGGAATGCCGATGTCGCCCAGGTAACCGCTGACGTAGCGCGCCGGGATGTTCATGCAGCGGCAGAGGGTGGCCGCGAGATGATTGAAATCGCGGCAGACGCCTT
Organism: Verrucomicrobiota bacterium; assembly: GCA_040003015.1. Lineage (GTDB taxonomy): Bacteria > Verrucomicrobiota > Verrucomicrobiia > Chthoniobacterales > UBA10450 > JBDUDH01. The sequence goes on along the minus strand of JBDUDH010000020.1, from coordinate 3,157 downwards.
TGCCCTGCTGGTAAACATCGAAGGCGGTCTTGGTAGGGTCGGCGAACTGGTAGCCGAAGGTGACATGTTGGTTGACCCAATCGCAGATGGACTGGACGCGTTTCCAGCCCGGTTCGCTGGCGCCAAAAAGTTTCCATGCAATGTCGGAAAGCTTGTCGACTTCGCAGTAACGGCTGGGCAGAAGAAAGGCGAGGGTTTCATCTGGCAAGTCCTCAACACGATGTTGCAACACATCGAGCGGTTGTCGATCCGGTTGACCGCTATCTTCGATTACGGTGTCGAGCGAAAGCCGAACGCGACCTGCCGGCGCAAGAATCCGTCCGCAGATATTGCCAAATAAATCGGTGTAGCGTGCGACAGGAATATCCGGATGGAGAGTGAGACGTTCTTTGCTCCGCAAATCGGCACGCCGCGATGGATGGATGAAAAGCAACAGGATCATCGGCGTCGGAGCGGCGACTTCGAATTCGAGATCGAAACCGATTTTTATTAGCATGAAGACGGGCGGGACTAAGGCGACGTAAGCGTGCGGGAAGATAGCGGTGGCGGCGGAATAAGAAATGCATTTCGCGCAAGATCTGCGCGCGAAAAATAATGCGCGCGTCACTTCGCTTTATTTCGGACGCTGCTTAGGAGGCGGTTCCGAACTGCGCGCTGATTCGAAGTGTATCGTCAATTACCAGCTGGAGATCGCGGAGTCGAACCTCGCCCATGGGAAGAGCCGTCAACGAAACTTCGTGATTATTCGCCCGGGCCAAAATCGGCGAGAGGAAATTACAAGCGAATGCGCCGAGCGTGCCATCACCCCGACACCGCAACTCGGAAAGTTTAGCCGTCAAGTGTTCATCAATATCGAGCCTACCCTTGATCGTTACTGTCGCGCCGAGAAAAAGTTTGCGCGCCCGTACCTGCACGTCGGCGTCGAGCGAGCGCGACCCGCGCGGGCGCAAGTCGAGCCGAACGTCTTCAATGCTAACCCCATGTTTTTTGGCCTCGATCCTGGCCCGACCAAGAATCAAACGCTGAAGATCGTTTCTCGAAACCGTCAGCTCGACGCTGCCTTCGATCGTGCTCTGGAAAAGAAGAACGATATTACCTTCGCGATCGCGCCCATGGTTGAGCTGAACTTCGCGAGCTTGCATCGCGAGATCGAGCAAAGCGCCACCGAAGGAAATTCCACGGCCGCTGATTTCCATTCGCTCGGCACGCATAGCCGGTTTGCTTCCTGAGACGCTCGGCGGAGGAAGCGGATCTGCGCAGATTTCACCGTGGTCGACAACGATTCGAAGTTCCTCGAGTTCGGGATAATTTTTTGCCTGGATATGGACCGGATCATCGCTCACTCGAACGAACCTTCGGATACTCTCTGCGAGCGCGCGGGCGAAATCATCGGCCGTGGATGGAAACTCCGATATATGAAGTGGAAACATTGACGTCGAGTGATCGGTACGTTAACGCGCGAGGCGGGAAGATGAAGTGCGTTTTTTCAGATGAAATGACATAATCGGCGGTTCGGGGAGAGCCTCAAAATCATTTGCAATCCGACTGATCTTCGTTACGTTCCGCGTTCCTTTATGGCGAAGACATCGTGGATCAATCGCAACGAACGCAAGCGCGCGACCGTGCAAAAATACGCGGCTCTGCGGGCCGAGTTGAAGGCGAAGAAGGATTATATTGGGCTTGCGCAGCTGCCGCGCGATGCCAGCCCTACGCGGGTCGTGAATCGCTGCCAGGTGAGCGGCCGGCGCCGTGCGTTCATTCGCCGTTTCAAAGTTTCGCGTCTCACTTTTCGCGAGCTGGCTTCAGCCGGCATGATCCCCGGCGTAACCAAATCGAGCTGGTAGCGTTCTGCCGCGCAGGGTCCCGGATGCTGGGCATGCATCCGCACAATGAGCTTTTTGTTTTTCGCTTCTCTCGCCTTTGCGCCCCTGGCTGAAGGCATCGCCGAGCATTGGGATTCGCCCGAATTGCTGCTGACGAAAATCGCCGCGATCCTCGCCCTGGTCGCGCTCAATGGATTTTTCGTCGCGTGCGAATTCGCGATCGTAAAAGTGCGCAGCAGCCAACTGGATGCGTTGGTCGAAGAAGGAAATCTGCGCGCGAGCTTCGCGAAACACGTTCGTGCCCATCTCGATGCCTATTTGTCTGCGACTCAACTCGGCGTCACACTGGCAAGCCTTGCGCTCGGCTGGATCGGCGAACAGTTCCTGGCGGCGATGCTCCAGCCAGCCTTCGCCTCGGTGGGTATTCATTCACACGCCGTTGTTTCGTCTATTTCGATCACGCTTGCCTTCATTGGGATCACTTTTCTTCATATCATTTTTGGCGAGCTTGCGCCGAAGTACATCGCAATCGGGAACCCGCTCCCCACATCGCTTCTACTCGTACGGCCGCTTGGTCTTTTTTATGTTCTTTTCAAACCAGCGATCTGGCTTCTGCATCAATCGGCCAATCTTTTTCTGGTAAAGCTGCTGCGGATCAAGCCGGTCGCGGGCGTGGAGCTCGCGCACAGCGAAGAGGAGTTGCGATTGATCCTCGATCAAAGCGAAAAATCCGACGAAGTCTCAGCGCTTGGACGCGACATTTTGATGAACGCTCTGGATATGCGCCGCCGCGTCGTCCGCGATATCATGACGCCGCGCGGCGAGGTGGTGTACCTCGATATCGAGGACACGTTCGAGCAGAACGTCGAGAAAGCGCTCGCCTCGAAACATACGCGTTTTCCACTTTGTCGCGGGCATCTCGATAACACCGTCGGGCTCATTCACGTCAAGGAGCTGGTGCCGATGATGCGCGATCCGAATCCCGATTTGCTACGCATCAAACGCGAACTCATCCCGGTTCCGGAAATGATGACGTTAGAAAAACTGCTGAGTCTTTTCCTAAGCAAACATGCTCATCAGGCGGTGGTGGTGGATGAGTTCGGCGGCGCCGTCGGTATGGTCACGCTGGAAAATGTGCTCGAAGAATTGGTCGGCGATATCCAGGATGAATTTGATACCGAGAAGGAGGAGTTCCGCGAGATCAACGAAAATGAGTTCAGTGTCGATGGCACGATCGGACTTTATGAATTACAGGATCTGGCCGGGCTGACATTGGAGAGTTCCGACGTGAGCACCCTCGGCGGATACGTCACCCATCTACTGGGCCATTTACC
>JBDUDH010000116.1:0-5594 GCA_040003015.1 Verrucomicrobiota bacterium | reverse complement strand
TAGGCCAAAACAAAATTCGGATCACGCTCGGTTGCTTCGTCGAGCAACCGCACAGTCTTGAGCAACGACGACCCGGGATCCTGAAGCTCCAGGTAAGTGTCGACAATCTCCTTGGCCTGCAGATACAGATCGAACGCCGCTAAATCTCGCGTGGGGGTTTCTTCTATTTCGGCCTTCTGTTGGGGCGAGAGTTTGGCCTTTAGCTGGTTAACGATGGCTTGGGCCAGATCGCTTTGAATGACAAACAGGTCGGCCACATCACGGTCATAGCTTTCGGCCCAGATTTGTGAATCCGCGCGCGCATCAATCAATTTGGCATTCACGCGCACCCGGCTTGGCGCGCGTTGCACTGTGCCTTCGAGAATGTAGGCCACCCCGAGTTGCCGGCCGATCTCACGCACGTTCTGGCCGAGTTGATTACGGTATTGCTGAACGCTGGTATGGCTGATCACCTTCAAGTCTGAAACCTTCGCCAGGTTCGTTAGGATTTGATCCTGCACACTATCGGCGAAGAAAGTGCCGGCGTTGTCCGGGCTTAAGTTTTGAAACGGCAATACCGCAATGCTTTTGGCCGGAATAGCGTTGCTGTAGACGTCCGAGGTTTCCGCGGTCGCGTTTCGCCAGGGATGCCATAACCAGTAGCTGGCCAGAGCGAGAGCAGCGATGGATGTTCCCGCGAGACCCACCAGCCATAATTGTCGCTTACTATAGACACGCAGACCTTTGGCGTTGGGAGTGCGTCGAATACCTTCAGCCGTGATGTCATAAAGCCAGCCCAGAACGAGAGCGAAAGGGAAACCAGTCGCGATCAGCACCACGAATACTTGCTGGCCCCACTGCGGCGCGTGAAAAATCGGGAGGATCGTTCCCCCCACTTGAATCATCGCCGATGCGAAAATACCGTAGGCGAGCGCAACGCGATAAACCCTGCGTCTCTTGAGCTCTTTAAAAAAGGACCTCATTGCCAAGTCACGATACTGCGGATTTGCTGGTCCTCGCTACTCATCCTGAGAATTTTGTCGGCATATCCAGCGTATTAGGCGACAAAAATCGCAACCATTTGATTTGAACATCCGTGATATCCTTGTAATCCGCGGTTAAAATGGCGAGCAACAACAAGACGAAATTCACTCTCGTAGGCAGCTACGAAAACCTTCGTGAGTAAACGGCCTCGCCGAGGGTTTGCTCGCCTGGGCCGACCGCGCGCAATTTCATGTTTCGATTCAACAAATAGAATGGTTATCGCTCGTTGAATCGCCCCGCATAGCTGGCATGGTATAAAATGACGCGAGCGGCGCGGTTCTCCTATTTCTTCATTGTAACGGTAATCGTGCTGGCGGGCGCGACCCATCTGGCGACACCGCTGGTAACAGTTCTTTTTTCCTATTTTGCTTTGCGCAAACTCAACTTCGGTAAACGGAAATGGGTGCCTGTCGTCTTATTTCTCGTTGTTGTTGGGGCAACGCTCTATGGCTTTGGGTTTTTCATCAGGCAGGCGTTCATTGCCTTTCCCAAGATAGCAGCGGAATCGATCCCGCCGATCATCGCGTATGCGCAAAGTCACGGCATCGAGCTTCCTTTCTCGGACCTGGACAGTCTGAAAGCAGCCACTGTCGACGTCGTGAAAGATGAATTTCTATTTGTGGGCAATTTTGCGCGAGTAGCCACCACCCAGCTTGTCTTCGTCTTGATAGGGATCGTCGTTGCGGTCAGTTTGTTTTTGAATCCGCGGGTCGAGAAATCTTCGGATAATCCGAAGGGGCCAAATCTTTTTACGGCGATGACCGATGAGATCAAAATCCGCTTCCGATTATTCTACGAAAGTTTCGAAACGGTGATGGGCGCACAAATCCTGATTTCGGCCGTAAATACGCTCTTGACGACCATATTTGTGCTCGTTGTCTCACTCAGGTACGGGGCTTTCGTGATCGGTCTGACGTTTCTCTGCGGACTGCTGCCCATCGTCGGAAACCTAATCAGCAACTCAATCATCGTAGGGATCGCTTTGACAATTTCACCGCGCGTTGCGATTGCGGCGCTCGTGTTCTTGGTCGCGCTTCACAAGCTGGAATATTTTCTGAACAGCAAAATCATCGGCGATCGGATCAAAAATCCCGTCTGGCTCACCTTGCTCGCGCTGATCATCGGCGAGCGCTTCATGGGAATACCGGGAATGATTCTGGCGCCAGTCGTTTTGAACTATATCAAGGTTGAAGCGTCCCGCTTGCCGCCGCCCAGTGTTATTTCTGTAAACTAGCCGGTTAAGGCGCCCACTCCTTCGTCATGCCGAGGCATTGGGCGAATAGCAAACGTGCTGTATCCCCTTCCCTCATCGGCAGCTCCGAAAGCGTTGATTCGTTCGCTTCCCGCTCTCTCACGCTCGCCCCTCGGGTTCTGTGATCTATACCGCGGCGTCCCGGCTCGCTCCATTCGCGAGTAACTGGCCTCAGCCCGTAATCCTAGCAGTCTCTTTTTCGTGCTTTCATGGTTTGCTGATTCGTCGATTCTTCATTTGTGGCGAAATTTGTTCTCATCGGCAGCGGCCTCGCCGGGGGACTGCTCGCCGCCTACTTGGGGCGGCGCGGACACGATGTCGATCTTTACGAGCGACGAGTCGACCCGCGCGCGGGCAACTTCGTCGGCGGACGGTCCATCAACCTTGCCCTCTCGACACGCGGGATTCATGCACTCCAGCAGCTCGGTATTGCCGATGAAGTGTTGCGACACGCCATCCCGATGCGTGGCCGCATGATCCACGACAAATCTGGTGTCCTGCATTTCGCCCCGTACGACCGGGACCCGAACAATTACATCAACTCGATCGGCCGCGCGTCTCTCAACACTGTCGTGATCGAGGCGGCGCAGCGCTATCCACACGTGCGCGTACTGTTCAATCATCTTTGCAGCGACGTCGACCTTGATTCGCCGGTCGCGCACCTGCTCAACACGGAAACGAATCAGACGATCCCGGCGCGCGGCGATGCCGTGATCGGCGTCGATGGCGCCTTCTCCGCGGTGCGCCGCGCGATGCAGCGGCTTGACCGTTTCGATTACAGCCAGAGTTATCTCGCCCACGGTTATAAGGAGCTGACCATCCCGCCCGCGCCTGATGGTGGTTGGCGAATGGAAAAGGAGGCGCTCCATATCTGGCCGCGCAAAAGCTTCATGATGATCGCGCTGCCAAACCCCGACGGCTCATTCACGTGCACGCTCTTCTGGGAATTCGCCGGGCCGCGCAGCTTTGAATCGACAAAGACCGACGACGACGTCCGTCGATTCTTCGACGAAGAATTCCCAGATGCCGTGCCGCTCATGCCGACGCTGCTCAAGGACTTCCCGGAAAATCCGACCGGCTCACTGGTGACCGTCCGCTGCGCTCCTTGGTTCTACAAAGACAAGGTCGCGCTCGTCGGCGACGCTGCCCACGCGGTCGTGCCCTTCTACGGCCAGGGCATGAACGCGGCGTTCGAAGATTGCGTCGTGCTCGACGAATGCCTGGCCGAATTTCCGGATAACCGGGAGCGGGCATTCGCGGAATATTTTTCCCGGCGGAAAGAGAACGCCGACGCGCTCGCCGACCTCGCCGTCGACAACTTCATCGAGATGCGCGACAAAACGGCGTCGAAGAAATTTCGGGCGAAGAAGAAGCTCGATCACCTGCTTGAGGGCCTGCTCCCCGGCGTTTATCTGCCGCTATACACCATGGTCACGTTCACACGGATCCCCTACGCCGAAGCCGCCCGACGTGCGCGGCGACAGGACCGCATCGTCTACGCCAGTTTCATCGCTATCGCGCTGCTGTTAATCGCCGTACTGTCGATCTTGCTGTTTCGTTGCACGCGCTGCGTTTCATTATTTTAGCCAAGCAATCTTGAGCTCGCCTTCGATTGCTTTGAATTCTCGATCGCCGGTGACGAGCTCGCATTTTCGGTGCTTGGCAAGCGCGGCCGCGAAAGCATCGGCCAAACTGATTCGATGAGAGGCTTTGAATTGCGCCGCGATGTTTGCCAGGTCGCGGGTAACTGGATGAAACGCTATCGGAAGTGAGACCAAGCTCGCTGCGGCCGATTCCCATCCCGCCAGGCCATTTCTTCGAATGATGATGTATTGGACTTCTGCATAATTGACCTCCGTCATGTGCAGCGGCTCGTGGCGAGTTGCTGCCTTGTGCAACAAACTTTCGACTTTGTCCGCGCCCGCTTCATCGCGGAAGTATGCGATAAGGGCGAAGCTATCGAGCACGGAGCCGGGCATACTTCGCCTCTTCCAACGCTTTTTCTTCTTTTTTGTATTCCGACCACCATTGCCGGAATGGTTTCTCGCCCGGTTTTCGTTTGAGAACTCCGCGTGCGCGTTTGATAGCCGCGCCGGTGATCGGCCTTAGTAAGATTCCCTCCGCTGTCGTTTGCACGATTGCCTTTGTGCCGTTCTCGATTTCAAACTCACGACGAATCCGGCGTGGGATGACAACTTGTCCTTTCACGGTAAACGAAATTGTTTCTCCTTTAATTGTATCCGACATGCCGAAAAGTAAAGCGTAGCGGATAAAGTAAGTCAACTTGAAAAAGTATTACGACTCAAGCCAGCATCGTACGCCGCTTACGATGCATGTTAGAAGACGCACAGATTATACAGAAAATTTCGGGCGAAGAAGAAGCTCGATCACTTGCTCGAAGGCTTGTTGCCCGGCATCTATCTGCCGCTCTATACCATGGTCGCGTTCACGCGCATCCCCTACGCCGAAGCCGCCCGCCGGGCGCGGCGTCAAGACCGCATCGTTTACGCCAGCCTCTTCGGCGCTGGAATCCTGGCCCTTCTGATGTTGATCGGGCTGTTTCGGCTTGTCGCCGCCTAACGTGTGGAAGCTGATGCGCATTCGATCAGACTCTGATGCCACAGATTTTCGCACGAAGAATTGGCTTGTCTCGACGGACCGCGGGCGTAAACTTTCAACCTGTGAGAACTACGCGGTCGTTCATCGCCCTGGTTCCGATGCTGGCAGCAGGCCTTCTCTTGACCGTTTCCACCGGTCGTGCATCGGAAAAAACGGAAGGTAAAACGCTGTGGAAAATCACCGGACAACTGGAGGAGGCCTGTTCGTGTGACGCGGCATGTCCATGCTGGTTTGATTCCAAACCGACGAAGATGACCTGCAGCGGTGGGCAGGTGCTCTTTATCGAAAAAGGAACTTACGGCAAAGTGAAGCTCGATGGACTGGCGATGGCCAACATGTCGCAGAGTCCGGAGGGCCAAACCATGATGGGTTCGTTCGGGAATTGGAATTTCTCGTATAGCTACATCGACGAGAAAGCCAATCCTGAGCAGCGCAAAGCGCTCGAAGCGATCGCCAACGTAGTGCTAGTACCCGGCGCTTCCAAGAAGACGGAGACACGCTACGTGGCGATCACCCGCAAGACGGAAGGCAAAGACCATGAGATCAGTCTCGGTCAGTACGGGACCTTTCGCGGTCATCTGTTGGAGGGCGGTCTTGGGGGCACGCCCAAGGTGGTGAATCCGCCGGGCGCAGACCCGATCCATCATGAATATCAGCAAGGCCGCACCGCGAAGATGACCTACAACGATGCGGACCAAAA
>JBDUDH010000144.1:0-5650 GCA_040003015.1 Verrucomicrobiota bacterium | reverse complement strand
AAATCTTCGGGTGACAGAAAACACAACGACGGAAGTGTGCGCTGGCTTGGCAATTCGCTCAGTGCAGGAAGCGAAATTCCCGCCGATTCCCGAGGAACTAATCGCAACGCTGCCGAACGGCCACTTTACAATGGAGGAAATGTCATTCACGATTTTCCTCAACCGATGATGGCCTTATTTCTCGCTGAATCTCCAGAGACTGTGCAGAAGGTGATCGGCTTTTTCACGCGCGGCGGACTTTTCATGTGGCCGCTGCTCGTTTGTTCTTTGGTCGCGACGACGATGATTATTTTGCGCTTTTTTGCGCTCCGGGAAAAAATGGTTTTGCCGCGGGTGATCGAGAGTGAAATCGAACGCCTCGTTCCAGGCGCCAATCCCGACCGGCTCCTGCGGATCGTGCAGGAGGATCCGTCGCCGCTGGCGCGGATTGCCAAGGTCGCGCTGCAACATCTTCGCTGGCCGCGATCGGAAAATGTCGAAGCGGTGCAGACCCGCGCCCGGCACGAAATGGTCCGGCTCGAGAAGGGGCTCATCGTTCTCGAAGTTATCACCGGCATCGCGCCGTTGCTCGGCTTGATCGGCGCCGTCTCGGGTCTCGTCCATGTTTTTTCCCATCTCGGTTTGAGCTCCGGTGCAGCGGACACGCGCCAGATCGCGCTTGGCATTGCGGAGGCGCTCAATGCCACCGTATTCGGACTTTCCATCGCGGTGCCGACGTTGATCGCGTTCAGTTATTTTTCGAAAAAGGTCGAAGTGATGTCCGTGGAAATGGAAACGCTCGTTGTCGACTTGATCAACAAATGTTATTACGGGCGCTCGTCTCGCGAAGTGATCCCGACGAAATCTTCGCCCCCGGTGACCATGCCGCCGACCCCGACGCCAGTCGCGTGAAACGCGGGCTGCATTTGACGCCATGGATTTTTCCGTCCGCAAACGACGCGCGCCCAGCATCATTATCGTCTCGCTGGTGGATATTCTGATAATTCTACTGATCTTTTTTGTCGTTTCGACGACCTTCAAAAAGGATCAGCCGGAAGTTCAGATCAATCTACCCGAATCAAAAACGGCGGCGAACGCGCCATCGGAACTTGAGCACGCGATCGTGAGCGTCGACGAAAACGATGCGGTGAAACTCAATGGCAAGGATATCGCTGTCGATCAACTCGAGGAAGCGGTCCGGAATTTATCGGCAGAGCAAAGATCGTCGCTCGCGCTGCGGGCGGACAAGAAGACATCGTTCGGCACAATCATTAGAGTAATGGACGCGCTGAAACTGGCGGGTATTAAGAATCTGCCGGCTTTCACCCAACCAACGAAGTGAAGTTGCCGATCGTAAAATACGGCGATCCGATTCTTCGCGCGAAGGGGAAACGCATTGAGCGGGTCGACGAGCGGGTGCGCCGCCTCGCGGCCAATATGGTAGAGACGATGCATGCGGCAAACGGCGTCGGCCTGGCCGCGCAACAGGTGGGCGAAGCGTTGCAATTGACCATCATTGACGTCGCAGGTGTAGAAGACCGTCCCAGTACGATGAAGTTAAACGGCGTCGATGTGGATCCCCGAGCCTCCATGCCGCTAATGTTGCTCAACCCGCGGCTTTCATTAGGAAAAGCCACGATTCTGGGCAGCGAAGGTTGCTTGAGTTTTCCCGAAATAACCGGCGAGATCATGCGTGCGGAATCAGTGGTTGCGTTCGTCGATACGATGGAGGGCAAACCCATCACAATCGAGGCGACCGGCCTGCTCGCACGCGCCCTTCAGCATGAAGTCGATCACTTGAACGGAATTCTTTTTATCGATCGCATGAGTTCCGCGGCCAAGGCGACGCTCGCGAGTCAATTAAAGCGGCTGCAGAAAGAGACGAAGCTACGCTACAGCGCTTTGTAGGTGACGGTGATGGTTCGAAAAACGAGTGCTTCTTTCTGCGCCGAGAAGTAAAATAATTCCAAGGCCGACGCGCCCGCGACCCATTGATAGCCGACGAGAGTTTGAATCACATCGGTATCGGTGTCGCGCGAGCGGGAAATTAATTTTCCCACGCCATATTTCGCATCGAAGTAGCGGCGGATTTCGCCCATGCGATCGTTGTAACGCTCGATCGTCCAGTCGGGATACTCGTATTGCAGTTCCACTTGTGTCATCAGTCCTTCCTTGAAAGTGAAGAGCGTGCGTTTTAAGCCCGGATGGACCAGGCCTTCGACCGTCCAGATTTCCTGCTTATCTTTTTTTTCACGCGACGTAATTTTCGCGTGTGCGCCTCTTAACACGGGCTCAATGCGAGTCGCTGGGTCGCTCCAGCGAAAGCCAAAAGGGGGAATGATTTCGTCGGCGCCAAAAACCGACGCCGAAAAGAAGACAAAAACGGCTAAGAGAGCGGGAAAAATGCGCATCGGGCGCCAGTTGCTATATTGTAAATCACGAAGCGCCGAGCGATCGGTCGAGGGTGCTTTCCGTGATCCATTCTCATAAACTCGGCCGCGCACGCGAATTTTCTAGAGGCCGTCTCATAGATACGCTGCGCGGGGCGGTCATCCCGAGCGAAGCGAGGGACCTCACGAACAAAGCCAAGGGTAGACTGAGAGATTTTCTCGCGCGACTGCGGGATCAGAATGACAATGTTATTTATCAGATAACTTCTAGCAGTTTCAGGTGCTCGCCAGCGATTTTGCTTTCGAAGACGCGAGCCCGCCATTCACCTGTTGCTTCATGCGCCGCGATCCAAAAATTTGAAGTTCCCTCGGAAATATCAGAGCGGTTTTTCAGTCAAGATTTTTTTGCGGGCGCCCCAAAATAAAATTCTCATTTTTTCTTGTCGGGTTCGAAAGCGGTTTCTAATCTGAAGCCGCTGGCCGGGAGAGACAATCATGGGTGTGAATAAGATGTGAATACTTTGGAGATACCTGAAGGAGTGAAAAAAACCATGGCTCGCACTGCAATTTTCGAAATCACGCCCGAGAGAGCCACCGAGAGAGGGGATCGCCTCCAGTCATCGGCGGGAAAAACCATTATTCCCTCGTATTTCGGGTTTTTCTTCCATCGTTCTCCCTCGTGTGGCGAGGGAAACCCAAACGCGCGCGGCTCTGCACCGAAATTGTTCTCCCCTCGTAAAGCCCCTCGGGCCCTCGTTTTGGAGGTTGTTTAAAGCTGTTAACAAGTCGCTATGGACGAGAAGTGTAATCAAATTTGGCAGAAGCTCTCGGTGGCGCTCAAACCGCAGGTTAGCGCGGATACTTACAAGCGTTGGTTTTCGGCGGTTCAACTGACGAGCGCATCGAAGGACTCCATTACGCTCCGCGTTCCAAATAACATCTACCAGTTCTGGATTGAAAGTAATCACATGTCGGCATTGGCGGCGGCGATTGTCTCCACTTTTGGCGGACCGCGCACCGTCAAATTTTTGTGTGCCGTGGAAGATGGGAGTGTTGCGGAGGAGACGGAGAGGAGTGACGAATCGAAATCACCTTCTGCGTCCGAAAGAAAGCAAGATGCAAGCGCGCTCGGGCTCAATCCGCGCAATACGTTTGAGTCGTTCGTCGTTGGACCGAACAATGAGATCGCGCATGCTGCGAGCCTCGCCGTCGCCCAATCGCCGGCAAAAACCTACAACCCGCTCTTCGTCTATGGCGGGGTAGGGCTGGGGAAGACGCATCTGATGCAGGCCATCGGTCAGTATGTTTACGGCCGGAAAAAAACCAGCCGTGTGATGTACCTCTCGAGTGAGCTTTTTATCAACGAGTTCATCGACGCGATCCAGCACAACAATCTGGTGAAGTTTCGGAAACGTTACCGCCAGGCGGATCTTTTGTTGATCGATGACATCCAGTTTCTCGGGGGCAAAGAACGTTCGCAGGAAGAATTCTTCCATACTTTCAATACGCTCTTCGATGGACATAAGCAGATCGTGCTTTCGAGCGATCGACCTGCCTCAGAGATCGCGAACCTCGAGCATCGTCTCGTTTCGCGTTTCGAATGGGGACTGACCGCGGAACTTCAACCGCCGGCCGTGGAAACGCGCATGGCGATCTTGCGCAAAAAGGCGCGCACTCTGCATATCAAGCTGCATGATGAAATCTTCGATTTCCTGGCGACTCGCATCCGCACGAATGTGCGCCGCCTTGAAGGCGCGCTCATGCGGGTTGCTTCATTTGCATCGCTTAGTGGAAAGGAGCTGACGCAGGAAGTGGCCGAGCATTTACTGAAAGATATCCTGCAGGAAGAAGCACGCCGCTCGGTCACGATCGATCAAATCCAAAAGCGCGTCGCCGAGCATTTCGATGTCCGCATTGCCGATATGACGAGCAAACGCCGTCCGGCGAACATTGCCTTCCCGCGCCAGGTGGCAATGTATCTAGCGCGCGAGCTGACCAAAGCGTCGCTCAATGAAATCGGCGACGCCTTCGGCGGACGCGACCACGGGACGGTCCTCCACGCCTGCAAGCTGGTGAAGAGACGAATGCAAGAGCAAGACAAGATCCGCCAGACCATCTCCTTCATCGACAGCGCGCTGCAGCGTTGAGCAAGGCTTTGCGAGATTACGGTTGCCGGATAAAAGCGGAAGCTTTACATCTTAGCTTTCCTTTTGCTTCATGAAATTCAGCGTCACGAAAGAGAAACTGCTCGAAGGATTACAGCAGGTCCAAAATGTGGTCAGTACGCGCACGACGTTGCCGATTCTCTCGAACGTGTTGCTCCAGGCGAGCGGGAACGAAGTTCATCTGACGACGACCGATCTCGATGTCGGCGTGCGCGGGAGCTTTGAGGCACAGGTGGAAAAAGAAGGGGCAACCACGCTGCCGGCGCGACGCCTCTTCAGCATCATTCGCGAGCTGCCATCGAGCGAAATTCAAATTGATGTCGATGGCAAAAATGCGGCCTCGATTCGAAGCGGTCAGAGTTTTTTCAAGATTCTGGGATTGCCGGAAGAGGAATTTCCTCCGCTGCCGAAGTTTGAAAACTCGAAGGAAGTTACCATTCGGCAAAAGGATCTGCGCGACAGTCTGCGTAAAACTTCCTATGCCATCTCGACTGATGAAACCCGCTACGTTCTCAACGGCGTTTTGTTTTCCTTCAAAGAAAACAAGCTCACGCTCGTGGCGACTGACGGGCGCCGGCTGGCCATGGCGGACATCGAACTCGAGTTTCCGCGGAGTCACGAAGCGGACATTATCGTGCCGACGAAGGCCGTGACCGAGTTGCAGCGGCTGCTGGAAGAAGATGGCGACGTTAAGGTAAGTGTGGGCAGCGGCCAGATTGCGTTTGATCTGAACAACACGCTTTTGGTTTCAAAGCTGATCGAGGGGAATTATCCAAATTACCGGCAAGTGATTCCCTCGGAAACAAAAGAGCGGGTCACCCTCGAGCGGGAAATTTTTCTCAATTCGTTGCGTCGGGTTTCGCTGCTCGCGAGCGATAAGTCGAATTCGATCAAATTGAATTTCAGCAAGAACAACATCGATATCACCGCCAATACGCCCGAAGTCGGCGAAGCGAGAGAATCGCTGCCGGTGGTTTACAAAGGCCGCGATTTTTCGATCGCGTTCAATCCGGAATTTTTGATGGCCCCACTGCGCAACCTCTCGGAGGACGAAGTGTTTCTCGATCTCATCGACGAGATGAGCCCGGGCGTCCTGAAAATTCAAACGCCATTTCT
>JBDUDH010000136.1:0-19007 GCA_040003015.1 Verrucomicrobiota bacterium | reverse complement strand
TTACACTACGAGCTAAGCCGCCGCTGCTTCCAAACGTGCGAGCAACGCCGGCCGTCGCCGCAGTTGTTGCGTCAGCCTTTCGATCGCGCTTAAGGTGGCGGGGCTGATATGATGTTCCATCCCTTCAACGTCATGATAAATGACCCGCTCATCGAGACCGAGAAGTTTGAGAAAATCGGTTAAGAGCTGATGCCGCCGGGTGATGTTGCGCGCGAGCGTCTCGCCGGCCGGAGTGAGAACGAGACCGCGGTATTTTTCGTATTTGAGCAAACCTTCGGAATCGAGGCGTTGCACCATGTTTGTCACGCTGGCTTGCGAAATTTTCAAGCTTGTGGCGATATCCACCACTCGCGCGTAGCCTTTTGAGTTAATTAATTGCAGGATGCGTTCGAGGTAATCCTCGACGGCGGCTGATTTGCGGCGGGCGTTGATTCTGGGAGACATGAATAGGTAAAAGAGTAATGTCTGAAGAAGTAAAAGGTCAAAACAAAATTGTTTTTCTGTTGACACATCCATAGGAAACAATAACTAATTTAGTCATGACTAATTCCCGGGACACCGGCGAAACGGAGATGCATCCCGGCTGGCGCTCACAGCCCTTGCGTCCCACCCTCTCGGAAGTTCACCGCAGCCTGGTACTTCCTCAGTCGGCCGGTTTCATTCGCAAGCTGCTCGCCTTTGCCGGGCCCGGATTTCTGGTCGCGGTCGGATACATGGATCCGGGCAATTGGGCCACCGACCTCGCCGGCGGTTCGAAATACAATTACACGCTGCTTTCGGTGATCATGGTTTCCAACCTCATGGCTATTCTCCTGCAAAGTCTCTCCCTTAAACTTGGCATCGCCACCGGCCGCGATCTCGCGCAGGCCTGTCGCGATCACTACAGCAAACCAGTGGCCATGATACTTTGGGTTATTTGCGAACTCGCGATCGCGGCCTGCGACTTGGCCGAGATCATCGGCTCGGCGATTGCGCTCAATTTGCTCTTTCGAATTCCACTGCTCGTCGGGGTGTGCATTACCGCGCTCGATGTATTGGTGGTGTTGTTCCTGCAGAACAAAGGTTTCCGCTATATCGAGGCGCTCGTCATTACCCTCATCGGCATTATCGGTACAGCCTTCGCTTGGGAAATTCTCGCATCGCGCCCGGACTTGCTGGGCATCGCTCGCGGATTTGTGCCTTCCCCGCAGATCGTGACTGATCCGGGCATGCTCTATATTGCAATCGGCATCCTCGGCGCGACCGTCATGCCCCATAATCTTTATCTGCATTCCTCTATCGTCCAAACTCGTCGTTACGAGTTGAACCCCGCCGGAAAACGCGAAGCAATTAAATTCGCGACCATTGATTCCACGGTTGCGCTGATGTTCGCCCTTTTTATTAACGCTGCCATTTTGATCGTAGCGGCGGCGACCTTTTACACGCGTGGGCACAATGATGTGGCGGAAATCCAGGATGCGTATCAGCTTCTCTCGCCATTACTCGGCGTAACCGGGGCGAGCACGCTGTTCGCCCTCGCGCTGCTCGCTTCCGGTCAAAATTCCACTCTCACCGGCACGCTGGCGGGTCAAATTGTGATGGAAGGGTTTTTAAATATCCGGCTTCGACCATGGCTGCGACGGTTGGTGACCCGGGGAATTGCGATTGTCCCAGCCATCATAGTCATAAGCATATCTGGGCAGAAAGGGACGACTAACTTGCTCGTGCTCAGCCAGGTGGTTTTAAGTTTGCAATTGAGCTTCGCCGTTTTTCCACTTGTCCTCTTCACGAGCGATCGACTGAAGATGGGAGAGTTTGTGAATGGACCGATCATGAAATCTCTGGCTTGGCTGATCGCGATCGTGATCGCTGCGCTTAACGCCTGGCTGCTCGTGCAGACTTTCCGTGGTTGGTTCGCCAGTTAAACATTCCGATGTATAAAACAATCCTCGTGCCGGTCGAGAACCGCGAAAGCGATCAAACAATTCTTCGGCACATCCGCGCGCTCGCCCGCCTGGCCGGATCAAAATTGATACTGGTGCACGTGGCCGATGGCTGGGTGGCGCGAAATTTTGAAGAATTCGAGCTGCAGGAAAGTGAAGAAATGAAACTCGACCGCCAATATCTTGCCGAGATACAAACGGAGTTGCGGGGCGAAGGCTTTGAAGTAAGCAGCGTGCTCGCGCTGGGCGATCCCGCGACGGAAATCATCAAACTCGCCACAGCCAAGCCAGTGGATTTAATCGCGATGACTACTCACGGACACCGCGGAGTCAGCGACCTGCTTTACGGCAGTACCGCTGACAAAGTGCGTCACAGCGTCGACGTCCCGGTTCTGCTTCTGAAGGTGCAAAGATAATCGCGTGGAAAACTTCTTCGATCCCAATTGTTCTCCCGCATTACTTATCCCACGTGCCGCTTTCAGAAAGAAGAGATCATGCCCGCAAACGGTGGTTTTTTCTATGAATGCCCTGGTTGCAAAACGCTGCTGAAGCCGCAAGCGGGAGACTATTGCGTCTTCTGTTCCTATGGAACGGCGAAATGTCCGCCTATGCGAACGGACCGCTACCAGTGCTGACATTTACTTCGCGGGCGAGGTACTAAAACTGCGTGCGATTCTCCTCGGGCCCGCGTAGAAGAATTACGATGAAGGCGCTGTTCCTCACGAACGAATACCCACCGCACATTTACGGCGGCGCTGGTGTGCATGCGGATTACCTTTCGCGCGAGCTCGCGAAGACCATGGAGATCGAGGTGCGCTGTTTCGGCGATCAGGATTACCATTCCGGAAATCTAAAAGTCACTGGCTTCGGTCTTGATGCGAGCGAATTCACCTGTCCAGAACCACTCCAATCGGTCTTCGGCGCAATGCGTCGTTGCATCGATTTCAATACGACGAACATCGATGCCGATCTGGTGCATTGTCATACGTGGTACAGCCATTTCGGTGGAATTCTCGCAAAGGTGAATTATGGGATTCCACTCGTCATTACTGTTCATTCGCTCGAGCCGCTGCGGCCTTGGAAACGGGAACAGCTGGCCGGTGGTTACGACTTTACGGTCTGGCTGGAAAAGGCCGCGCTTGAGATGGCAGATGCGGTAATTGCGGTTTCCCGCGAAACCAAAGCCGACATTGATCGTCTCTTCAGTGTCACTCCGGAACGACTGCACATTATTCATAATGGGATCGATCTCGAAGAATATCGCAAAGTCGAATCGACCGATGCCCTTCGGCAGTGCGGCATCGACCCCGCAAAACCGTATCTCCTCTTCGTCGGTCGCATCACCCGCCAGAAAGGGATCGTCCATCTGGTCCGGGCGGTTCAATACATGGACCGGGGATTTCAGATCGTTCTCTGCGCCGGCGCACCCGACACGCCAGCCATCGCCGACGAAATGAAGCGGGCGATCGAGGAGGCGCGGGCAAAACGCAGTGATATCATCTGGATTGACCAGATGGTAAACAAATCGACCATTCGCGAGCTCTATTCTCATGCTGCCGTTTTTTGTTGTCCTTCGATCTACGAACCGTTTGGAATCATCAACCTCGAGGCGATGGCGTGTGAGGCTGCGGTGGTCGCGAGCGCGGTCGGAGGCATTAAAGAAGTAGTAGTCGACGGAGAGACCGGTTTCCTGGTTCCGCTTGAGCAGATGAGAGAAAGTCCCTTTGAGCCGACGAAGCCGGATCAATTTGCGCGAGATCTTGCGGAGCGAATCAACCAACTGATGAAGAGTCCAGCACTCCGGGAGAAATTCGGTCGCGCGGGAAGAAAACGAGCGGAGGAGAGGTTCAGTTGGTCGTCAATCGCTCACCAAACGCAAGCGCTTTACGAAAAGGTGCGGAGAAGGTTAGCATAATTTTCACGTTTTTTAAGTTCTAACAATTTGTTTTCGAAACAATATGTTTGTCGATCGGATAAAGGTCTTTGCCAAGGCTGGTGACGGTGGACGTGGATGCGTGAGCTTCCGGCGCGAAAAGTTTGTCCCTCGCGGAGGGCCGGATGGCGGAGATGGCGGGCGCGGAGGCGACGTTATTTTACGGGCCGACGAGCATACGGATAATCTCGCTAACCTTTTCTATGAGCCAATCATCAAGGCAAAAAACGGCGTCCACGGCAAAGGCAAAAAAATGCACGGACGGGCCGCGGCACCAAAAGTAGTGAAAGTGCCCGTGGGTACGTTGATCTATCACGCCGACGCGACGGATGGTACAGGAGAGATCGATGGTTCGCCGTTGACACGGACTGAGCTCCCGAAAGATAGCAAGGGTTCAGAAGATTCCGCTTCTGCGATTGCCGATTTGGCGCAAAGCGGAGACGAATTCATCCTGTGCGCCGGGGGCAGGGGCGGCAAGGGAAACGTGCATTTCAAAAGTTCGCGCAACCGCGCTCCGCGCCAATACACCGAAGGAGAGAAAGGTGAAGAAGGAAATTACATCCTGGAACTACGGACGATCGCCGATGCGGGTCTGGTCGGTTATCCAAACGCCGGGAAATCCACACTCCTGCGGCAAATTTCTTCCGCGCATCCCAAAGTCGCGCCCTATCCATTTACGACGCTGCATCCGATTATCGGAGTGGTGGATTTGCCGAATTATCGCCGCCTTACCGTAGCGGACATTCCCGGGTTGATTGAGGGCGCGCATCGCAATCTTGGCTTGGGACATGATTTTCTACGCCACATTACTCGCTGCCGCTTATTGCTCTTCGTTTTAGACATGGCGGGTAGCGAAGGGCGCAATCCGATCGAAGATCTGCAACACCTGCGCCGCGAGATTGATCTTTACGATCGACGGCTATCGAAGCGCCAGTGGCGAGTCATTGCCAACAAGATGGATTTAGCGGAGGCCGAAGAAAATTTGAAAGCTTTTCAGGCGAAATACCCGCAAAGCGATCCCGTGGCGATTTCGGCACGCACCGGAGCGGGTATTTCCGATCTTACGGCAGCTTTAGAAAATTGGCTGGATTAAGGCTACGCTTTGTGGTTTAATAGAGCATATACGCGTTTTTATAAATCCCACGTAAACGAGCGCATCGAATAACATGTGGACAAGTACGTCGTTCTTACCGACAATCAAAACTTTCGCATGTCAAAAAAACTGGTTGTAGCGAGCTACTGCACGACGTTCCTGAAATCGGAGATGCTTCACATCTACCGGCAGGTAACGGCACTGCGCGACGTTAAGACGTTTGTGATGACGAAGCAGGTGCAGAATAAGGCGTTATTTCCATTCGATGATATCGAGCTGATTCCAAAGCCGCGCTTAAATCCCTTTCGACATGGCTGGCTCAAATTTATCGAGCGTCGCCCGCCGGTTCTTTATCGCGGCGAATACCAGCGCCTCGCACATCTCCTCGAGCGCCGCGGCGCGGACCTGATGCACATTTACTTTGGTCACACCGGTGTGCATTTGCTGCCATTCATCGAGTGCTGGGACAAACCGTGCATCGTCTCCTTTCACGGGGCGGACGTCATGATCAAGGACGACAGCCCCGATTATGCGAGAAAGCTGCGGCGTGTTTTCAAATCAGTCCCATTGGTTTTTGCGCGGTCTTGCTCTCTCAAAGAGCGTCTGATAAAACTCGGCTGTCCACCCGAACGCATTCGGATCAATCGCACCGCCATTCCCCTCGAACAGTTTCCGTTCGCCCGGCGTGAAGCACCGTCCGATGGAAATTGGAGATTTCTCCAAGCCTGCCGGCTAATTCCGAAAAAAGGTCTGGCGACATGTCTTCAGGCCTTTGCGATTTTTGTGAGACGGCATTCGAGAGCAGAACTTTCCATTGCCGGAAAGGGTCCGCTGCAGCCACAATTAGAAGCTCTTGCAAAAAAGCTTGGCATCGAAGATCGCGTGCACTTCCGGGGATTTTTGTCGCAGAGCCAACTCATCGAGCTTTACAACCGCTGTCACGTTTTTCTCCATCCAAGCGAAATGCCGCCGGATGAAAATCAGGAAGGAATTCCCAATTCCATGCTCGAAGCGATGGCGACGGGATTGCCTGTGCTCGCCACCCGCCATGGCGGCATTCCTGAAGCTGTCACCAGCGGCCGCACCGGATTTCTCGTGAAAGAGCGGGATTACTTTGCTCTTGCTGCCGAAATGAAGAAAATTACTCAGTCCCGCCATTCCTTTCGCGAAATGGGAGCACTGGCGAGCGAATCGGTCGCAGCGAATTTCGAACAAGGCGCGCAAATCCGCCAACTGGAGTCGTACTACGAAGAAGCCGCATCCATCGCCGGCGAGATGGACGTGGAAGAGCGGACGCGCGAACCGGTGTTGCGCGCCAGTTTCTCCGCGCAAGTGCCGGTCGAGTAGCCAGTTTTTTGCTTAAACGGCGGCGTCTGACGGTACCCTGAATTTTTTCGGGAAAGTCCCTTGTCAGCGCATCGAATTCGTTCTTTTGTAAGCGCGACGCAACCTGCTCTTCTGGTGAGTGCCAAAGCCCCGTTCGGAGCGGGCGCTGCATCTTCCGCGAAGAAACCAGGCGCCGCTTCTTACCAACACGAATGTTTCACCGCCATTTTTTCAAGCCTCTTTTGTTTTTCAGTGCATTGGCGTTATTCGCCTTCGGAAGCTTGACTTCGGTAGCGATGAGCGCGGAGGCCAGCAGCTCCTCCGCCTCAGTGGAAGAGAAAGAAGCGCTTCCGCTCAAACCCTCCGTCCTTCTTCAGCGTGGCAAGTTTTCGGTTACTAATTCCATGCTTGTGACGTGGATTGTGGCCGCGGGAATTATTGTTTTCGCGCAAGTCGCCACGCGCAATGTGAAACCGGTCCCGAGCGGCGCGCAGAATTTCTGGGAATGGCTGGTGGAGAGTCTTTACAATTTTCTCGAGTCAATCATAGGCCGGGAGCTGGTGCGAAAAACCTTTTGGTTTTTCGCCACCATCTTCATCTTCATTTTGTTCGTGAATTGGTTTGGATTGATTCCGGGTGTCGGGACAATCGGCTGGGGCCATCATGATTTAACGACCAACAGATTTCACATCGATCGACCGCTATTCCGCGGCGGCAATGCTGATCTCAACATGACCTCAGCCATGGCCATTATCTTTTTTGCGCTCTGGATTATTTGGGCGCTTCAGGCGAACGGCGTCGGCGGACTTTTGATGCATCTGTTCGGGCCGAAGGGCGAAACTTCGGGCATTCTCAAGGTGTTCATGATTGTGATTTTCTTTGTCGTCGGCTGGCTTGAAATTATCTCGATCCTCTTCCGGCCGATCTCGCTGAGTTTTCGACTTTTTGGAAACATTTACGCGGGCGAAAGTATTTTGGAGGCGATGTCGAACATGGTGCCGCTGCTTTCCTGGCTGATTCCGATCCCCTTTTATTTTCTGGAAGTGCTCGTAGGAATAGTGCAGGCGTTGGTCTTCATGTTATTGACGGCCATTTTTACTCTTTTGATCGCACAACACGGACCGGGAGAAACAGCACATTGAACTTTCGGCGATTTCACAGTGGAATCGCCAAACTAACCACAGAAAAAAAATATGATGTTACCATTACTGGCAGAAATTAGCGGAAGCATTCACGTTGGCCTTGCCGCCATGGGCGTTGGGATCGGCATCGGTCTTACCGGCCTTGGCATGACCACCGCGGTCGGTCGCAATCCCGGCGCTTTTACGCCGGTCCTCGTGCACGCGATTCTCGCGATCGCTTTGACGGAAGCGATTGTGTTCTACGCGCTTTACCTTGTTCACTAAAATTTTCGGTGCGGACCTGATCAGCGCCCGCATCGAAGCGTGGTTATGAATGTAATATTTCTTGTCGCAGCCGGAAGCTTCGGCGACATGGTGCGCGATACGGCGGACACCTTCGGGTGGAATCCGTGGCTGTTCTTATCGCAAGTGGTCAGTTTCTCCATTGTCGCGTTGTTGCTGAAGCGCTTCGCTTACAAACCGATCCTGGCCGTTCTCGAAGAGCGCCGGCAACGGATCGCGGAAGGCCTTTTAAATGCGGAAAAAATCAAGCAGCAGCTGGCCGCAGCCGAGCAGCGTTATCAGGAGATTCTGACGAAGGCGAACGGCGAGGCGCAAAAGATGATCGACGAAGCGCGAGCCAGTAGCGCAGTCATTGCCGAGCGCAAGCAGCAGGAAGCCGTGCTGGCGGCAGAACAGATTCTCGCGAAGGCGCGCGAAGCGAGCGCGCTCGAGCACGAACGAACGATGATTCAATTGAAGCGCGAGCTCGGACGCCTCGTGATCGATACGACGGCCAAAGTAACGGGAAAGATTCTCAACGCCGACGACCAGCGGCGCTTGCAGGAGGAAGCCAGCCGGCAACTCGCCTCGTAAGCAATCGGCGCATTAGACGCATGAAAGTCAGCAAGGAAATCCGCCAAAATTCACGAGATCTTCTTCGCGCCAGTTTAACCAAGGGAGCGGTCGATCGCGGAAAAGTCGCCTCATTGATGCAGTCGGTCATCGCCAGCAAGCCACGCAATTACATTCAAGTTCTCGAAAGTTATAAACGGCTTCTCCGCCTCGAAGTGCAAAAGCGGCATGCGACGATAGAATCCGCGACCGAATTGAATTTTGGAACACGCGACCAGATCCTCTCCAGGTTGAAAAACAAATACGGAACCGGCCTAACGACTGAGTTTGTCGTCAATGGGACATTGCTTGGCGGCGTGCGCATCCGCGTTGGGAGCGATGTCTGGGATAGCAGCGTCCGGAATCGCCTGCAACGGCTCCAGCAGAAACTTTAATTACAAGCAAAAACATGAGCAGCATTCTTGAAGAAATTGAAACGCAAATCGCGGGGCTGAAAACCTCGACGACAAAAAGCAACGTTGGCGTCGTCCGCGAAACCGGTGATGGCGTGGCCCGCATTGAAGGCTTGAGCGACGTCATGCTTAACGAGATGATTGAATTCCCCGGCGGCGTTTACGGAATTGCCTTAAATCTCGAGGAAACGGAAGTCGGTGCGATCTTATTGGGCGACAGTGATCGGATTTCCGAGGGCGATGAAGTTAAAACGACCGGCAAACTTCTCCAGGTACCGGTCGGCAAGGCGCTGCTTGGGCGCGTCGTCAATACGCTCGGCCAGCCACTCGATGACAAAGGCTCGATCCAGACCGATTCTTTTTACCCGCTGGAAAAAATCGCGCCCGGCATCATCAAGCGCCGCGGAGTTACTCAACCAGTGCAAACCGGCATCATGGCGATCGATGCAATGGTGCCGATCGGTCGCGGTCAGCGTGAATTGATCATCGGCGACCGTGCCACCGGTAAAACCACGATCGGGATCGACACGATCATCAGTCAGGCACGTCTGAACAAAGCCGGCGAAGAAGGTCGCGATAAGGATTATCGCCCGCTTTATTGCCTCTATGTCGCTATCGGACAGAAAAATTCCAACGTTGCTCGCGCGCTCGCGATTCTCGAAAAAGAAGGAGCGATGCCTTACACCACGATCATTTCCGCGCCTGCGTCAGACAGCGCGACAAATCAGTACCTCGCGCCCTTTGCCGGCGCCGCGATGGGGGAATGGTTCATGGATAATGGGATGGATGCTCTCATTATTTACGATGATCTTTCGAAGCACGCGGTCGCATATCGTCAGGTTTCGCTGGTCTTGAAGCGGCCGTCCGGACGCGAAGCCTATCCAGGCGATGTTTTTTACCTGCATTCGCGTTTGCTCGAGCGCAGCGCACGCGTAACCGAAGAATTCGGCGGCGGTTCGCTGACAGCTTTGCCGATTATCGAAACACAAGCCGGTGACGTTTCGGCCTACATTCCGACCAACGTCATTTCAATTACTGATGGCCAGATTTATCTCGAGACCGATTTGTTTTACCAAGGCATTCGTCCGGCGATTTCTGTCGGTCTTTCGGTAAGCCGAGTCGGTTCCGCCGCGCAGATCAAAGGGATCAAACAAGTCGCAGGCAAAATAAAACTCGAGCTCGCGCAGTTCCGCGAACTGGCTGCGTTCGCGCAGTTCGGCTCCGACCTCGACGCCGCGACCAAGGCGCGCCTCGATCGCGGTCAGCGCATCGTCGAGGTCTTCAAGCAGGTTCAATACAATCCAATTGCCGTCGAGGAACAGGTGGCCGTACTCTGGGCGATGCAGAACGGCTATTTCGATCCGGTGCCAGTGGAAAAAGTGAAAGAGTTTCAAATCAAGTTGCAGGAGTATCTGCAAACGCGGAAGGAAAGTCTGCTCGCCGCCATTCGCGAAAAGAAGCAGATCGACAAAGATCTTGAAGCCGACCTAACGAGCGCGCTCAACGATTTCAAAGCGACGAAACCGGTTTAGGCGAAACTCCGATGGCAAATACTCAGGACATCCGGCGGCGAATCAAATCGATTCGCAACACCGCACAAATCACAAAGGCGATGCAAATGGTCGCCGCCTCAAAAATGCGGAAGGCGCAGCAGCACGCATTGGCCGGTCGACCTTACGCGGGCCTGATGAACAAGGTACTGGTCTCGCTACAGAAGCGAACTGATCCGCTGCTGCATCCGCTGCTGCAGATTCGCCCGCTGCGGAAAGAGCTCGTCCTGGTCATAAGCACCGATAAAGGTTTGGCGGGCCCGTTAAACACCAACCTGCTGCGAGAAGCCGCTCTCTTTGAGGCTGAGAAAACGGTTTACGTCGTCGTGGGTCGAAAGGCTCGCCAGTTTATTGCTCGCACGCGCCGCGAATTGTTGGCCGATTTCGAGTTAAAAGATGCGCCGACCTTTGTCGAAACCAAAGTGATCTCGAAATTTTGCATCGAAAAATTTCTCAGCGGCGAAGTGGACAAAGTTACGGTGCTCTACACGCACTTTATCAACACCATCAATCAGCGCCCTGTCGCACAAACGCTCTTACCGATTAGTCCTTTCGATCTGGTAAGGTCCGCGAGCGGCGAAGAGCCTCGGGCCGACGATGCCGATCCGATGACCGGTTATATGTTCGAGCCGACCGCAGAAGGGGTTCTCGATATCATGCTGCCGTACTATGTGCAGTTTCAGGTTTTCCAAATGATTCTCGATGCGCGCGCCTCCGAACATAGCTCGCGCATGGTCGCGATGAAGAATGCGACCGACAATGCAAAGCAGTTCATCAAGGACCTCACATTGGAATACAACAAGATGCGGCAGGCGAGTATTACGACCGAATTGCTCGAAATCGCCACCGCCCAAATGGCAGTGGGAGTTTAATCAACCAGCTTTATGGATAAAGGAAGCATCGTGCAGGTAATTGGTCCCGTCGTGGACGTCGAATTTAGCGAAGCGAAGAGATTGCCACATATCTACAACGCGCTCGAGATCGAGTACGAAGTGAATGGCAATCCCACTAAACTCACCCTCGAAGTGCAGCAGCATCTTGGGGAAAACTGGGTGCGATCGATTGCAATGTCGTCGACCGAGGGTTTGAAACGCGGCATGCCCGTGAACGATACCGGGGCACCGATCTCCGTGCCGGTGGGCGAGGGGACTTTGGGTCGCATCTTTAACGTCACCGGCGATCCGGTGGACAATCGCGGCCCAGTCACTTTTACGAAACGCTATCCGATTCATCGGAAGGCGCCCTCGTTGACCGAGCAGGACACTCAAACTTCGATCCTCGAGACCGGAATCAAGGTCATCGATTTGATTTGTCCCTTCACCAAGGGGGGAAAAGTTGGCGCGTTTGGCGGCGCGGGCGTCGGCAAGACCGTTGTGATTTTGGAACTGATCAACAACATCGCGAAAAACCACGGCGGCTTTTCTGTCTTCGCCGGCGTCGGCGAACGTTCGCGCGAAGGCAACGATCTTTACACCGAGATGAGCGAAGCGGGCGTGATCGACCAAAAGGATCTGAGCAAATCGAAGGTCGCGCTCGTTTACGGACAAATGAATGAACCTCCGGGCGCTCGGTTGCGAGTGGCGCTTTCTGCTCTCGCGATGACGGAATATTTCCGCGACGAGGGCAATCAAGACGTGCTGCTCTTTCTCGACAACATCTTCCGCTTCTCCCAGGCGGGATCGGAAGTTTCGGCGTTGCTCGGGCGCACGCCCTCCGCCGTCGGTTATCAGCCAACTCTCGCCGCCGAAATGGGGGATCTTCAGGAACGCATCACTTCGACGAAGAAAGGTTCGATCACGTCCGTTCAAGCGGTTTACGTCCCGGCCGACGATCTCACCGATCCAGCGCCGGCGAACACCTTCGCGCACTTGGATTCCACCATCGTGCTCGAACGCTCAATCGCGGAACTGGGAATTTATCCAGCGGTCGATCCTCTCGCTTCGACCTCAAAGTCTCTTGCGCCGGAAGTCGTTGGTGAAGATCACTACAAGGTTGCGCGCGGCGTCCAACGCGTCTTGCAGCGCTACAAAGATTTGCAGGACATTATCGCCATTCTCGGCATGGATGAGTTGAGCCCGGAAGATAAGCTCACCGTTTTCCGTGCGCGTAAAATCCAGAAATTCTTGAGCCAGCCCTTCCACGTGGCGGAAGTTTTTACAGGCACAAGCGGACAATATGTTTCGATCGCGGAAACCGTCCGCGGCTTCAAAGAGATTCTTGATGGCAAACATGATGAAGTTCCGGAACAGAACTTCTACATGAAGGGCGGCATCGACATGATCAAGGAAGGTTAAAGAAAGTTACAATCGTTACATTGTTAAAATCTTTCCCGCGCTCATGCCTCCCCCATTGTAACCTTGTAACTTCTGCCGATGACCACGCTGAAACTCGAGATCGTTACGCCGGAGGCCAAGATTTATTCCGAAGACGTGAATATGGTCACCCTTCCCGGCACGGAAGGTGAGCTCGGTGTTTATCCGAACCATGTGCCGTTGCTGACAACATTGAAACCGGGCGAATTGCGCGTGTTGAAAGATGGTCGTGCCACTTCCCTTGCGGTGGGCGAAGGGTTCGTCGAGATCAAAGCCGATGGTGTTTCGGTTCTTACCGATATGGCGCTCGAATCGGCCTCGATCGACGAAGCGGCCGCGGAAGCGGCCGTGTCGCGCGCGCAGGCGGCAATGAAGGAGGATCACGGCGCGGAAGAAGTCGCTGCGATCCAGGCTTCGTTGCAAAAAGCGCTTGCCCAATTGCACGTCAAACGACGCCGGCATTCGTAGCACTCGAGTTCGCCGGAATTTGCCGGCTCGATGGAAACGCCAGACGCTCTCGGAATCATTGCCGGAAACGGTGTCTATCCGTTGCTTCTGGCTCAGTCTGCGCGCAAGGCGGGGATGAAGAAAATCGTCGCGGCGGCCTTCACCGGCGAAACCTCGGCTGAACTCGCACAAGCGGTCGATCAAATCGAGTGGATGCGGGTGGGTCAGCTTAGTTGTTTGCTCAACTTTTTCCGCGTGACCGGCATCCATCACGCCATCATGGCCGGCCAGATCGCTCCGGGAAATTTGTTCAACTTGCGACCCGACTGGAAAGCATTGCTGCTGTTGGCAAAATTAAAGCGTCGCAATGCCGAATCGATCTTTGGCGCAATCGCGGACGAACTCAACAGGGAGGACGTGCAGTTGCTGCCCGCCTTTACGTTTCTCGATCATCTTCTCGCACCTGCCGGCTTGATCGCTGGCCCAAAACTGAAGCGCCGCGAAGAGGCTGATGTCGCGTTCGGTTTTGAAACGGCGAAGCAACTCAGCCAGCTCAACGTCGGTCAAACCGTCGTCGTGAAGAATGGTACCGTCCTGGCAGTCGAAGCCTTCGAGGGCACCAACGAAGCGATCAAGCGCGGCGGCGCGCTCGGGCGCAAAGACGCGGTCATGGTCAAAGTGACCAAACCAAATCAGGACATGCGCTTCGATGTGCCGGTGGTGGGCACCGAGACAATTCGCATCGCTGCGGAAGCGCGCATCCGCGTTATTGCAGTTGAAGCTGGAAAAACTTTATTGCTCGAAAAAGAATCCCTTATCGATCTCGCCGAGCGCTCAAGAATTTCGCTCATCGCCCGCTAATTACGGCCTCTGCCACGTCTTGTATTCGGCACTCGCTGCTTTGGGTAGCCGTCACTTCCTTTTCTCCCGGGATTGTGCGCCCTCGTTCATCAAACAACCCAGCTCCGGCGACTTGCGGGAGATTCTCTTCTCTCCTTATCGAATACCGGTGTCACACTTCCACTGCACCTTTGTGATCTGGCCCGCAGCTATATCGACCTCAAAGGGGCCGTAATACCCGACTACACCTGTCCGGTCTTTCATCGAAATAGCGTAGTGGCCCGAAGGCAAAGAAATCCGGAAGCCCCCCTCATCGTCGGTATTAAACGACGTTACAATGCGATTTTCCTGTGTCACGACGAAGGCGGTATTCGCAAGGGGTCTCGAATCGGGAACCCCCATTCGCGATGGCCCACCTCGGATGGGGCTTACGGAAATCACTCCTTCGAGCCCTGTTCCGGATTCCGGCTGAAGCGGGGACGGTGTCTGTGCAATGATAACGCCACAAAACAGAGTAAGAAGCAGCAGAATTATCGGGAGGGATTGTTGTTTGTTCACGATGTTGTAACAAGATCACATGCCCGGGCAAAGCCATAATAATTTTAAGAGCAGCAGAAAACATGAGAACTCCCAGGGTGCTCGCGTGTGGTCATGATTAAAGTTACCATCGAAGGAAAAACCCGCGTGATCGCCGCCGAAGCGGGCAAGACTTTGTTGCTCGAACGAGATGCATTGTCGATCTTTCTAAGCGCGCGGGAATTTCAATCGCGGCGCTAGTTGCAATCGGCAATCTGAAATCTACAATTTGAAGTCCTTTCGGGGTCTTAGCTCAGTTGGTAGAGCGCCTCAATGGCATTGAGGAGGTCAGGGGTTCGAATCCCCTAGGCTCCAGAACCTTCGCTTGGAGCGCAGCGCAGAGCGAAGGCTGCCACGTCCCCGCCGAATTCATCGTGAATCAACAAAAAAATTTCCAGCGCCCGGGATGGTCGCGTTCGAACATTAGGAACGATGACTACCCGCAGCTCAAAGCGATCGAATTCTCAAGACCTAAAATCGCGCGTCACCAAAGCGCCGCGCCGGATGGTTTCCGGTCATTCCAAGCAGGATATGCCTCTGGCGGAATATGCCGGGATGGTCGGACTGTTTCACGCTGGGTTTGCCGCATTTTTACTGGCGCGCAAGAATGCGAAGAGACCGTTGCCAGATAGGATTGACGCTGCCGATATAGTTCTTCTCGGAATCGCTACGCACAAACTGAGTCGCGTCATTACCAGGGATCGGATCATGAGTTTTGTTCGAGCGCCTTTCACGCGTCATGAAAAAGCGGCCGGGGCAGGGGAAGTGGAAGAAGAGGCCCGGGGCACGGGTGCACGAAAAGCGATCGGCGAATTGCTTACTTGTCCCTACTGCATTGGGGCATGGATCGCTTCGGCACTGATCTACGGTTTCATTGCAAAACCTCGCTACACTCGTGTTTTCGCCAGCATCTTCGCTGTAAATACAGTTTCCGATTTTCTCCAGCAGGCGTACGCGAAGGCGAAAGAACTAAACGAATAATAATTCTTTGCCGATAGTATTGTTGGCTAAATCTTCAACCGTTTGGTCACCATTACGAATGCGTTCGCGGGCTCTAAAGGCCCGCAAACTTATAAAGCAGGCCAAGCCCTCCGCTGCCGAGCACAACGGGAATCACACCCCACTTCCAGCGGAGCATTCCGATGAATGCGATTGCGCTGACGGCGAGCGCAAACCAATCGATCATTGGCCCGGTGGGAAAGAGAACATGGAGCCCGAACCAGACCGCAAGATTTAAGACCACTCCTACCACTGCCGCGGTTACGGCAGAAAGCGCCGATGTTAATTTCGCATTATCGCGCAATTGCTCGATGTAGGGCGCGCCGAGAAAAATCCAGAGAAAGCACGGCACAAAAGTCGACCAGGTCGTGATCAGCGCGCCGATCGTTGCGGCGAAAAGCGGAGTCATGTTGCCGGGGTGACTCCAGCCGCCCAGAAAACCGACGAACTGAAGGACCATGATCAATGGCCCGGGTGTTGTTTCGGCAAGTCCAAGGCCATCCATCATCTGACCAGCCTGCAGCCAGCCGTACTTTTCCACGGCTTGCTGCGCCACATACGGAAGTACGGCATAGGCGCCGCCGAAGGTGACCATCGCCGCCTTGCTAAAAAAGATGCCTTCCTTGAAAAGCGTATGATCCCAACCGCGCCAAATGCCGATGAGAAAAATCGGCAGCCACCAAAGCGTGCCACAGACAACGCAAACCTTCAGAGCGCGATTCCAGGATGGGCGCGTATGTTCGGGTGATTCGTCGGCGTCACTCAGGACCGTTGCATCCTCTGCCCCCTGTTCATTCGTGATCGTGAACTTTTTTTCCCACAGTTGACCACCGATGAAACCGATCAAGGCCGCGGTCAAAACGATGACGGGAAACGGCACGCGAAAGAAAAAAATGCCGACAAAAGCCAGCGCTGCGATGCTCCACATGACCGCGTTTTTGAGCGCCTTCCTCCCGATCCGAATGACGGCGAAAGCGACAATCGCCATCACGGCCGGCTTGAGTCCGTAAAAGATCGCCGCGATCCAGGCGACCTTTCCGTAGGCAGCGTAGATGAAGCTCAGTGTCCACAGAACAAAAATCGATGGAATGACAAAGAGCGCTCCGGCAACGATGCCGCCCCAGGTTTTATGCAAGAGCCAGCCGACATAAATCGCGAGCTGTTGCGCTTCGGGGCCCGGCAGCAACATGCAAAAATTGAGCGCGTGCAAAAAGCGCGACTGACTGATCCATTTCTTTTTCTCGACCAGCTCCGTTTGCATGATTGCAATCTGCCCGGTCGGCCCGCCGAATGAAATCAGGCCGAGCTTCAGCCAGAATCGGAGAGCTTCGCGAAAGGTCGGATGAATAACCCGTTCTCCCGACGCGCCCGTAACGCCAGGTTTGATGTGTTTCATAGGCGCTGAAGGAAGGCATAGAGCCCGTCAAACAATTGAAATCCGCGCGCAAGAATTTCCTCGTCGCGCACCGCCTGTTTTGCCCAACCTTTCAGCACGCGGTCAATTCCGATCGCTTCCATTCGCGAGAACTTGGTGTCATCGAGATCGGCATCGTGAATCATCTCGCCGATCTTGCGCACGGCTTTGTCGCGAAGGTCGAAACGTCTCGTCAGGGTTTCGAAGGTGCAGTCGTCGCCCTCGTGCGAGAACTCTGCGTCGACCATGTCGTACGGGATGCATTTGGAGTTGGATGTTGGTTTCGATGCGAAAATAAACTTCGCTTTTGGATCGATGAAGTTGCGGATCAACCACGCCGAACCGACGCGATCGATTTCGGGTCGCGCGCGAGTCAGCCACCTTTTCCCAAGAAAATCCTTCGAGTCTAGTTTCGGTCGAGCCTTTGTTCCGGGGTGGGGTCCCTCGGCGCGTTGCAGAAGAATCTCGACTTCATGCGCATGGGCGCTGTCGAAGAAATCGATCGCCCGGATATTCCGGAAGTCGCGAACGAACCGCGCGAGTTCGTTCGCAGCGGTGTCCGCGTCGATTTTCTTTCGACGCGCGATGAAGTTGCGCAAATCTTTAGTCAGTTCGCGGTAATCGTTGCCGCGCGCGGCATCGAAAAGCTGAATCAGTTTCGCGTTCGGCAATCCCTCGATCTCTTGCGCCCGCACCAAAGTTGCGTCGCCGCCGTACTCGCGAATCTGTTTGGCCAACCATTGAAAATGCTCGTACTGAGTTGGTTTGTCCGGCAGCAGATAGGTGGAGGTCTTGATCTGGAGCGCGCCAATTTTCTTGAATTTGCGCCACACGGCCACGCGTTGCGTATTGCGATGGGCGGGCAGGCTGTAGAGCAGCAAGAGCCAAAAGGTTTGGTTCATCGTCAATTCACCTATTCTCTGGATTGAAATACGTATTTCATCCAATATTTACGCTTACATCCAACATCATTATCTAAACCGAAATAGAAATATGAAACCAATCATTACATCGACAGTGGTCGCAGTCAGCCTTTCGCTCTGTTCGTGGGCACCGACCCTCCTCGCTCACGAAAAAGGCGAAGAGGAAAAAGAAATGAAAATGTCGGATGTGCCCGCAGCGGTGCAGAAGACATTCAACACTGAAGCCAAGGGCGGCACCATCGTTCGCGTCGAACAAGAAGGAGCGAACTTCGAAGCCGTCATCGCGAAAAACGGCAAACAAACGGGCGTCGAAGTCAGCTCCGACGGAAAGGTCGTGAGCCGACACAACGAGAAAAAAGAGCACAAGGAAAAAGGCGAACAGGTCGAAAAATATTAATCAAGAAGGTACGGTTCTGGGGTGTTCATCCGCTCCAGAACCAAGCCTCCACCAGATGAGAAAACATTTTATCACGGCGGTGATTTTTGCCGCGACGACCGTCAGTGCGCTGGCAGCGCTCGATACCGCGAAGATCGACCAAATCACCGGGCTGAAAGGCAAGCTGAACAAAGAGAAAGACGTTTATAAAATCACCTTCCCGCGCGACGACGTGAAAGTAACAGTCGAAGGATGGGCGATGCCGCCGTTCATGGGACTCGGGACTTGGGCAGCGTTCAAAGGCACTAACGACAAGGCGATGGTAATGGGCGACACCGTGCTCTTTGAAGATGAAGTAAATCCAGTAATGTCAGTCGCGCTGAATAATGGTTTGAATGTTACGGCACTGCACAACCACTTCTTCTTCGATCAGCCGAAAGTTTATTTTATGCACATCGGCGGCGAAGGCAGCGTTGATAAATTGGCGGATGCGATGAAGAAAGTGTACGACACCATCAAAGCGATCCGTGGGACAAGCGCGAAGCCGGCAAACACATTTGGGCAAACATCGCTACCCGAAAAAAGTGCGATCACGCCTGCGCCATTGAATGAAATCTTCGGCATGCAAGGCGAAGCGAAGGATGGGATGATGAAGTTTGTGATCGGCAAGAAGTCGTCAATGGGCGGAATGGAAATCAGCAAAGAGATGGGCGTAAACACGTGGGCAGCCTTTGCTGGCACGGACGATAACGCGGTCGTGGATGGTGATTTCGCGGTGACGGAAGATGAACTGCAACCCGCGCTCAAGACTTCTCGACAGTCCGGAATCAACATCGTCGCGATTCACTCGCACATGACGCACGAAAAT
>JBDUDH010000055.1:0-19236 GCA_040003015.1 Verrucomicrobiota bacterium | reverse complement strand
GCCAGCGCTTTCAAGAGCGGCGTGCGCGAGAGCGGAAGTTTTCCGAATAAGCTCGCCAGCGCAAAGGCCGGATCGCTCTTCAACATTTTGGCGTTATGCACGCCGGCGATGCGGGCGAGTTCGGTTTCAAAATGCGCGATTGCACGAAGATTCGGATTGTTCTCGTTCAGATAACCGAAAGCCCGCCGGAGAAGTGCGAACAGTTCGGGCTCGTGGTGATCGGATTCGGTGCAAATCTCAATCAGCTCGACGAAATAAGAAGCGGTCCGTGTGCGCAAATAATTCTCGCGAATCCCGCCGAACGGATTTCTCAGCGCGACTTCCGTAAGCGTGTGAAGGCTGGATTTGCGACTGCGCGCGATCTGAATCTCCACCTCAAAAAACAAATCGAGCTTGCCGGCAAAAGGACTTTTTGCCCGGCGCGCGCCTTTCGCGACTGTCTGGATGCAGCCTAACGACTCGCTGCACCACGAGATGATCAGGCTGGTGTCAGTCAGCTTGCGTTTTCGAAGGAGGATGGCTGTTGTGCTTTCCACCGTGCACTGTTACCGCCAGTTAACGGTGTGTGCATCTGGCACCGGTGGATCGCGCTCCCGTCGCGCCATGTTTTTGATTCCCGGCTTTGCCAATCCGAAACTCCATCTCGCAAATCCGCCTTGTCGAATGCGCCGATTTTTCTCCATCTGCGCTATCTGTTCCCGATATGCAACGCCCGCTGCTCGACTGCGAGCGCGGCTTCCTTGACCGCTTCGCTCAGGGTTGGATGCGAATGACAGGTGCGGCCGAGATCTTCGGAGCTGCCACCAAATTCCATCACCGAAACCGCTTCGGCGATTAATTCCGACGCGGCGTGCTGCAAAATATGCGCGCCGAGAATGCGATCGGTCTTCGCATCGGCCACGAACTTGACCATGCCGTCAGGATCTTCGTTCGCGAGCGCGCGACCGTTTGCGCGAAAAGGAAATTTGCCGATGCAAATGTCGATCTTCTTTTCTTGCGCCTGGTCCTCGGTGAGGCCGACGCCGGCCAGCTCTGGATTGGTGTAAATGATTCCCGGGATCGCGTCATAATTTACGTGGCCGGATTTACCGGCGATGATTTCCACGCACGCGATTCCCTCGTCCTCGGCTTTGTGCGCCAGCATCGGACCGGCGATCACGTCGCCGATCGCGTAAATGCCTTCGATATTTGTGCGAAAATTTTTGTCGATCTTGATTCGCTTCTTGTCATCCAATTCGATTCCGACTTTCTCCGCGCCAAGACCTTCGGAAAAAGGACGACGGCCGACCGAGACGAGCACTTTGTCGGCGTCGAATTTTACTTCTTCGTTTCCTTTCGTCGCGGTCGTCGTGACGCGGCCATTCTCGCTCTTGACTGCCGTAACTTTTGTTTCGAGATGAAACGTCATTCCCTGCGCGGTGAGCGAACGCTGAAGCAGATTCGATAATTCCAAATCGAAACCGAGGGCGATGCGCGGCAAAAATTCGAGCGTCGTCACTTCTGAGCCGAGTCGACTCCAAACCGAGCCAAGCTCAAGTCCGATCGCGCCCGCCCCGATGACCAGGAATTTTTTTGGCGCTTCAGTGAAACAAAGCGCTTCCGTGCTGCTAACGATTGTTTTGCCATCGAATTTCGCGAACGGCAATTCGATCGGCACGCTGCCGGTCGCAATGATAATATTTTTTGTTTCGATTTCCTGGGTCTCGCCGGCTGATGATTTCACCGAAACCTTTCCCGGCGCGACGATTGTTCCCATGCCTTCGAATGTCGTTACCTTGTTGCCTTTCATCAGCGCGCGCACGCCGCTGGTGAGCGTTTTCACGACTTTGTCTTTGCGTTGCTGCATTTTGTTAAGATCGACATTTACGTTGTCGATCACGATGCCATGCTTCGCCGCCTCCTTTTTCGCGAACATGAAATGATCGCTCGAAGTGAGCAGTGCTTTGCTCGGGATACAGCCGACGTTCAGACAAGTGCCGCCAAGCTCTTTGTCTTTTTCGATGATCGCCGTCTTTAAGCCGAGCTGACCCGCTCGAATCGCGGCGACGTAACCGCCGGGTCCGGAACCGATGATGACGACGTCAAAATTCTCCATCTCCTTATTCTGTCATTTGGGTTAGAAATCGAGCGGCAACTTTTTCGGATCTTCGATGCACTGCTTGACCGTGATGAGGAACGTGACCGCTTCCTTCCCATCGATCACGCGATGATCGTAGCTGAGCGCGAGATACATCATCGGGCGAATCACCACTTTCCCACCGACGACGACAGCGCGCTCCATGATTTTGTGCATGCCGAGAATTCCGCTCTGCGGCGGATTCAAAATCGGCGTGCTCAAGAGCGATCCGTAGACGCCACCGTTTGAGATCGTGAACGTGCCGCCGGTTAAATCTTCGATCTTCAACTTTCCTTCGCGCGCTTTCACTGCGTAATCAGCGATGTCGCGCTCGAGATCGGCGAAACTTTTTTTCTCAGCGTCGCGCACCACCGGCACGACGAGACCGCGCTCCGTCCCGACGGCAACGCCGATATCGTAAAAATTGTTCTGAATAAAATCTTCGTCCTCGATGCGCCCGTTGATCGGCGGCACTGCCTTCAAAGCTTCGATGGATGCCTTGATGAAGAACGACATGAAGCCGAGTTTAAGTCCGTTCTTTTTCGTGAACGCTTCCTGTGAATCGGCGCGCAATTTTTGCACCGCGCTCATGTCGCATTCGTTAAACGTGGTGAGGATGGCGGCGGTTTGCTGTGCCATGACAAGTTGCGCAGCGATCTTGCGGCGCAGCGGCGACATTTTTTTGCGTGTGACGCGACCGTCTTGTCCGCCTGAGGCGGATCGATCTTGTGTGGCTGCTTCTGTGACTGGAGGAGAAGCCGTTGGCTTTCCTGGGACGGCAATGCCGTCCCCTACAGATTCGCGATTTTGCGCCGCCGCCAGTACATCGCCTTTCGTCAAACGACCGTCTTTCCCTGTGCCGCTTACGCTTGCAGGATCGATGTGTTCTTCTTCGACAATGCGACGCACCGCCGGAGAAAGTGGCGCATCATTTGTAGATTTTTCCTTCGCTGGCGCCACGGCTTTGGCTTCCGTTTTTTCGGGCGCGCTTTTTTTCTCAGTCGAATCGGATGCCGCCGGCGCAGATTTTGAATCGTCAATGGTCGCGACGACCTCGCCGATTTTTACTTCCTGCCCTTCATCAACGTTTGTTTCGAGCACTCCCGCGTTCTCGGCGACGATCTCGGTGGAAACTTTGTCGGTCTCGAGCGTAAAGAGCGCGTCACCGGCGTTGACGAAGTCGCCAGATTTTTTATGCCAGACGGAAACGACTCCACTGGAAATCGATTCACCGACGGCGGGGATTTTTACTTCGACGCTCATGAACGCGCTACATTATGCGCAATGATCGCGCGGCGTCGAACGTTTAGGTGGCTCGCGCTCGAAGAGCGCGATCCACCACTATCAGATCGTGAATGCCTCGGCGACGAGCCCGGCCTGCTCGCGCTTGTGCAACGCGAGCGCGCCGACCGCAGGACTGGCACTGGCATTGCGCCCGGCATATGCGACTTCGCGCTTAAGCATTTTGCGCAGCCGCGGCTCCATGAAGGTCCACGCGCCCATGTTTTGCGATTCTTCCTGGCACCAGACGAGCCTGGCTGTTGTTGGAAACGGTTTCATCAACGCCTTGAGCGTTGCTTCGGCGAGCGGATAAAGCTGCTCGACGCGAATGATGGCCGCGTTGTCGATCTTGTGTTCGTCGCGGTGCCTCAGAAGATCGTAATAGACTTTGCCCGAGCAGAAAATGACGCGCGTGGTTGTTTTTGCGGAGCCGATTTGCGGTCCAGCGAGAATTTCTTCGAAGCGACCGGTTAAAAATTCCTGCGCCGGCGAAGACGCGAATTCTGCGCGCAACAAACTTTTCGGCGTCATAATAATAAGCGGCTTGATGAAGTCGCGCTTCATCTGGCGGCGCAAGAGGTGGAAGTATTGCGCAGCGGTGGTGAGATTGCAGACTTGGATGTTGTCCTCGGCGCATAATTGCAGGAAACGCTCGAGCCGCCCGCTGGAATGTTCCGGTCCCTGACCTTCGTAACCATGCGGCAGCAGCAAAACGATGCCGCTCGGCCGTTGCCATTTGGATTCGGCCGAGACGATAAATTGATCGATGATCGTCTGCGCGCCGTTGACGAAATCGCCGAACTGCGCTTCCCACAAGCAGAGCATGTTCGGATAATCGAGCGAGTAGCCGTAATCGAACCCGAGCACGGCCGCTTCGGAAAGGAGGCTGTTGTAGATGCAAATGCGCGCCTGCTTTTCCGCCATGTGCATGAGCGGCACGTACGGTTCGCCCGTTTTTCCATCGTAAAGAATGGAGTGGCGCGTGCTAAATGTTCCGCGCGAGCTGTCTTGTCCCGACAACCTGACTGGAATTTCCTCCAACAGCAGGGAGCCGAATGCGATCTGTTCCGCGTAATGCCATTCGTAGGGACCGCCCTTCTCGAAAATTTCGCGCCGATGATCGAGAACGATGCGTTTGATCTTTGGTTGGACGTTAAAATTTTCTGGCACGCGCGTCAGTGCATTGACAATCGTGTTGAGCGTTTCTTCGCTAATCGCAGTCGATTGCGACGAGCCGGTGTATTCCGGCTGGAAAACGGCGGTCGACTCTTTGAACTTTGCTTGTTCGCCCGTTTTCTTTTTTTCCACTGCCTTCACCTCTTCGAGGGTCATCTCGAGGCGAAGCTCGAACTCTGTCTCGAGCGATGCCGCGTCGTCCTGATTAAGCGTCCCCGCTTCGAGCAGCTCGCGTTTGTACAACTGCGCAGTCGAAGGTCGCTTGTGGATTTTGGCGTAAAGGTCGGGCTGAGTGAAGGCCGGCTCGTCGCCTTCGTTGTGCCCGTAACGGCGATAACAATACATGTCGATGACGACGTCCCGCCCAAATTCCTGGCGAAAATCGAGCGCGAGCTGACTAACGAACATGATCGCGAGTGGATCGTCGCCATTCACATGAAAAATCGGCACCTCGATCATCTTGGCGATGTCGGTGGCGTACATCGACGAGCGCGCGTCTTCGGGCAGCGTGGTGAATCCGATCTGATTATTCACCACTACATGAATGGTGCCGCCCGTGCCGTAGCCGTGCAGCTGCGACATGTTCAAAGTTTCGGCAACTATTCCCTGCCCCGCGAACGCGGCATCGCCGTGAATGAGCAACGGTAAAACTTTGCGGCGATGTTCGGTATCGCCACGAATGCGCTGCCGCGCGCGCGCGGTACCTTCGACTACTGGATCGACTGCTTCAAGATGACTCGGGTTGGCGGCGAGCCTGATCTCCACTTCCGCGCCCGAGGCGAGTCTGCGGATGGTACGATAACCGAGATGATATTTTACGTCGCCATCGCCAGCAACGAGATCGGGAATGTAGTTCTCGGTGAACTCAGTGAAAATGACGGTGAGCGATTTGCGCAAAAAATTCGCGAGCACGTTCAACCGGCCGCGATGGGTCATGCCCATGCAAATTTCCTCGATGCCGGCGCCGCGACATTTGTGGAGGATGGTATCGAGAATGACCATAAGCGATTCGGCGCCTTGCAATGAAAACCGCTTTTGCCCGACGTAACGCGTATGTAAAAAGATCTCGAACGATTCCGCTTCGAGTAGCGCGCGCAGCAACGCCACCTGCACCTGGCGCGAAGTCGCCTGTTTCTCCGGCCGCGACTCCAGCCGATGTCGCACCCAATTGCGAATGCGGGTATTCTGAATGTGCATGAATTCGGCGCCGATCGAACCCGCATAAATTTTTTCCAACAACGCGATCATCTCGCGCAGCGTCATCTTCTTGTTGTCGCAGAAAAATTTGGAAGCGATCTGGAGATCGAGATCTTTTTCGCTGAAGCCGAGCTCGCGCAGAGTGAGCAACGGATTCCCGGGTCGCTTCTCCGCCAAGGGATTTACTCGCGCGATGGTGTGACCAAGCGTGCGATAGGCGTAAACGAGTGCGTCGACGCGCGTTTGCAGCGAGCTTTCGCGGCCCTCGACCCGCGCCGGAGCGTGGGCGCCCGCGCCATTTTTTTGCGGCAAATTACCAAGCTCAAATCCCTCGAAGAATGCCGACCAACTGGAATCGACCAACGCCGGATCCCGTTGCCAACGTTGGTAATTCTCCTCGATTAGATCGAGATTTGCGCGAGTGGCGATTGAGGTGCGCATTCTATTTTAATTTGCCGCCGATATGCCCGGCAGCAAGT
The DNA here is from genome assembly GCA_040003015.1 of Verrucomicrobiota bacterium. GTDB lineage: Bacteria > Verrucomicrobiota > Verrucomicrobiia > Chthoniobacterales > UBA10450 > JBDUDH01. Next base: position 12,987 of record JBDUDH010000055.1, on the reverse strand, counting down.
TGACAGTGCGGAGAGTGCCTCGTTACTTGCAGCGCAATTATGACGGCGGTGGAAGTCTATGAATCGGTTACCAACGGCGGTGCGAGCGATTTCGCCGATGTCGCCGCAATATTGAATCGGAATAAACCGTGGTGCTTGATCGGCGGCTTGGCCGTCAATTGTTACGTCGAACCGGTTTACACAATTGATGTCGATCTTGTGGTGGCGACGAAAAATCTGGCGCAAATTCAGCGCGAGCTCGAAACGGCGGGTTTTGCCGTCCAGCGATTTGAACATTCGACGAATGCGCAACGCGGCGGCAGCAAATTGAACCTCCGGTTTACAACCGTTCCGCCTTATCAGGATTTTCTCGGTAGCGAAAGCGAACGCCAGGTTCTTGGAATTGCTGTTCCAGTTGCCACCCTGGAAAACATTATCCGCGGCAAAGTCTGGGCGTGGCAGGATGCAACGCGCCCCTTAAGCAAACGCAAAAAGGACGAACTCGATTTGTTCCGCATTGCGGAGGCTTATCCGGAATTGCGACGGCTAATTCCGGCGCAGATCGCCGAACAATTGAAATGAGATTTTGCCAAACCCGATCGTCGATCTTGTTCGCATCATGCGGAATTGTTTTCGCAGGATCGACAATTTCTTTTGCGCAAGCCGATCCCGCTTCGGAGCCGGCCGTGCTCGCGGTCGCGAAAGTATTGCCTGCGGTCGTCAACATCAATACGGAACGAGTCGTTAGGCGTCAGGTCCGCGATCCCTTCGAAGAGTTTACTGCGCAATTTTTTGGAACTTATCGCAGCCGCCCGCGCGAGATTCGACAGACGCTGCAAAGCCTTGGCTCCGGCTTTCTCGTCGATCCAGCCGGATACATCGTGACCAATCAACACGTCGTGGAGCGGGCCGCCGACTTGAAGATTAAAGCGATCACGAACGACGGTAAAACGTACAGCGCGCGTTACATCACCGGTGATGACAAGAAAGACCTGGCGTTCATCAAGATCGACGGCAAAGACCCGTTCCCCTACATTAACTTGCAGAACATCTCGCCCAATTTACTCGGCCAGACCGTAATCGTGGTCGGCAATGCCCTCGGCTATGGAAGCTCGATCAGCCGTGGTGTGCTCAGCGGCACCAATCGCGACATCACGATCGAAAACATTGAATACAAGGATCTTCTCCAGACCGATGCGGCGATTAATCCGGGCAATAGCGGCGGTCCCTTGATCGATTTGGCCGGCCGATTGGTCGGAATCAGTTCGGCAAAAATGGCGTTCACCCCGCAGGGAGTTCCGACGCAAGGCCTCGGCTTCGCCCTTCCCGCGGAAGTGGTGCGAACAAACGTTGAGGCATTTAAGAAGTATGCGGAGAAACAACCGCCGCCGAAAGCGCCCGCAGACGATGAAGAATCTGCGGGCTCTAATGCCGAACGTTTCTTTGGCCTCCAGCTTCAGGATCTCACTGAAGAATTGACCGATGCACTCGGCTACGCTTCGGGACAAGGCGTGCTGATCAGCGCGATCGAACCAGAGAGCCCGGCGGATCGCGCCGGCCTCGAACGCGGCCTGGCAATTTATCGAATCGGAAAATATGAAGTTAATTCTGTAAAAGCAACCGAGGCTATCTTGGAAGGCGCGCACAGTGGAACGACGGTCGATTTCACGGTGGGCGTTATTCGAAGCGATGGTCGCGGCCGAAAGATGCAAACCGTCAGCCTGGAGGCGCGGTAAAATTTTTTTGGAGGAAATTGGCAACGTATCGCGCTGCTGATTGTCAGAAACTCTTACGTCAGATGATAAAAGTCGAAAATCTCACAAAACGTTTCGCGGGCCAGACCGCGATTCAGGACCTGAATTTCGAGGTCGGTAAAGGCGAAATTATGGGATTCCTCGGTCCGAACGGCGCCGGAAAAAGCACGACGATGCGGATTCTTTCGAGCTTCATGCCGCCCACTTCGGGCCGGGCAACTGTCGCCGGCTTCGACATTTTCGAGCATTCGCTTCAGGCACGCGCCCACCTCGGTTACATGCCGGAAAACGTGCCACTTTATAACGACATGCGCGTCACGGAATACCTTGACTATCGCGCGGCGCTGAAAGGCGTGCCGGGACGTCGCATCAAAGAGCGGGTCGGCGACGTGAAAGAGCTTTGCGGACTAAAAGAGGTGGAGAAAAAAATCATCGGTGCACTCTCAAAAGGATACCGCCAACGCGTCGGACTCGCGGACGCGCTCGTGCACGAACCCGATCTTTTAATTCTCGACGAACCAACGAGTGGCCTTGATCCCAATCAGATTCGACAGGTGCGAGAGCTGATCAAGAATCTCGGGAAACAGCATACTATTTTACTTTCGACTCACATTTTGCCCGAAGTCGAAATGACTTGCAGTCGCGTCATCATTATTCACAAGGGTCGGATCGAAGCCTGCGATACGCCGGAAAATTTGCTGAATCAGATCCGAACTGCCAGCGGCGTTTTGCTCGAGGCGAAAACAGGCAGTGATAATGGCGCCGAGGAACTAAAACGAATTCCTGGAGTGAAAGATGTGACTGTCTCGCGCGACGGAGACTGGCAGGTTTTTTCGTTGCGGGCCGATGCTGAAGCGGATGTGCGGCCGGAAGTTTTCCATCTGGCGAGCGACCGACGCTGGACAGTGCGCGAATTATCGCAACGTCGCGCCACGTTGGAAGATGTGTTCGTCGAGATCACGCATCCCGACGAAATGTGAGCGGAGGAGAAAAGCTAAGATGAGCTGCGACTCCTCAATTTGTCATCCTGAGCAGAGGGAAGGATCTTACAATATTGCTCGACCGCATTTCCGAAGTGACCTCGATAGTTGTTTGCGAGTTCCCTCGCCGCGCTCGGGATAACGGCAAAGTTATGCGTAAATTTTTCACCCTCCTCTCGCGCGAGATTCGCAGTTACTTCTACTCGCCGATCGCCTACATCGTTCTCGTCTTCTTCCTGGTGGTTAGTGGCGTCGACTTCTATTTCCAAATCTCGTTCATGAATCAGCGTCCGGTGTCGTACACGGTGCAGGAGGCCTTTTTTAATTCGATCTTTTTCTGGTTTGCCTTCGTCCTGATTTTTCCGCTCATCACAATGCGATTGTTCGCGGAGGAATTTAAGCTCGGCACAATTGAACCGTTAATGACCGCGCCCGTGCGCGATTGGCAGGTCGTGCTCTCGAAATTTTTCGGCGCGCTGTTTTTCTACATCGTTCTCTGGATCCCGACCACGCTCTACTTTGCCATTTTCCAGGCGATCACGCACCAGTTGGCCGCGAATTCCACTGGCGCCTATCTGGGCGCGTATTTGATGCTGCTCCTACTCGGCATGTTTTATCTCTCGGTCGGCTGCTTTGCATCGGTGCTGACGAAAAACCAGATCATCGCCGCCATCATTTCTTTTTGCGCGATCACGCTCCTGTTCTTCCTCGGCCTGATCTCATTCATTTTGCTCGATGTCAGTTCGAAAACACGCCAGCTATTGGGTTACTTCTCGGCCATCGAACAGATGGGAGCGCTCTCCCGCGGCGAAATCGATACCCGCCCAATGGTGCTCTACCTCAGCATGACCGTGGTGATGCTGACACTCACTTATCAGGCGTTCCAATCGCGCAAATGGAGGATGTAATCATGCCTGCCGAATCACACGCCGCGCCGAAAAAAATCCACCGTTTCCAGATTGGATTCAACGTCATCGTTCAAATCGCCCTCGTTCTTTTTCTCGCTGCGATGGTCAATTACCTTGGCTTCGAACATTATCGCCGGTGGGACTTTTCGCGGGACAAAAAATATGCGCTCTCCGACAAAACCAAACGCTTTCTCAACAGCGTTAAAGGCAAGGTGCGCATGACGGTTTTCTTCGGTCCTAACAATCCGATCGGAACGGATGTGCAAAATTTGCTGACCGAATATCAATACGCATCGCATGGAAAGATCGACGTCGAAAATGTGGATCCGGAACGCAATCTTTCCCGCGCGAAGGAGCTTTTCGATAAATACAAAGTCGTGACCGACGAGAGCATGCTCATTGTCGATTACTCAGGTCGAAGTAAGACGGTCAAAGCCTCAGAGATGGCAGAGGTGGACCAGGGCAACGCGATGTTTGGCGAAGCGCCCAAGGTGGCCGCATTCAAAGGCGAGCAGGCGATTACGAGCGCGTTGATCGATCTCGTCGAAGGCAAGAAGAACTCGATCGGCTACGTGCTCGGGCATAAGGAAGCGCCCTTGGGCGAGAACAGCCCAGTGTCGGTGCTGAAAACATTCATCGAAAACGAGAACATCAAGATGCAAGAGCTGAATTTGTTCGAGGTGCCGGCCATTCCCGCCGATATGAAAATGATCATGATCGCCGGACCGCAGTACGATTTCTCCGACCGCGAAATGAAATTGCTGCGCGACTTTTGGAACCAGGACGGACGGATCTTGCTCCTGATCGATCCGGCGGCAAAAACCCCGAAGCTCAATGGGTTTCTAAACGAATTAGGACTGAAGGTGAATGACGATCGTTTGATGGCAATGGTCAAAACCGGGATCGAGGAAGTCGCGCGCATTCGTGATGTGGTGGGGCGTTTTTTGCCAGATAATGTGATCACGAAACGGCTGGCCGAAGTGCGCGCGCCGTTTTTCGGCGCCACCTCTTCATTGACGCTGGAACAAGACCGGGTGCGTGCGGCGAATGTTCGATTGCAGCCGCTGGCCCAAGCAGAAAAAGGCTATTGGGGTGAAACCGATTATGATTCCATCGACGAGAGCAAGTTGCAGTTCGACCCAGCGCGCGATCACGACGAACCCCTGACCATTGCCGTTTCGATCGAGAAAGGCGGAAGCGGGGACGAACGCGTGCAGGTTAATTCTTCGCGTATGGTGGTCGCGAGCAACGCGACTTTCATAGAGGACAAGGCACTAACCCAAGGCCAACAGGCGCTCGATTTCGTGTCCGGCAGCGTGAACTGGCTCCTCAGCCGTGAGCAGCTCATCGGCATCGCGCCAAAAGTGCCGCAGACGCTCACCTTCAGTCTCGATGATGGTTCACTGCGCAACCTCCGCTGGATCATTCTCGTCTTGCTTCCGCTCATCCCGGCACTGTTGGGGTCCGCGGTTTGGTGGCGGCGGCGTGCATGATTGCCGGCGGCTTATGAAAGCGAGAACCACTCTCATTCTGCTCGTCGTGGTCGTTGCGATTGGCGCTTATATTAAATTTTACGAGAGCAAACGTCCGAACACAGAGGAAGCCGCGCGGCAGGAGAAGAATATCGTCAATCTTAACCGCGAGAAACTCGACGGGATTGTCATCCAAAACGGCGACGAGAAGATCGAGCTGAAACGGTCCGGCAATAAATGGCGTCTGGAAGCACCGATCGAAGACCAGGCCGACAGTGTCGCGATCGATAACTTGATCAACGAGATTGAAAACTGGCGCAAGGCCACAACCATTCCCGCCCGGGAAATCGAGGCAAACAAGAATCAACTGAAAGATTACGGGCTGAGCAAGCCGAAGCTGCGGCTCAAGCTGATCGGCGCCGATATGCCCGGGGAGATTTTATTCGGCAAGGACGCGGCGTTGGAAGGGCAACTCTACGTGCGGCTGGGCAATTCGAACGATGTTTTCATCGCCGCGCAGACGGTGAAGAATGACGTTTCCAAAAAGGCGGAGGATTTTCGCGACCGGAAACTCACCGAATTGACGACAGCACAAATCGCCCGCGCGGTATTGAAAACGCCTGCGGGCGAAATCGAATTGATCAAAAAGAAGGAGTATTGGCAAATAGGAAAGCCGTTACAGGCCAGGGGCGATAACGAGAAGATCGGCGATCTGCTCGCGCAGGTAACAAACGCTCGAATCCAGCAATTTGTCGCCGACGATCGCGGCGACCTTCACGCTTACGGGCTGGCTGAGCCGCGCGGTTCGCTAACTATTTTCACGCAGGACGATAAACGGGGACAGATGCTGGAGATCGGCGGAGTGCCGGAGAAAAACAGAGACCAGGTTTACGTGCGATTTTTGCCGCGGGGAGCAGTTTACACCCTGCCGAACAAGCTTCAGGAAATACTCAATACCGTGCCGAATGATTTGCGCGATCGGCATCTTGTTCGGATCGACACCAACATCCTGGATCGGATCACAATCGAAAGCACGGGCAAACCAAAAATGGTCCTGGCACGTAAAGGTGAAGCCTGGACGATCACGAGCAGAAATAATCAACCTGCAAACTCGGACGAGGCGCGGCGGTTGATCAACACTCTGAATAATGAACAAGTGTTGAAGTTCGTTGAAGACACCGCAGCGAATCTGGCCAAGTACGGTTTGGACAAGCCGTCGACGCAGTTAACCTTCAGTTCGTTCGCGTCCGAAAACACGGCTGAGACGGCAGCCGGCGAGCATCCTTTTGTGACTCTGAGTTTCGGAAAAGTAGAAGGAGACCAGGTCTATGCGCGGGTCGGGGACGAGTCCTTCGTCGTCGCGGTCAAACGTTCGCTCTTGGACAATATTTGGACTGATCCGTTGCAATGGCAGGAGCTTGCGATCTTCAAATTCAAGCCGCAGGAGATTCATCGTCTTTCGATTGTCACCGACCGGGAACAGTCGCTGGTTCGTACGGGTAAAGATGATTGGAAATGGATCGTCGGTAACGGACCGATCAATAAAGTGAATGTGCAAGCCTTCCTTAACACGCTCGCTTCATTGCATGCTGTCCGATGGATCACCGGACCGGTTGCGACGCAGGCGCTGGAGAAACCGCAAATCGCCATCACCTTTACCACTTCGCCCGATGACAAAGCGCAGCAAAAGGTTCTAATCGGCGGCGCGGCGGGCGACGGAATGTGGTCGGCCAAAGTGGACGGGCGCGAAGGTGTTTTCGTGATCAGCAATCCAGATTACACTGCTCTGCGCTTGCCGATGGCGCAATCGTCAGCACCCTCGACAGCCGCCGCGGCCTCCCCGTCCGTTGCTCCCGGTTCGGTGTCTTCGACAACAGCTCCAACGCCAACTCCCGCCGCTGCGCCGAGAGCGACGCCGTGAGTCGCGAAATTTTTCGCAAGTTTATTTCTGCGCGAGATAGAGACTGGCGATGCCGCCGGTCATCAACAAGGCATCCGCTTTTGTAAAGCCGCTTCCTTCGATTAGTCGGAGCATTTCGGCTCCGCTCGGAAATTTCTCGATCGAATCGCCCAAATACTGGTAGGCGTCTTTCTGACCGGTAACAACTGACGCGACCCACGGCAAACAATGATGCAGGTAGAACCGATAGGCTGTTCGTAACGGTGATCGCGGAAGCGAAAAATCGAGAACGAGCACATGCCCACCTGACTTGCAAACGCGGGCCATTTCTGCCAAAGCTGCATGCCAGCTCGACATGTTGCGCAATCCAAACGCGACCGTTACGACGTCGAAGCTTCGGTCCTGAAACGGAAGATGCAGCGCATCGGCAACGACCCTGTTCGCCAAACCTTTCTGACGCGCCATTTCGAGCATCTCGGGGCAGAAATCCGCGCCAATCACTTCCGCCTCCGGCAAACGACGCGCGATCGCAAGCGCAAGGTCGCCGCTGCCAGTGGCAACATCCAAGACGCGCTGCGGTTTCCATTTCCCAACAATCCCGGCGGCGCGATGACGCCACCAAAAATCGAATCCGGCACTGAGCAAATGATTGGCGAGATCATAACGCGGGGCGATACGACGGAAGACGGAGCGAACCATGGCCGGGTCGCGCATGCTCCCAGCGCTCTGCTTGTTTGGAAGTTCAGAAGCCACGCATTTTCGGAGCGGCGCAGATCATCGAAAAAAAGCGAACGAAAAACTGCTCACGAGAGGACTCGAACCTCCACGGGTTACCCCATACGGTCCTGAGCCGTACGCGTCTGCCAATTCCGCCACGCGAGCATAGAGAAGAGCGGTTGCTAAATTGCGCACGGAGCATCTCATCGCAAGCGCAAAGCATCATCGAGGTTTCATCCGGCGCGCTTCTTTCGCGCACGCGATTCGATCGATGCCGCCTTGCGGGCTTTGCCGAGGGAACGCAACAGATCGGCGTAATTGGAAGCGACGATTTCGTAGTCTTCGGGCCGCAGGTCCGTCGTTTCTTCCCAAGTCTTGAGCGATGCGCGATAGAGATCGCCAGCCTTCGCGTAGTCGCCGCGCGAATGATAGAGGACCGCGAGATTGCACTTCGATTGCGCGATGTCGGGATGCGCGACAGGGTGTACTTTCTCGCGAATGGCGAGCGCGCGCAACTGCGCGCGCTCCGCTTCCTCGAAACGTCGTTCATTCGTGTAAAAAACGCCGAGATTATTCAGAACGGAAGCGACATCGGCGTGTTCTTTGCCGAGATGTTTTTCATAAATTTCGAGCGCGTGCAGGTAGTAGGGCTCGGCCGCTTTTTGGCGGCCGGAGTTTCGATAGATGAGAGCGACGTTATTGAGGAGTGTGCCTATGTCGGAATGGAGGACGTCGTCCACCTGGGTCCCGGCCTTAATCGCTTTCTCATAGTAGCCGATCGCTTCCTGCTGCTGACCGAGTGCATCGCAGAGGTAGGCAAGGCGACGCGCGGAACGATAAATCGCGCGAGGGTCCGGCGGCTCGGCTTGCTCAAGAATGGCGAACGCCTTTACGAGCAATGGCTTCGCTTGCGCGCGATTGTTCTGCTGATCGTAAAGCTGTCCGAGTCTTTCGTAGCTCAGCGCGAGCGAGGGATCGTTTTCAGGAAAGGCGCGCCGCGCCAGAGCAAGCGCGGCCTCTCCTACCCGGATCGCTTCGGGCAGGCGATTACTGGCTCGCAGCGTTTCCAGTTTGTCGCTTAGGATTCGCCAAAGTTTTTCCTCACCTTTCATTGGGCCTTACCAGCCTTCACTGAGTGCGCTGACGAGGTGCGTGGCGACTCCTTCGGTCGCCAGCGGGAGTGCCTGCCGTTCATCCGTGACGATGTCAGAGCTGACAAAGAAACTGGTGGAGCCGGAGACAGTAGCCGGGGGGGCGAGGACTGTTTCATCGGCACGATTTATCAGCGAATAGCGCACCCGCAGCGTGAGATTAAACTCCTGGGTCGCGAGCACGTTTCCGCGGACGGAGCGCGCCGGGGTTCGAGAGATTCCTACAATCTCGGCTTTCAGAATCGCGTCCGCCTCGTCATCGCCCACGATACGGTAGGTCCCGTCCTGCTGGAACTGCTTGATCACTGTGTCCGTAATCAGCACTTCGATCCGCGGCACGAGCGTTTTGTTTTTGAATGTCGGCACCGCGATCGTATGAACATCGCGCAGATAATAAGGTTTGACCGACCCGATATGGTAGCCGGCACAACCGCTGAAACACGCGACCAGAATGGCCGCGGAGAAAAATTTCTTCACGGCGACGGAGCGGCCGATGGCTCCGGACTTGCCGCATTTTGCGGGGTCGCCGACGGCTCAGGCGAGAGCGAAGCTGGCGGCGGGAGCGCGGAATCGGATTCGGCCGGCGGTAACGGCGCCAGGTCACCCGCGTTGGCGCGAGCAGGTTCGCCCGATGCGTTCTGAGGGTCGTAATCGGGCCCTTGGTTGCCTTCCCTATTTTTTTTCGGCTTGGCCGCGGCGATAGCTGCGGCAGGCTGCAGAGCGGCATCGCCCAGCTTGGAACGCAATTCATCTACGCGCTTCTTTGCCACTTCGCTGGCGGGCGAACCGGGTTGTTGTCGAATGACCTCGTTGTAATAGATAGCGGCCGCGCGATAGTTTTTTTGCTTGTCGTAGAACTTGGCGATGTCGAGCGAATTGTTCGTCTGCTTCTGCTCGAGCAATCGCAAGTTCTCCTTGGCCTGGGGCGCTTTTTCGCTTTTTGGAAACTTGAAAAGAAAATCCTGGAAGCCTGTCCGCGCCTGGACGGCGGCGTTTTGATCGTAGGTGCCCTTGCGCGCGGCCGCGAACCAAAGGTAACCGATTTGATATTGTGCATCGACGGCCAACGGATCGTTCGGAAATTTCTCCACAACCGACTGGTAAGCGGCGATGGCCAGATCATTCTGTCCCTGCTTTTCCCGGGCGCGGCCGATGTTGAACTGCGCGCGAACGGTATATTTGCCGTAGGGCGCCGTCCGAATAATCGCCGCGAAAATTTCCACCGACCGGTCCAATGAACTGAAAATGGGAAGACCGAGCAGCTTCAGCTTTTTTCCCTGCAAATACATGTCTCCAATTCGAAATTGCTTTTCGATCGCTTCTTCAAAATGCGGACTCCGCGGAAACTTCTCGACTAACTCACGATAGGCGTCCGCGGCCTTGAGATAATCGCCCCGTTCCTCGAGAAGCCGCGCGGCCTGAAATTGCGCGCCTGGCGCGAGGGAAGAACGCGGATATTTCCGCACGATCTTGCGATAAGCTTTGATCGCGCGCCCTGCATTCCCATCTCGCTCGGCCGATTGCGCGACATTAAAGAGCTGCTCCGCGTCGCCGCTAATCTCCTCTTCGCCCGGGTTCACATATTTTACTTTTTCATGTGGACGAAAAACGACCGGCGCCGGACTCCGCACCGGAAAAACAACGCAGGCCACGGCAAGGAGGCAGAGAAAACGAAATCGATAACTCATCGGAGTTCGCAGGGTAATGAACGTTCCCAACGCCGTCAAGTTGACCAAGGGAAGAACGTTCTCTGGCAAACGCGGGTCCGCAGACGGCTTTGCCCCGGCGGGAAATCGGTTATCCTTCTTTCGAGCTTGAATCTTACTGATCAGCAGAAAATCCGAATCGGTACTTGCGCCTGGAGCTTCGAGGAATGGCGCGGCACTTTTTATCCGGAGGAATGGCCGACAAATGAATGGCTGGAATTTTACTCGCGTTATTTTCCGGCGGTGGAAGTCGATTCCACTTTTTACAGCGCGCCCTCTGAAACAACCGCTCGCCGTTGGGCGGAGATGACCCCGCCCGGATTCCGCTTCGCTTGCAAGCTTCCGCGCGAGATCACCCATGTTCGACGGCTCCGCGATTGCTCGAGTGAGCTTAGCGTTTTTTTGCGCGCGCTCGAGCCGCTTGCTCCGAAGCTGCCGGTTATTCTGGCGCAACTCCCGCCGACATTTGCGCCGAAGGATGGGAAAAGCGCACTTCGAGATTTCATCGCTCAGCTCCCTCGCGATTTTCGTTTTGCGATCGAGTTTCGCCATACGGGCTGGCATCGGCCGCAATTCATCCGCTTGCTCGAGAAACATCGCGTCTGCTGGGTTTGGGCCGACACCAGCCCGTTGAACGAGCGCAATCAGGCGCCATTTGAATTTCTGCCGCGGACGGCTGATTTTCTTTATCTTCGTCTGCTGGGCGACTACGCGACCAAGTACGACCGCGACGGCCAGCGCGTTTACCGTTACGGAAAGTTGCTTTGGAAACGCGAAGCAGCGTTGGAAAGTTGGTCTGTAAAAATCGAACGGCACCTGGCCGAAACGCGGAGCGTCTGGACGTTTATCAATAATCATTTCGAAGGCTTCTCGCCCGAGACTTGTCAGCGTCTGGCACATCGGCTTGGCTTTGAACTTCCCTTGCCTGTCGCCACCGAGGCCGTCGCGGCGCCCGAGGCAAGCGGCGCCCAACTCGATCTCTTTAACGGATGAAATGCCTAACGAATTTCCGCCTCGCCAAAATATGGCTGCAGTTTCTCGGGAAGTCTGATCGAGCCATCAGCCTGCTGGCCGGTTTCGATTAACGCCGCGAACAATCTTGGAAGCGCGGTGCCCGATCCGTTCAACGTATGACAAAAGCGATTTTTGCCGCCGGCATCTTTGTAGCGAAGATTCATCCGGCGCGCCTGAAACTCCTCAAAGTTTGAACAACTCGAAACTTCCAGATATGCATTTTGGCCGGGCGACCAGACTTCGATGTCATAGGTTTTCGCCGAACCAAAACTGAGATCGGCGGTGCAAAGCTCAATGATGCGGTAGTGCAGACCTAATAATTGCAGCACACGCTCCGCGTTCGTCCTGAGCGACTCGAGTTCGGAATAGGAATCTTCCGCGGAGGTAATCTTGACCAGCTCAACTTTGTCGAATTGATGGACGCGAACGATGCCCCGCGTCTCGCGCCCCGCCGAGCCCGCTTCCCGACGGAAGCAAGGCGTATAAGCGACAAACTTTTTCGGCAGCTCGCTCTGCGCGAGCAATTCCTCGCGATGAATGTTGGTAACGGGCACTTCTGCGGTCGGCGCCAGAAACATCTGGCCATCCTCCAAGCCGTACATGTCCGCCTCCAAATTCGGCAACTGTGCCGTCCCGAACATGCAATCGCGCCGGACCATGAATGGCGGGCTGACTTCGAGGTAGCCATGTTCACGCGTGTGTAGATCGAGCATGAAATTAATTAGCGCGCGTTCCAACCGCGCGCCCGCGCCAGTGAAACAGATGAATCCGCTCCCGCTCAATTTCGTCGCTCGCTCCAGATCGAATAGCTTGTGCTTCGCGCCGAGCACGACGTGATCGAGCACTGCGTCGGTAAATTCCGGCTTTTCTCCCCAGCTTCGGACCACCGGATTGTCAGCCGCGCTTTTTCCGATGGGCGCGTCGGCATATGGCAGATTCGAAATATTCAGGAGCAAAGATTTTTGCCGCTGTTCCGTTTCGCTCGTCTGCCTAACGAGTTCCGCAATTTCGTCACCGATTTTTCGGCCCTGTTCTTCCAACTCGGTCGAATTTTCGCCGCGACCGCGCGCGCCGCCGATTTCCTTGCTCAGCCGTTTACGGTCCGCGTTCCGCCGTTGCAGCGCCGTCTCGAGCTTCCGCCGCTCCGCATCGACCGCGAGCACTTCGTCGATCTTCGCTGGTTCATCGCCGCCACGCGTAGCCAGCCGGATTTTGACGAAGTCGGGTTGTTCGCGAATCAGGCGAATGTCGAGCATGGCGCGGAATCTAGCATAACCGTCTCGCTTGTGTCCGAATCAATCGGAAGCCAGAGGCGTGCGCTACTTCGACAAATGCGCGTGACAAAGGGCGGCCGGGCCGCATAATTTCTCTCGTGGACCAGCTCAAGTTGCTCGGGGTCGCGCTCG
>JBDUDH010000051.1:0-19290 GCA_040003015.1 Verrucomicrobiota bacterium | reverse complement strand
ATTCGAGCGGCTTCAGATTGTCAATCTTCGCCACCACGTTGCGCAATGAGCGCACTGCTTTCGGGATGTATTGCAGAAAATGCCTGTGGCCTTTGACCAGACCGAGGAAGCTGTGGGCGCCGATCGCTTGCATCGAGCGTTGCATCGCGATGTGATATCTCGTTAGGCGCTTTTAGCGCCTCGACATTCGCCTGCGTCGTTGTAATCTTTCTCACATGAGTGACGCCTTACAGTATTTGACCGACAAGGCCGGGACGAAGACCGCCGTTGTGCTCCCGATTACAGATTACGAGAAACTTCTCGAAGATTTGGATGATCTGGCGGCCATAGCCGAACGACGGGACGAGCCCACCATTCCTCACGAGCAGTTCAAAGCCGAGCTGAAGCGGGATGGCGTCCTTTAGCATTCAGTGGCGTAGCTCGACCAAAAAGGATCTTCGGAAGTTGCCACCACGCGAGGTCGAGCGAATTGTGACCGCAGTAGAGTTGCTAGCCGAAGAAGCATTTCCGCACGGCTCTGAGAAGCTGGCAGGGGCCGACCATACGTATCGCATCCGTGTCGGAGATTACCGCGTCGTTTACGAAGTGTTTGTGCCCTCTGAGATTGTCGAGATTCAGCGCGTGAGGCACCGGAAAGACGTGTATCGCAAGTGACCCCTCGTGCCCAAGCTGCCTCCATCACAATCCACAAATCCCGTCCAGAAGAGATTCGAGCGGCTTCAGCTTGTCGATCTTCGCCACCACGTTGCGCAATGAGCGCACCGCTTTCGGGATGTATTGCAGAAAATGTTTGTGGCCTTTGACCAGGCCGAGGAAACTGTAGGCGCCAAGAGCTTGCATCAACCGTTGCATGGCACAGCGGCGAAGGGTTTCATTAAATTGCGCGCGAACGGGTTTGTTGTTCACTGCTGCGATCGTCCGATAATGCAGAAGTAACTCTTCGCATTCAGCGGAAGAGAGCTTCACGTAAGGATCGTAAAGCAATGAAGCCAGATCGTATTCGGCCAGGCCGAGACGCATTCCCTGGAAATCAATCAGATGCGCCTGACTGTTGCGGATAACGATATTTTGCGATTGAAAATCGCGATGAACTAAAACCCGCGGCAGACTGGCGAGGTGCTCCGCGATGTTGGATAATGCCGGCAATTCCATCAATGACCGCACCTTTTCTCCATCGAGACCAAAATATCGGCCGAGGCAGTTTTCAAAAAAGTAGTGCTGTTCCCACACGTATAGCGCGGCGTTGAATTCCGCCGGGAGTTCGTGCCCGATTCTCGATGCCTGCGCTTCCGAAACACCGTGCAATTTCGCGATCTCTTCGAGTGCCGATTCGTAAAAGGCGCGGCGGACTAGCCAGCTCTCATCGCGATAACTCCAGAGGTCGGCCTCGCCGAGATCTTCAATCCAGATCAAGCCTTCCGATGGATCATGAAAGTAAATTTTCGGCACCCGAATTCCATGGGAAGCGAGAAATTGGGCGATCTGGACATAATGCCGATTTTCTTCACGCTCGAGATCATATTTTACGAGAACGAGCGTCTGCTCGGCTGAGCACCGGACCCGATAAAACTTTCGGTCCGACCCGCCTCTTTCAATCGGAGTGATCTCGACCTTCGCCTTCTCCAACCGCGGAAAATGGAGGCGCGTCTGACGGAGAAGCAGATCCGTTTTCATCGATTAGACAACAGCGTCGAGGAGATTTCCTGCCGCTTTTTTTCTGGTGCGAACAACACAGTTCCGAAGATGACCGCGAGAAGCGACCTCTCCACCGGCCCACACAATTGTGTTTTCGAGAACGGCGTCGAAACCGATGCGGCAGCCTGCACCGACCGAACAAAAACCCGAAAAACGTGCGGAGGCATCGACCATTGCGTCACCGGCGATCAACACAGGCCAGTCCCGCATTGTCACATAGTCTGGCTTCCAATTTTGCGCCGCGATTGTGCGATGAACCTCCAAATATTCTGCCGGCGAACCGATATTGAACCAAATGCCCTCGTTGTGAACGACGCCGCCAATTTTGCCGCCTTGTCCGATCCATTCGCCAAGAATGGGAACGAAAGAGATCTTCCGGCCCGGCGGGATCTGCTGAAAAATCTCGGGATTCCAAATCGACACATTGGCGAAATCATATTTCCCGACGTGGCCGTAGCGATTGTTAATGTCGATCACGCGGCCGTTTTCGAGAGCGATCCCCGAAGCGAGACTCGTTTGGCGCAACGCCAGAGTGACGTCGTTGCCGGCGCGAAAATGCTCCTCGAACAAAGGAGGCAAATCGATGTCGGTAAGAATGTCGCCGCTGTAAACCACGAAAGGCTCCGTGCCGAGAGACGATTCGGCGTTTTTTATCCCGCCGCCTGTTTCCAGGAGGGCAGGTTCATATTTAAATTCGATTGGTCGCTCGCGATATCGCGAGGTCTTAAAAACTTCCGCAAAACAGGCGGGGTGAAGATGAGTATTCACAATAAACCTCGCGCAACCGGCGGCAATCAAATGATCGAAGGCGAAAGTGATCAGGGGCTTCTGAAAAATCGGGACGAGCGGTTTCGGAAGTTCTTCCGTGAGGGGAAGGAGGCGCTTCCCCAAACCAGCGCCGAGAACGAAAGCTTGTTTGATCATCTGTAGCTGCCGCCGTTTCTGGCGGCAGATTCGAGCGGGCGAGTTAGAATTACGCCTCCTGCCGCCGAGACGGCGGCCCCTGCAATTGCCGAGCAGGCGGCGGACACAGCGCTTGTGCGCGCGCACAGGTCTGCTAAAACATTTCGCATGGCGGAAGAAACGGTCTGGCGCGGAACCTCGTCGCAACTCAAAAACCTCGGAATCTTTATTCTGTGCGGTTTGTTCTGCTGGCTCATCGTGCCGATCTTTATTGCACTTGCGCGGTATCTCCAAACGAAAAACAAAATCTACGAGCTGACGACGGAGCGGCTAAAAACCACCGAAGGCGTCTTTAGTAAAGCGACGGAAACGCTTGAGCTTTACCGCGTCAAGGATATCGAGACGCGTCAGCCGTTCATTTATCGAATGCTGGGGGTCGAGAACGTGCAGATGAATACTTCCGATCTGTCATCGCCATTCATTTTGATGGAAGCGATACCTACGGAAGTGGGGTTGGCCGATAAGTTGCGCAACCAGGTCGAAACGATCCGCATGCAAAAGCGCGTGCGAGAAATCGATATTGAATAGCGAACGCCGATTCGGATTCTCAGCGTCGCAGGTAAAGCGTGCGCGTCCCGAAATCGATAATGCCGTGGTTGCGCCGCAAAAATTCGGAGCCAAGCAAACCTGCCACAGGGGGCGAACCTTCGAGCAATCCACCGTGGATCAAACCGTTCAGGTCCATCACGCCCACTTCTTTCCCTTTGATCTCAAACGAACCAATTGAAAGCCGCTTGATCGTGGCAATCTGCACGCCGCGCTCCTGCAAATTCACTCCGCCAGAAGTGTAAGGCGTGTTCCGCAACGGAATCCGCATTTGTTTCACAAACGGACGATGGAGCAACGTCGTGAATGCGCCGGTATCCACCATCAGCTTCGCCACTTTGCCATTGACCTTGCCATCGACGTAAAGATTCCAGCCCCGACTCACGTTCATCGGCACGCCCTGCCAACCGCGCCGATCTATGCCGGGAACTCCCCCAGGCCGATCCGGATCCATCTTCAAAATCAGCAGGGGCGCTTCACAATCGATCACCGCTTCGGTTGGAAATAAAATGTCGGCCCCGAGAATCCCATCGAGTTCCTGCTCGTCGAACTCGCGCGCGGCGCGGGCGGAACCACTGAGGTCGATCGCGACCATCGGCTCGTCCACGAGATTCAATGCGCCGAGGCGAATGGTGTGGGCAATGGCGACCCGATTGAAGGCGCCGTTGATTCGCAAGCGGGCCGGAAGTTTCGAGCTCCCGGGGATTGCGGTAAGGCCAAAATGCTGACGCCGCGAAAGTGCGATCGCGCTGACCGGCGCACCGGTATCTACGCCGAGCAACGCCGGTTTGCCGTTTATTTCGACGCGGACGAGCAAATGATTTTGGCGCGAGCGGACAAGTGGCAGAGCTTCGAACTGCAGGTTCTGCGGAATTCGTTTCGGCCGCGAGCTGCTCGCGCCCTCTGCCGGAGCCGCGAACAAAACCATCAGGAGCAGAAACGATAGTTTGGAGAAAAAAGAAGGATGGGTAAGGCGGCTCACGCGCGGGAGAATAGCACGAGTCACCTTTCGTCCAAGATTTGATTGAGGAATTTCGCAACTGGGGCACGCCCCATTTTTTTGTTTTCTCGAACCCGGTTGGAATTGCGCGCGGGCAAGTGAAGGGGTAAAGGAAGAGTTAGTTATGAAATCGCGTTTCAGTTCCACGGTTCTTTTTTTGATTTGCGCGCTGTTTGGTTTCGCCGTTTCAATCCGTGCGCAGGATATTGTGATTGGAGAATTCGCTTCGCTCACCGGCAGTGAAGCGACTTTTGGAATCAACTCGAGTAACGGCGTCGAGTTGGCAAAGGAGGAAATCAACAACGCCGGCGGAGTGCTGGGCGGACGTAAAATGAAGATTGTCATCGAGGACGATCAATCCAAACCAGGCCAGCCTTCGGCCGCGGTGAAAAAACTGATCGCGAGCGATCGGGCAATCGCGATCGTGGGCGAAATCGCCAGCTCGCGCTCGCTTGAGGCGGCGCCCATTTGTCAGCAAGCGAAAATTCCGATGGTTTCCCCCGGGTCAACTAATCCGAGCGTGACCGAAAAGGGCGATTACATTTTTCGCGTTTGCTTCATTGATCCATTCCAGGGCACCGTGATGGCAAAGTTCGCGCTCGACAATCTGCACGCGAAAAAGATCGCAATTTTGCAGGATGTGAAGAGCGATTATTCGAAGGGTCTCGCCCAGTTTTTCAAAGAATACTTCACGAGTCATGGGGGAGAGATTGTGGGCGACCGGTCTTACACCGGGGGCGGCATCGACAAGGATTTCCGTGCACAACTCACCTCCCTGAAGGTGGCGCAACCCGAGGCCATCTTTGTGCCCGGTTATTACACCGAAGCTGGATTGATCGCTAAACAGGCGCGCTCGTTAGGCATCAAGGTCCCGCTACTCGGCGGCGACGGCTGGGATTCGCCCAAACTGACCGAGATCGGTGGCAGCGCGCTGGATGGCTGCTATTTCTCGACGCACTTCTCGGTGCAGGACCAGAACCCGAAGGTGCAGGATTTCGTGAAGAAATATCAGGCGAAATTTCACGCCCTCCCCGATGGAATGGCGCCGCTTGGTTACGATGCGATGATGATTCTCGGGCAAGCGATCAATACTGCCGGGTCGACTGACGGCGCGAAAGTGCGCGATGCTCTCGCAAGCGTGAAAAATTATCCCGGTGTGACAGGCAACATCACAATCAACGAAAAGCGAAACGCAACGAAAGCGGCGGTTGTTCTCCAGGTAGAGAACAACCAGACGAAATTCGTCACGACCGTTCCGCCGTGAGCGGGAGCTAATAGTCAAATCCTGATTGCCTGTACACAATGGCGCCATGTTTAAATTTGAGAAGTTAGCTGTCTGGCAGAAGGCGATTGAGATGGCGGACACAGTCTACTCGATTACTAAATCCTTCCCTGCCGATGAACGATTTGGCCTTACAAATCAGATGCGACGCGCAGCGGTCTCCGTATCTTCAAATATAGCCGAGGGAAGTTCCCGTATCTCGGAGACCGATTTCGCACGATTTGTAGAAATCGCAACCGGATCACTCTTCGAAGTTGTTTCCGAAGCGGTCGTCGCGAGACGCCAGGCATTTCTGAGCGATGTGAGCTTTGCGGCGATTTACAAAGCCGCTGAGGATGAGGGCCGAATGTTGAGCGGGCTGCGTCGGACGTTGCTTCGCGATTAGCTATCAGCTATTAGCGATCAGCCGCGTGTCCGCCACCGAATTTTTCCAGCAGCTCATTAATGGCCTGTCCTTAGGCGCTTTCTACGCGCTGATCGCGCTTGGCTACACAATGGTTTACGGAGTGCTGCGCTTCATCAATTTCGCGCACGGCGACGTCTTTATGATCGGCGCCTTTTGCGGTTACTACCTGACCCCGCGGCTGCTGCCACATTTCACCGGTTGGATGATACCGCTTGGCCCTGTCGCAGTGCTGATTTTGACCATGGTGATCTGCGCTCTGCTCGGCATCACAATCGAGAAGCTCGCGTATCGTCCCTTGCGTCAACAGCCAAAACTCACCGTTCTCATCACCGCGATCGGTGTCTCTCTGTTTCTGGAATACGGCGGCCAGTTTGTCTTCGGGGCGGATCCAAAATCGTTTCCCGAATTGATGCCGGATCGAGCACTGCCAGGAACGGGCGCACTGACGATTACGACGACGCAACTCGCCGCATTTATCGTCACTATTTGTTTGCTCATCGCGCTCACCTTCATCGTAAAACGCACAAGGCTGGGAATGGCGATGCGCGCCGTCTCCAACAACGCCGCGGCCGCGGCATTAATGGGCGTCAACATCGACACTATCGTTTCATTTACGTTCGGACTCGGCAGCGCGCTTGCCGGGGCGGCCGGGATTCTTTATTCGCTGAGCTATCCCTCGATCGACCCGTTAATGGGCCTGCTCCCGGGAATCAAGGCGTTCGTCGCGGCCGTGCTGGGCGGCATCGGAAACATTCCCGGCGCGGCAGTCGGGGGTATCATTCTCGGTGTGATCGAAACATTTGTGGCCGGTTCGGCCTTTTCCACTTACCGCGACGCGATCGCGTTCTCGCTGCTTATTGTCATTTTGCTTTTTCGCCCGGCTGGAATTTTCGGGCGCTCGCAGATTGAGAAAGTTTGAGGAACGCGGTCACCCACTCCGACTGGATCAATGAAATATCGTCACATTAAAAAACTGGCGTTGCTGGCTGCCATCATCATAAGCGGTCTGGCGTCGCATTTTTCCGGCGGGATGAATTCCTATTACCTGCAAATCATCATCTTCATCGGGATCAACGTCACGCTCGCTGTCAGTCTCAATCTCATCAACGGTTATACTGGGCAATTTTCGTTAGGCCACGCTGGTTTCATGGCCATCGGCGCCTACGTGTCGGCGTATCTTTCCACCGAACACAGCGCCGTTCTTTTTAAAGCGCTCGGAACAAATTTCTTCAGCATAACTCTTCTTTTCGTCGCCGTGTTGATGGCCGGAGGAGTCGCCGCTTCGATTGCCGGCCTCATCGTCGGCGTGCCGTCCTTGCGGTTGAAGGGCGATTACCTGGCAATCGTTACCCTCGGGTTCGGCGAGATCATTCGGGTCTTGATTCAAAACACCGACGCCGTGGGCGGTCCGCGCGGTTATAGCGGCATTGCAAGCTACACGACACTTTTTTGGACCTACTCGGTCGCGGCTCTAACAATCTACATTGTGATTAGTTTGATCGATTCCACTTATGGCCGCGGTTTTCTCACCGTGCGCGACGACGAAGTGGCAGCCGAAGCGGTCGGAATCAACACCACGCGCTACAAAGTGACCGCCTTCGTCCTCGGTGCCTTTTTTGCCGGAGTAGCGGGCGGACTTTACGCGCACAGCACCACTTACATCAATCCGAGCGGATTCGATTTTCAACGTTCCATCGAGATCGTGATCATGGTGATCCTTGGCGGCATGGGCAGCACCGCCGGCGTTGCCTTTGCGGCGATTTTGCTAACGTTGCTGCTGGAGTACTTGCGGTTCGTGGCCGGCTACGAATGGTTGCCCGATCTGGTGCGCCGCATCGCGCAAAATCGAGTAATTATTTACTCGCTCGTGCTTATCGCGTTAATGCTCCTGCGCCCACAAGGTCTTTTCGGGCGACTACCACGACGAGGAATTCCGATCGGTGGCTCGACCAAGGGCGCGAAATTGCCCGCCAACTCCGCTTAGATCGACATGTCCTCCGCGCTTCTTGATCTTCAGCAATGCACGGTCCGCTTTGGCGGACTCGTTGCTGTTTCGGCATTCGATCTGCAAATCGGCACGGACGATCTCATCGGCCTCATCGGGCCGAATGGGGCCGGCAAAACGACTGTGTTCAACGTCGTCACCGGCGTTTATCGACCAACCGGCGGCACGATCAGTTTTGAGAACGCACCCATCGCAGGTCTCAAGCCCAGTGCCATCGCCCGACGCGGCATCGCGCGTACGTTCCAAAACATTCGTTTGTTTGCGACGCTCTCGGTTTTCGACAACGTTCGCGCCGGGTTCAATCTGCGTCTGCGTCACGGCCTGACGCACGCGCTCTGGCGCATGCGCGCATTTTATCGCGAGGAAAACGACGTCGCCCGGCAAGTCCAGGAGTTGCTCGATATTTTCGATCTTGGAAAATTTCGCGACTCACTTTGCAGTAGTCTTTCCTACGGCGATCAGCGGCGGCTCGAAATTGTGCGGGCGCTTGCGACACGGCCGAAACTTTTGCTGCTCGATGAGCCCGCGGCCGGCATGAACCCGCGCGAGAAAGAAAAACTCATGGAGCTGATCCGGTTCGTGAAAGAAAAATTCCAAATCGCTGTACTGCTGGTGGAGCACGACATGAAAGTGGTGATGGGAATTTGTGAGCGCATTGCGGTGCTCGATTACGGCATCAAGATCGCAGAGGGCACGCCGGCGGAAGTGCAGGCAAACCCAAAAGTGATCGAAGCCTATCTCGGTGAAGAAGCGAAAAAGGAATAAGGGATCGACATGCTCGAAATAAAAGATCTCGCGGTTAATTATGGATCGATCACCGCGCTGCACGACGTCTCATTGAGCGTGGCTAAAGGCGACATTGTTACTTTGATCGGCGCGAACGGCGCGGGAAAATCGACGACGTTGCGCACGGTCTCCGGATTGCTCAAGGCGCAGCGCGGCAGCATTCGTTACGAAGGCGAAGAGATCAGCAATCAGCCGCCGCACCGCATCGTAGAGCGCGGCATTTCGCAGGTGCCAGAAGGCCGCATGATTTTCGCCAATCTGACCGTGCGCGAAAATTTGTTGATGGGCGCTTACCTGCGCAAAGATCGACATAAACTCGGGGCCGAATTCGATTTCGTTTTTGAAATTTTCCCGCGTTTAAGGGAACGAGCAAAACAAGTCGCAGGCACGTTGTCGGGCGGCGAACAGCAGATGCTCGCGATCAGCCGCGCGCTCATGAGCAAGCCGCGCTGCCTGATGCTCGACGAGCCCTCCCTCGGAATCGCGCCGATCCTGGTAAAAACGATTTTTCAGAAAATCGTGGAGATCAATCAGTCGTTAGGCATCACTATTCTTTTGGTAGAACAGAATGCCAATCTGGCGCTGGAAGTTTCGAAGTACGGGTATGTTTTGGAAACGGGCCGGATTATTCTGCACGATCGTTGCGGTGCCTTGCGCCAGAATGAAAACGTCAAGGCGGCGTATCTCGGCGGTGGTTAAGTGGCCGACTGCACGCGCCTCAGCTACCAGCCGATTTCTGCAACGCGCTCGAGCTGGAATCGACAACGCCGCCGTCGGTTTGTAGCCATCGTTCCAGCAGATCGTTTCCCAGTCCTATTTTCATCGGCTGTTCAACCGACGGCTGCAGTAATGCGTCAAGATCGGCGGAAGTCAGCCCGGTCTTTTGCAGAAGAGCGTCGCGTTCGGCGGCTCCGCTCGCGAGGCCAAGCAGCTCCAACCATTCAGGGGCGGACATCGACTCGCTCAGCGCTCTTGCCTTCTGTTGCAGTCTCGCCAGTGACTCGAGGAGCGTTCTACCGTCGGCGCCGACCAAACGAAAAATAGCAAGAAGCCGTTGAAAACTTAGATGAAATGGCAGCGTCGCAAAATCGGCAGCTGTGTCATGCGATACTTTATCAGCGGGCGTCGCGGCAAAACCCGAGCGCGCGACCACTGTCCAATTTTCTCCCGATCCGAAATAGCCAATCTCTACCTGATAGAGCGCGCCCGCTTCCGCGACCGGCAGATACCAATTCCCAGCTATCGGATCGATTTCAGCGACGCTTTCCTGTGCGCCATCGGATTTCAAAACTCGAAGATAGATTTTCAGCGTGCGGGGAGCGAGCTGCTCAAAGACGGTCGTCCAATCAATGTCCCAATACGTGAAGAGAGTTTTCGAGTCCCGCGCGATCAGGTAAATTGATTCGATTTCGTACGATCGAGGAAGCTCGCCCAGATTGTTGAAGTCGTCTGCTGTGCTGGCAGAAGTTTCGGAGATCGGTCTTGGCTTCCTCGCGCTGACAATTGGTCTGCTTGAAACACGAAATATTCCGGGAGAGAAAGCCGCGGTTTTTTCCAGGCCGATCTTATTCAATTGCTCAGTGGGAACTGCTATTTGGAAATGACCGCAGCGCCCGCTGTCAACTTGCGAGCGCTTTATCCCACCTTCAACCGGCAACCAGCCGCGTCAAGCGCATGGCGCGAGCGCAGGGCGAACCCACCCTCGCGCGCGCAATTTTTTACGGAGAACCGAAATCATAGCCTTCAACGATGTCAAAGGGATCGTTTTGATGAAGGCGCACGAGAAGAAATAGATCATGCATATCGTTTTTACGTTTTCAAATCAATTGCCGCGCGGATTCCCTGCTGCAACACTATCGACCGGGCTCAGCGATGACTTCGTATTTGAAAACCTGCGTCATTCTTAATCCTAAGGCCGGCTCGGCTGCGCTGGCCGAGGATGCGATAGAGAAATTGCGTCGTTTTTCGCCTAACGGGTTCCACGTTACCAGCGAATCCGGCAGTGCGGCAAAGATTGCACAGAAGGTCGTCGAGAAAGGTTGTGATTTCATCGTTGCCGCGGGCGGCGATGGAACCTTAAACGAAGTGATTAACGGAATTGGCGAGCGCGCCGGGCAGTGTCGAGTCGGATTGGTTCCTCTAGGCACCGGGAACGATTTTGCACGATCTCTCGGCTTGCCGACAGACCCACATGAGAGCATTGCCCTCCTGCCTTCGCACAATGTCAAATTTGTCGATCTTGTTCGTGTGACCAGCGATCAGGTTCGATATTTCTTGAATGTCTCCGCTGGCGGCTTCAGCGGATTGGTCGACGAAAAGCTGACGCCGGAAATTAAAAAAACATGGGGGCCGCTTGCATATCTGCGATGTGCTGCGGCCGCGCTTCCTGAGTTGCACGGATATCAAACAACTATCGTGCTGGACGAAACCGAGACGCTTGCGCTCGAGCTTTACAATGTGGTCATTGCCAACGGGCGCTACGTCGCGGGCGGGGTCCCAATCGCGCCGGAGGCAATTCTTGATGATGGCCTGCTCGATGTAATTTTAATTCCAAAAACTTCCGTAACAGACCTGACGATGGTCGTCGCGCAAATCGTGCTCGGCAAGCATATGGGAACCAATGGAATCGTGTTTCGGCGCGCCGCTAAAGTGGCGGTGAGCTCGAAACCAGGTATGTGGTTTAATGTGGATGGCGAACTGGCGGGAAACGCGCCCGCGGTCTTCGAAGTTTTGCCTCGCGCGCTGCAGTTTGTCACCGCCGAACCGTGAGCGATAAAATCATTACAATCGAACAACTCTCCGCGCGATCGGAAACGCTGAGACATCACGGGCGAAAGCTCGTCTTGACTAATGGTTGCTTCGATCTGCTCCATGTGGGGCACGTTCGTTATCTCCGAGCTGCGCGCGAACTGGGGGACGCGCTCGGCGTGGCGCTCAACGGCGATGATTCGGTGCGTTTGCTCAAAGGCGAAGGTCGCCCGCTGAATAACGAAGTGGATCGCGCCGAAGTGTTAGCCGCGTTGAGTTGCGTAGATTATGTTGCGATTTTCCAAAACGTCCGCGCTACCCGCGTAATCGAGATTGTGCGTCCATCGATGTATGCGAAGGGTGGCGATTACACCACGGCCACTCTGGATCCGGAAGAAAGGATGGCGTTGGAGAAAGTCGGCACCGAGATTCGGATCCTGCCGCTGATTCCCGGTTACTCCACCTCACGTCTTATCAATTTAATTCGACAACTTTGATGACGGCGCTTGCGCTCGGAATTCTCGGGTCGGGCAAAGGCAGTAATTGCCAAGCGATTCTCGAGCAGATTCGCGCGGGTAATTTGAATGCGGAGGTGCGGCTCGTCGTATCTGATGTTCTCGAGGCTGGTATCCTCGACATCGCACGGGCCTTCGAAGTTCCCAATGCCTATCTGCCTCCTGGAAAATATCACACGAAGCTGGAATTCCAAGTCGAACGAGACTTGGTGAAAATGCTGCGCGACGCGGGAGTGAATCTTGTTGTTCTCGCCGGATTCATGCGCGTGCTGAAGGCGCCGATGCTCGATGCATTTCCGCGAAGGATTATCAACATTCATCCTTCGCTTTTACCGAAGTTTCCCGGCAAAGAAGCGTGGGAACAGGCGCTTGCCGCCGGGGAAAAAACGACTGGTTGTACCGTTCACTACGTCGAATCCGGCATCGATACTGGCGAGATCATCGCGCAACGCGAAGTGTCGATCTCGCCGGGTGACACGCCCGCGACGCTGCATGAACGAATTCAGCTCGCGGAATACGCACTCTATCCATCGGTCATCGCACAGTTCACCCGCGGTGAGCGTGGATCGAAATAAAATTCCTTTACGCCAGCTCCGCCTTCTGGTCGCGACCGAGCAATTCGTACATCGCCTGGGCGGGAGACTTGCCTTCGTAGATAACCGCGTAAACCTGGTCGATAATCGGAGTTTCTATGCCCAATTTACGGGCGCACTCATAGGCACTACGCGCTGTAGGAATTCCTTCTGCGATCATTTGCATCCCATTCATGATCGCTTCGATTGATTTACCCTGACCGAGCTGTTCGCCCACGCGCCGATTTCGGCTGTGCCGACTAAAACATGTCGCAATCAAATCGCCGGCCCCGCTCAATCCTTGAAAGGTCGCGGGTTCTCCGCCCATCGCGACCCCGAGGCGAAGCAATTCGGCAAAGGAGCGATTCACAAGTGCAGCTTTGGAGTTATCACCAAATCCAAATCCGTCGCTAACACCGGCGGAAATCGCGAAAATGTTTTTTAGCGCGCCGCCCAACTCAATGCCCGTAACTTCATGACTGGTGTAAACGCGGAATCGCTCGCTCCCAAGGTGCTGTTGCAGGGACGCAGCTACGTCGGTTTGGCGGCAACCCAGGACGGTTGCTGTGGGCAAACCGCGCGCGACCTCCACGGCCAGATTGGGACCGGAAAGGACGGCGATTGAGTTCCGGGGAAAATATTCAGCGACAATTTCACTCATACGCAATCCGGAGCCGTGTTCGATACCCTTTGTACAACTGAGCATTACCGAGGCGAAGTTCTTGACGAGCGGTTGAAGTTGCGCCGCGACCGTGCGCAAGGCCTTCGAAGGCGTAACAAAAACGATCAGGTCTGCTTCCACGCAATCCCTTAGCTCGCTCGTCACTCGGATCGAGAAAGGAAGCTCGACATCACTAAGGTAATCGGCATTTTGCCGTGTCGCGGCGATTTGTCTCACGCGATCGGGTGTATGTCCCCAAAGCGTCACCGTATTTCCTTGTCGCGCCCAAAGCGCGGCCAACGCCGTTCCCCATCCTCCGCTGCCGATGATCGCGGTACTCTCTATCTTCATCGGCTAAAGCGGTGTTCGGTCCCGTTAATGAGCCGTTTTAAATTGGACCGATGCCGCCAAATCACTACTCCGGCGATGAGAACAGAAAAATAAAGTAACGCATCGTCAGTAACAAACTTTCGCAGGATCAAAATCCCCACTACCACAGGCAAAGCCGCCGCAGCACCCATCGATGCGAGTGAAACATATCGAGTGAGTTGAAAAATAATCAGCCAGACACAAAAGATGGCGACGATGGCCAGTGGCATTAAACCGAGCAACGCTCCGGCCGATGTGGCAACACCCTTCCCGCCTTTAAACCGCAGCCAAATTGGGAAAGTGTGTCCCATGATACAAGTAATCGCCGCCAGAATCCCGAGGAGTTCAATGCGTTCCACGCCCATTTTCGCGATCTGCACCAAGTAAAATGCTACTCTCACAGCTAAAAAACCCTTTAAAGTGTCAATAGAAAAAACAAGATACCCCCATCGTCGTCCAAGCACGCGGAGGACGTTGGTCGCTCCGATATTTCCACTGCCATACTTACTGATATCTACGCCGAGGGATCTTCCAACTAGATGACCTGTCGGCAATGAACCGACGAAATAGCCAACCAACGAAACGCCGAGGGCTATCAAGAAATACTTAGTCATTATGCTGGGTCAAACCTTGAGGTAACCGATTTTTCGCCCTTAGAAAATACGAGGCCAAACCCTCATGATTTAGGTAGCAAGAGCTTGGTTTTGAGCCAAATAGAGATTATTGAGATGTCGCTCGGTGTCACTCCGCTCACGCGGCTGGCGCGACCGATACTATCAGGTTTCAAGGCGTTTAATTTTTGCCGCGTCTCGTTTCGAAGTCCTGGAATAGTTAAATAATCGACGTCCGGGGGGATTGGCATTTGTTCGTTTCGCTCAGCCTGGCTGATCTGCTCAGACTGACGCCGAATGTAGCCTTCATACTTGACGTCGATCTCCAGAAGCTCCCACACATCGCGAGACACCGACTGGAATAAGTCGCTTGGCAAATCGGCTGTTTTGAAATCTGGTCGCTTCAGGAGTCGAAGCAACGATTCGCCGCCTATTCTCGTATCTCCAGCAGTGATCCGCGCAACATTCAAATCACGTAATTTTGTTTGCAGGAGCGTGTGCCTGACAGAATCTACCAGCCCGATTTTGTATGCCAGCGCCGTTAACCGCTGGTCGGCATTATCCTGCCGAAGCAAAAGCCGGTGTTCAGAACGGCTCGTGAACATGCGGTAGGGTTCCTGAGTTCCGAGGGTCACAAGATCATCGATTAATACGCCGATGTAAGCTTCGCTACGCGTGAGAATCATCGCCGGCCGGCGTTGGACCTTTAGGGCCGCATTAACCCCCGCGATCATGCCTTGCCCCGCCGCCTCCTCGTATCCAGAAGTGCCATTAATTTGCCCGGCAAAATACAGGTTGGCAATCAGTTTCGTTTCCAAAGTGGAGCGCAATTGGGTCGGCGGAAAATAATCATATTCGACCGCATATCCGGGACGCATGATTTCGGCGTGTTCCAATCCAGGGATTGAATGGATGAACTCCAATTGCACGTCGTAAGGAAGACTAGTCGAGATTCCATTGACGTAAATTTCCTCGGTTCGTCTGCCTTCCGGTTCAAGAAAGAGCTGGTGTTGTTCCTTATCGGCAAATTTAACAACTTTGTCTTCGATCGAGGGACAATATCGCGGTCCAGTCCCTTCTATCCGTCCGCAATATAAAGGCGAGCGGTGGAGATTGCGGCGGATTATTTTATGGGTAAGAGGAGTCGTATGCGTTATCCAACAGGGAACCTGTTCCACGTGGAACAGACCGGCCGCGAGCCTGTCAACCGGGAACGAAGCGTCAACCTCCAGCGCGTTCCTGGGAAGAAAGCTAAATCGCGGCGGTGGTGTATCGCCTAATTGAATTCCGCATTTGCTGAAGTCAATCGAGCGCGAGTTGATCCGGCATGGCGTTCCGGTTTTAAACCTCCCCGTTTCAAAGCCGACGTGCCGTAGGTTGTCGCTAAGCGGCGAGCTGGCGTCGGCCATCCTACCGCCCGCCCGACTTCTGTCGCCCACGTGAAGAAGACCGCAGAGAAAAGTGCCTGCTGTAACTACGACCGCTTGACCGGCAACGGCGAAGCCCACGTCAGTAATGACTCCAGCTACTGACCCGTTTCTCGTTATTATCTCCGAAACACCAGCTTGCTTGACATCCAATCCGGCTTGCCGTTCCAAAATCGCTTTCAGCCGAAATTGATAAGCCTTTTTATCGCATTGCGCCCGCGGAGCTCGAACGCTCGGACCTTTTTTCGCGTTGAGCATCCGGAAATGAATTCCGGTCGCGTCGGCGTTCAGTCCCATGGCGCCGCCAAGTGCATCAACCTCGCGGACGATGTGTCCCTTCGCGAGTCCGCCAATCGCCGGATTACAAGACATTTGCCCAATTGTATCCAAGTTTTGTGTTAGCAGCAGCGTTGACGCGCCTAGCCGGGCCGATGCCAGGGCGGCTTCTATTCCCGCATGTCCACTCCCAACGACAATCACATCATAGTTTTTTGGCAAAGTGAATGTCATCTCTTGAAATATAGGACTTCTTAATAATTCCGGAGATCGGCTATCAGAGCGATTGCCCCGAACATCTTGACCTCCGTCCCTGTCACCGCCAAAATGCAGGCGCGTTCGGCACAAATCGCGAGACCAAAAGAAACGTTCTCACCGTTGCAAGCGACGCAGACGTTACCGGGGAAAGCCGGGAGCGACGCTCCGCTTCTAAACTGTGAGTAGGCCGCACAAACCAAAGTGCGAACCCGAGTCGCAAAATGAAATAGCGATTCTAAATCTATATAGGTCTCTACTTCAATCATTTATGCTAATTCATCGATAAGCCAGGCTTCGACTCGGTTCGGCGTCTGAAGTTTGCTGCTCTACCTTCTGCATTATTCGCAGTGCAATTCGACCGAGCCCAAGCAGCACTAATGTCGATAGGACGAGCCCACCCCCCCACACGAAATATTCTCCCGTTCGCGGATGAGTCGTTCCACGAACCAAATTCAATCCGAACTGTCCGAGAGTGCCGATATAAGCATATAGAAAAAGACCCGGTGCCTGACCGATCGCAACCCAGAGCATGCAGGTGCGAAACCGGATCCGCGTCAAGCCATACAGGTAATTCAATAAGCTCGTCGGAAACAGTGGGTGTAGTTGGCTCAGCAGGATGATTTTCCAGCCTTCGCGTGCAACAGCGGGCTGGAGCGCTTCCATCGTCGGGTTGCGCAGGAGCTTTTGCTTGAGCCACCGCCGGCCTATCCGACGACTGATGAGAAACGCAACCGCCGCGCCAGCAACGTTTCCCACGAGCACGATCAAAAAACCCCACCACAGGCCGAAGAAAAACCCTCCGCCGATGCTGAGCAGCCCCCCTGGAAGTAGCAACACATTGCAGCATGCATAAAGTAACGGGTAACAAATCGCGCTCCAGACTCCGAGATGCATGATTCTCTGTTGCACTCGAGCAACTGCATCGGCCAACGGCAACAACCGGTCGAGCGCGAAGATCAAAGTTGCGACAAGCAGCAATCCCCCAATCTGCATGTAGAGTGCGCGTCGCATCTTCGGCATATGGGAAGCTTCGGCAATTCAAGAGGCGCGCGCAAATTCCGCCAGCTCGACCGTCATCGCGTATTGCAAGAATGGAGTGATAAGATACACGCCGGGAAAACGGTCGAGCGCGGCCTGTGTGATTTCTTTCGCAAGTTGTAATCCGCACGCACGACCTGTTTCGGCGTCCGCCTTTGCCATCCTTTTCCGCACTTCCTCAGGGACGATGATTCCCGGCACTTCGTTATGCAAAAATTCTGCCTGGCGTCCGCTTACCAGCGGCCAGACTCCGGTAAAGATTGGTACGCCGATGTCACGCGTCCGGCGCTCCATCTCCTCGACTAAGCGCACATCGAAAACCGGCTGCGTCATCACGAATTGCGCGCCCGCTGCAACTTTCCGCTCCAAGCGCGCCAACTGCCCATCGAGAATTCTCGCGTTCGGATTAAAGGTGCAGCCAATCACAAACTGCGTCGGCGTCTTGATCGATTTACCTGCTTGATTGAAGCCTTCGTTCATCCGTTTAATAATTCCAATCAGCTGCACGGAGTTCACGTCATAGACCGAAGCAGCGCCAGGGTGATCGCCGACTTTTGCAGGATCGCCGGTAAGCGGCAAAACGTGGCGGATGCCCATCGCTGCCATCCCAAGCAGCTCGCTTTGCAGGCCGAGAACATTTCGATCCCGACAACTCACGTGCAAAAGCGATGTGATGCCGAATCGCTCTTTCAGGATGGCGCCGATCGCCAGGTTGCTGACTCGCAGAATCGCCAAAGAATTATCGGCTAACGTAATAGCGTCGCAGCCGGCACGAACGAGCGCTTGCGCACCAGCGAAATATTTTTCGAGCGCGAGTGTTTTCGGTGGATCTAGCTCGCAAATAATCACTCGGCGACCCTGCGCGATGCGGTCGAGCAGGCTTATTTCGGTGTCAGCACTCCGCTTGAGAGGAAGCGCCGGTGCCGGCTCAGCAATGATCCGCACCATCTTGGTTCTGACCGGCTTTAAATCAGCGATCGCCGCCGAGATAGCCGCGATATGCCGCGGATTTGTTCCGCAACAGCCGCCGATGAGTCGCGCGCCTTCGGCTACCATTTCACGCGCAGATTTGGCGAAATAATCCGGAGCGGTATGATAAATGAAACGGCCTTCGTGATATTTAGGGTAGCCCGCATTTGGATAGGCCGAGAGAAGATAGTTGCATGGAACGCGCTCGAGTAACTGCACCATCGCATGCGGACCGTTCATGCAATTGACACCCATAATTTGCGCGCCCGAATCTCGCAGCTTCTGAAACGCGTCGACCAGAGTGAGGCCGGATGGTAAACGGCCTTCGGGACCACAGGCAAGCGAACAGATAGCTGGCAGATCGCTCAGCGCTTGTTTTGCGCGCAACCCAATCGCCAGTTCATCGAAATCCATAAACGTTTCAAAAAAAATCAATTCCACACCGCCATTGAGAAGCCCCGAAATTTGTTCGCTGAAAGCCGCCTCGCGGTTGATCCCTCTCGCTTCTGCTTCGTCCGACGCGACACCTAACGGACCAACACTTCCCGCGACATAAACATTTTTTCCACGCGCGCACTGTGAAGCCAGGCGCGCCGCCGCGGAGTTGATCTCAGCGACGCGGTTCTCGAAGCCGAACCTTTCTAGCCGGACGGCATTCGCGCCGAAACTGTTCGTCTCGATCACACGCGCTCCGGCCGCGATATATTCCTCATGAATTTTTTGGATCGAATCCGGCTCACTGACGGAGAGTTCTTCAAAGCAGCGCTCGATCGGCACACCTTGGTCGAGCAACAAAGTGCCAATCGCGCCGTCGCCGCAGACGATCCGCGTCTCGAGTTCGTCGAGCAAATTCATCGCGTATGCGATTAGCGCCGCGTTTCCTTTGGGTCAAACCCGACGTGGCAGCCGTTTCGCAAGAGTTTCTCTCCTGACCCGCACTTTTAAGGAGGAACGACCTTTCGCATCTTTGTTCTCCATCGCTTTCGCATCCGGCCATCGTTTCGCCCAATCTGTGCGCATCGCCACGAATGCGCCCCGGAGGAAATGCGCCGGCGGATCGATCTGTGTGCCCCACTGACCGACAATGGTGTATCGCTCCGCCAAAAACCCGGCTCCCATCGTTCCATGAACTTTGTCGTACCAATAATTTGTTTCACGCTTTT
>JBDUDH010000004.1:0-19292 GCA_040003015.1 Verrucomicrobiota bacterium | reverse complement strand
CAGACACGCTCGGGTGGTGGAATGGCAGACACGTACGTTTGAGGGGCGTATGCCGCAAGGCGTGGGGGTTCAAGTCCCCCCCCGAGCATGATCGAATGACTGACGATTGGCGCGACGATTCAGTTTTCGGCAGGACGACGGTCAACCTGCCACGATGTTTCGCTTTGCCTAACCAGGTCACGCGGCGAAAGTTCACCTGACAATGCAGAGCGATCTTGAGCGCGTCTTATTCGAGGAAGCGACCATCCAGCATAGACTCGACGAAATCGCGGCGGAGATTTCTGCAGATTACAAAAGTCGCGAGCTTACTGTCATCGCAGTGTTGAACGGGAGCCTCATTTTCATGGCCGATCTGTTGCGTCGAATTCCGCTCCCGCTGAAACTCGATTGCCTGAGCGTGGCCAGCTATCGCGGCGAAACTGAAACGACCGGCGAAGTTGTTTTCCGTCAGGTTGCACTTCCTCATATCGCCGGGCGCCACATTTTGATCCTTGACGATATCCTTGATAGCGGGACGACGCTCGCCGCGATTCAACAGAAACTTGAAACCGCACAACCTCTCAGTGTGAAAATTTGTGTACTGTTAAAAAAATCGAAGGCACGCCAGCGACCAATCGAAGCGGACTACGTCGGCTTCGAAATTGCGGACGAATTCGTAGTGGGTTACGGACTCGATTATATGGAGCGGTATCGGAACTTGCCCTGTATCGGCGTTCTTCGAAAAGAGCTGATCGCGACAACGCCTCAATAATCTCCGAGACTGACGATGCACGTCCAAGTGCAATTCTTTTCCAATTTGAAAGAGCTCGCGGGCGGATCGACGCGTTTGATTGAAATTCCGCAAGGATCGTGCGTAGCGGATTTGCTGGACGTTATCTATGCGCGCGCTCCCGCGCTCCGTGCTTGGGACAAGAATATCCTCATCGGCGCGGGAGTTGAATTTGTCGAACGTGACTACGCGCTTCGACCGAACGAAGAGATTGCAATCATGCCGCCCGTACAGGGCGGATAAAAAAAAATGGAGGGACGGCCTCTGTGCCGTCCGACACTAGTGGGACGAGACGGAGCTCGTCCCTCCAAGCCAGAATTCAATCCCGAAAATTCTTAAAAGCGGTCGCAACACCGAAGTCGCGACCCTTCACAAACTGAATGACCGATTGCAGATCATCTCTCTTCTTTCCAGTCACGCGGATCTGGCGATCTTGCAGTTGGCTCTGCACTTTGAAATTCTGACCCTTGATCGCCTGAATAATTTCCTTTGCCTTGTCGCCTTCCAGACCTTGTTGAATCTTCAACTCCTGCCGGGCATGTCCGAGCGGCGAAATCGCCGGCTCTGCTTGGTCCACATTGCGCAGATCGACGCCGCGCTTCGAAAGTCTCCCGATCACGATCTCGCGCAATCCGCGCAGCCGCGCGGCGTCTTCCGCAGTCAGGGTAATTCTGTCTTTCTCAGAGATGATTTCCGCCACGCTGCCTTTAAAATCGAAACGCGTCGCCAACTCTTTCCGCGCCTGGTTGAGCGCATTGTCGATTTCCTGTTTGTCCACTTCCGAAACGATGTCGAACGAAGGCATGAGACCAAATTTGCGATTTTGTTAATTTTGGGTTCTTGATTGGCTGACGGAAATCACAGGATTGCCGCTTTCATCTTCTCCGATTAGCTCCCTTCCGCCAAATGACTTTTTTCAACCGCCGGCCGCTTTTGATTTTGTCGGCGCTTCTTTGCGTAATGGCATTGCTTTTACCGATCGGGTGCCGACGCACGGTTTCAAATAACGAAAAGCAAATACGTGCCGATTTGCGGCGCGCGCTGTCGGAGCATTCGTATCAAACGGCCACGGTACTTGCTCGGCGGGTAATTCAATTTGCGCCGCAGGATAACGGCGCGTGGGAGCGACTCGTCCAAGCCCAGCTCGGAGTAAAAGACCTCGCGGGCGCAAAACAATCGCTGCTCGAATGGGGCAAAGCCGTGTGGCGGCCATCGGCAAAATTTCACGAATACAGTGGCGATATCGCGTTGAAGGAAGGCGATCGCAGTAGCGCTTTGATTGCCTGGAGAAAATCTGCCGAGATCAATGCCCGAAATCCCCGAGTGTACCGAAAAATCGCGGTGCAGGAGCAATCGGCCCATCACTGGCAGGAAGCGGTGGCGGCCTGGAGCGGAATTCTGAAGATCCAAGATAGCGCCGAGGGACGGATCAACCGCGCTCTTTGCTCGCGCCGCATTCATCAATGGGAGTCGGCCCTGCGCGACCTCCACCGCGCTCAGCAGCTTGCGCCCAATGACGATCACGTCCGGCGCCAGACCGAGTCGTTCGATCGTTTCGCGAAATTTCTGCCTGAAGTCCGCGACATCGACAAAGAACTGGCGGCTCTGCCTAACGACAGTTCCTTGCTCTGCGATCGCGCGCTGCTTTTTTTGCGTGCGAGCGACGCGCAACTGGCGCTCGATGACGCGGAGGCAGCCATCAAATCTTCCACGACTGCTGTGCGACCAAGATTATTTCAAGCGCTTGCTTTGATTGGACTCGGCCGAGTTGGCGAAGTTGCGAAATTATCCGTGCATCCTTCGATTGCCCTTGGCTCTCTCTCATCGGAATTTCTGCAAACGATTAGTCGTCTTGATTCTGAAATTTCCGCAGAGCCAAAAAATCCGGAGCTTTATGTCGACCGCGCCTGGCAACTAAATGAGATCGGGCAGCCGGCGCTGGCTCTGGCCGATGCGGAAAAGGCTTTGGAACTCGATGCGAAATCTTCGGGGGCATGCGCTGAAAGCAGCTATGCTCTGAAAAAATTGGGGCGCGATAAAGAATCGCTCGATCGCATCAAACGCACGACCGAGCTCGATCCAAATTTTTCTACCGCGTGGCAATATCGCGGGGAATTGGAAATGCAAAACAGCGACTATCCGGCAGCGATCGACTCGCTGACGCGCGCACTCCAAATTAACCAGACAGCTGGCGCCCTGGAAAAACGCGAAGAATGTTATCGCCGCGTCGGGCTAATCGCCAAGGCGGAACAAGACCATCATCTACTCGAACAATTTCGCGCGACGCGCTGAATGGATACGGCCAAAGTGCAGTTGAGAAAGCCAATCGCACCATCGTGCGCTGGAGGGACGGGCTCTGTCCCGTCCCAAATCGCGGCTAGATAAGGACGCCACAGAGGGCGTCCCTCCAACAATCTCTCTTTTTTTGTCAGCGCCCATGGAACTGACGAGAAACGCCATTTATGAGACGAATCCTAATAGGGTGCTTCGAGTCTTATGTTGCCGTTTACGCTGCGGAGTTTCCATTCCGGCGCGCTCGCCGCGAAAGTGGACGCCTGGAGCGTTTTGACCCGACCTTCTTTGACCCGATTTTTTCCAAAATCACTGATGATATTTCCGTTCACAGTCTCGGCATCCAGGTTGATTTTGGCCGCGCCGGGCAGAACGGCGTGTATTCCACCGTTGGTAATTGCGAGATCAAGTGAAAACAGCATCTCCTCCCACCAGTCGTAAAAAATATCCAGGCTGCCATGGGCGACGCGCAGATGCAGATCCCCAAAAGAATTGTGCGCTGCGATCCTTCCATTTGACAAACTCGCAGTCGCACTCCCGCCCCGGAGTCCTTCGATGACCAGGTCGCCGTTCGCCAGCGACATGTTTGTTATCTTCACCGTTTGCGGAGCAATGATCGTGTAATCAACTGTGCCCGATCGATCGCGAAAACTCCACCAACCTGGTTGCGGCGGAAATTTTGTTTTAACCATGAGCGATTTTGGCGTCGCCGCTACATCGATTGCGATTTGGCTGAGCCGTTCAGCCGAATAAGCTTTTTTGATCGCTTCCAGTTTTACTTCCGGCTCACTCCAACAGTAAATGCGGATTGAACCGTCGATATTCTCAACGCTGATCGTGCCGGTTTGTTCCAAGGTGTAGGTCTGCTCGAATTTTTGCTGCAACGGGTCTTCGGCGAGGACAGACGAAACGAAGCAGAGCAAGAAGCTGAGAAGATATCTCATCCTTAAAAGACAAACGATTGAGGGCAGGGCGGTTCGTTTATTGGTAACGAAGCGCGACCATCGGATCAACCTTCATCGCGCGCCGCGCCGTAATATAGCTCGCTTGGAGCGTCGCGTCCTCTGCCCCTGACGGAGGGTGTGACCGCTATTTTATGGAAAGTCGTGAGCCGGCATGGTAAACATCGATATGCGCAAAGCGACATCGGCCGCGAAGAGGCGAACGGCTGTCGTCAAGGAACACGAACAGCTTTATCTCGTTAAAAAATCGGGAAACTTATAGCTTGGCTTTCTGGACCGGAAACCATGAAGAATTCGAGGAATAAGGAGGAAGTTGCGGCTGCCGAACTGGCGCTGAAGGCTCACGCATTAGGATCCAACTCTGAGATCCTCGCTGAGATGACGGAAGGAGACAGGATG
The DNA here is from genome assembly GCA_040003015.1 of Verrucomicrobiota bacterium. Taxonomy (GTDB): domain Bacteria; phylum Verrucomicrobiota; class Verrucomicrobiia; order Chthoniobacterales; family UBA10450; genus JBDUDH01. The sequence continues at coordinate 14,870 of JBDUDH010000004.1, read as the reverse complement.
ATGCGGGAAATAGCAGACATGATCGACCTGACCGAGGCACCAGAAGATGCAGTCTGCAGTCTTGTTACAGACCTGTTGGAGTATTGCGAGCGGGAAGCGCAATTCGATCTGCGTCGCGTTCGTCGGAATTAACTTCGCCGAGCAGTACGTCTCGTTCGAGGAGCGCAAGCGCTGGCCCACCCACGGCAAGAAATATGAACACCCAATCCAGGAAGCCGTTTCGGCGCAACGAAGCCTTTCCCATTCGAGTGGGTCGATCTCAGCAAGACCGAGATGGAATATTCTTGAGTGGTGACTCGTGTCCCGCGAGAATATGACCGGCGCTTCTAGCAACATTATGAGATGCGAAGCGCCCCGCCGGACCGCGCTGTCGCAAGCACCTCGCAATTTCGTCGTGATCGGCCAAAGTGCTAGAGGACGCCGAGTGATCGGATCAGGCCGGCCACTGCGTGCGCGCCGTTCAAGAGCGGCAGGGCAGCGGTAATCATAATCGTCGCGAAGAGCGCGGTTTCGGTCAGGAAGTTGTTGCGCGCTTCACGCTCCAGGTAATCGCGGCTGATATCGCGGAAGGAGGGAGCGCGGAATGTGGCTCCGCGCCCGGCACCGCAGCCAGCGAGCGAGGCGTTGTGATAGTGGTAGTCGGTCTTGGGAAAATTCCGTCCGCAGCGCAGAAGCGCACGGCTGGAATCGTGTCGTTTATTTGTGTTCGGTAGTTGGTTTGTCGTTTTCATTTTCTAATTAGCTGCAGGATTGTGTTTCCTGTGGGATGCAACCGGCATCCAAATTGGATTCAAAATTGTTTCTCGGTCGGTCACGGCGTCTGTTTGATAGCCTTCGCCTTTCAACAAGATGCGCAATGCCTCGAGCACATCGCTCTGGTCATCGGCAATCAGGATTTTACTCACGGCCAACTCACAACTCCGTTTCAAGCGTGGTGGCAATTTTGAAGGAGCAAAACCGGCTCGCAACGCGCGCCCGCGCCTAACGAGTATAAATGCTCGTTTAAGTTGAGATTGCGCCTGGGTGCTGGCGTTTCATAATATGCGCCGAGCTAGTTGTGCCCAACGTGCCTCCATCTCTCCGGCAAACGTCGTTCATTTCCGCGACGCTTGTCTTAGCGATCATTCTGGCGGTCGCTTTGGGCCACTACTATCGGCACGAAAATCTGGCGCCACAGAACCGACCGATCCAGTCACCGATTCCAGGTTATGTGACCTCGAATACATGCCGATCATGTCATCCCGGCAACTATGCGAGCTGGCATTCTTCGTATCATCGGACCATGACACAGGTGGCGGCGCCGAGCACTCTTCTTGCCGACGTTCATGGGCTCGAGCTGACGTTCAATAATCAGCAGTACAAGCTGGAGCGGAGAGGTAATAATTTCTTCGTCCGCCAGCGGCCGCAAGGAGGTAGCGACTACGGCAAGCCGCAGCAAGTTGTGTTACTGACAGGTTCGCATACGCTGCAAATTTTATGGGTCGAGACGGGTGAAGGTCGCACGCTGGCGCAATTTCCCTTTGCCTATATCATCGCGGAGAAAATTTGGGCGCCAGTGACCCAAACGTTCCTCATGCCGCCGGAAACAAAGGAAGCTTATTCCATCGGCGCATGGAATGGCGCGTGCATGGACTGCCACGTGACGCAGGGTCTTTCGCGCTTCGTCGAAGGCAACCGATGGGACACGCAGGTGGCGGAATTCGGAATCGCCTGCGAGGCCTGCCACAGCGAGGGCAGCGAGCACATCGCCCTCAATCGCAATCCGATTCGCCGCTGGAAGTTGCACCTTACCAAGGCGGCGGATTCGAGCGTGGCAAATGCGGCGCGAATGAAAGGGCCGGAGTCGGCGCTCGTTTGCGGTCAGTGCCATAGCGTCTGGGCGTTCAATGACATGGAGAACAAAATCGAGTGGAATCGGCACGGCGGAAAATTCCGACCGGGAAAGAACGACCTGGTCCAGCGATTTGTTGTTCAGCCGAACGGCGAAGATCATCGCGAACAAAAAGATTTCATCAAACGCACGGAGCTCGATTTTTTTGGCAATCGTTTCTGGGCCGACGGCATGATTCGCGTGACTGGGCGTGAATTCAATGGCGTGCAAGCCTCACCCTGTTTTCGCGGTGGCGAATTTTCCTGCATCTCCTGTCACGAGATGCATCACGATGCTCCCAACCAGGCCGGCCTGAAACTGTGGGCGCGCACCGGACAGTTAAAACCGGGAATGGACTCGGACCAGGCGTGTTTGCAATGCCACAAAGATATGAGCACGAGACTTGTCGCACACACGCATCACGCCGCGGAATCTTCCGGCAGTCGCTGCTACAATTGCCACATGCCGAACACGACTTTCGGGCTGCTCCACGCGATGCGTAGTCACCAGGTATCTTCACCGACGGCGCAGGAAAGTGTCGCAGTCGGGCGGCCGAATGCCTGCAATCTGTGCCATTTGAACAAGACGCTTGCCTGGACGTCCCAAAAACTTACCGAGTGGTACAAGCAAAAACCGCCCGAGCTTTCCTCCGATGATCAAACGATCGCAGCGGCGGTGCAGTGGATCATAAAAGGCGACGCCGGCCAGCGAGCGCTCATCGCCTGGGGCATGGGTTGGGAGCCGGCCCAAAAAACTTCGGGGCTCGACTGGCTTTATCCGTACCTGATTTACAGCATGACCGATCCTTACGCCGCCGTGCGCTTCGACGCATGGAAATCGTTGCAAACGCTTCCGGGTTTCTCGAATTACCGTTTCATTTACACCGCCGCAGATGAGCCTCTCAGCGATGCTGTCAGCGAGACGTACCAAAAATGGTGGCAGGAAGTGCGTCTCCCGGGTGCCGTTTTTAAATCCGAAACCGGTCTCGATCAAAGCGGCCGCTTCGAGCAGGATATTTTCCATCGACTCCGGACAGAGCGTAACGAGAAGCCGATTGTCCTGGCGGAATGATTTCATCACTTCACGACGGCCCTCTACATCATGAATAACTCCGACCGGCATCTCCGCTTTGGCTTTTGGTCTCTCTTGGTCTTTCTTTCTTTCGGCCTCCTCCTGGAAACGCTGCACGGCTTCAAGCTCGGCTGGTATCTCGATGTCGCGAACGAAACGCGCCAGCTGATGTTAACGCTCGCCCACGCGCATGGGACGCTGCTCGCTCTCGTCAATATCGCTGTCGGATTGACCGCGCGGAGCATACCGGGATTTGTGCTCCGATCATCGGTCTCGTTTGCGCTGATTTGGGGCGCAATCCTGCTGCCGGTGGGATTTTTGCTCGGCGGCATTGTCATCTATGACGGCGATCCCGGCCTGGCGGTATTGCTGGTGCCGATCGGCGGCCTCTTTCTGTTCTACGGCGTCGTCCGCATCGCTCTCGATTTATCCAAGCTCGATAGGAAAAAATCATGAAGCGCTTGGCACTCGTGCTTTTGTCGGTGTCCGCCTTGACCATCCGGGCGGAACTTCCGCTGCTCATTCCGCGCGCGATTCTTTTCGGAAATCCGGAGCGCGCCGATCCGCAAGTCTCTCCCGACGGAAAGCAAATCGCCTGGCTGGCGCCGGACAAAAATGGCGTGCTCAATGTCTGGGCGGACTCCATTCCACCGGCGCAAGCTCATCCGGTCACGAACGAAACACAGCACCCTGTCCGCTGGTATCAGTGGGCGGACGACGGGAAACATCTCCTCTATCTCCACGACAATGACGGCGACGAAATCGATCACCTTTTTTCGGCCGACTTAACCAGCGGCAACGTCCGGGATCTGACGCCGTTCCGCGGCGTGCGCGCGCAGAATGTTCTGACCGATGCACAACACCCGAAGTCTCTTTTGGTCGCACTCAACCTGCGCGATCGGAACTCCTTCGACATGTACCGGGTGGATCTCGAAACTGGCGCCATCACTCTCGAAGCCACGAATCCTGGTGATGTGCTCACCTGGAAGACCGACAATGATTTCGTCATCCGCGCCGCCACCGCGTTCGATGGGAAAACCGGCCGCACAATCATCCGGGTGCGCGATACGGCCGATAAACCATGGCGCGATCTTGTCGTGATGCCTTTTGAGCGGGCGCTTTTCGCCGGAGAGGTCGTAAACGGCTCGCTCATCGTCGGTTTCGATCCCGCGGGCAAAAGCTTGTTAATTGCTTCGGCGTTGCATTCCGACAAAGGCAGATTGGTGCGCGTCGATTTGCAGGATGGTCACGAGCTCGGAGTCGTCGCCGAAGATCCGCACTGCGATATCGCCTTTGTTTCTAAGAGCCGGCTCGGGCTGGAACCGAGCGTGATCTTTCATCCGGTCACCAGCGCGCTGCAAGCGGTCGAATTCGATTACACCACGCCACAATGGGTTTTCCTCGATCTAAAATTGAAAGCGGATTTCGAGAACATCAGCCGCGACGCGCCGGGATTGGAAAGCCCGGCCTCGCCCCGTCACGGCGGTGCTGCGTTACGGGTCGATCTCGTTAGTCGCGATCAGGCTGATCAGAAATGGATCGTGGCCATCCGGCGGAGCGACGCGCCGGGCTCCTACTACACGTTTGATCGGGAGATGAAAAAGCTCACCCCTCTCTTCATCGAGAATCCCGCTCTGGCCAAATTCAACCTCGCGGCAAAGAAGCCAGTCATCATAAAGGCGCGCAACGGACTGGAGATGGTCAGCTACCTAACGACCCCTCCGGGTGTCGACCCGAAAAAGCTGCCTTTGGTTCTTCTTATCCATGGCGGCCCCTGGGATCGCGATGACGACAGCTACGATCCCGAGGTGCAGTTCCTCGCGAATCGCGGTTATGCCGTCTTGCAGGTTAATTATCGCGGCTCGACCGGGTTCGGAATCGATTTCTTCAACGCTGGCAATAATCAATTGGGCCGCGGCACGCAGGAAGATCTTTTCGACGCCGTGCAATGGGCGATCGATAACGGCATCGCTGATCCGAAGCGAATCGCCGCGATGGGTGGGTCGATGGGTGGGTACGCCACATTGCGCGCGCTGGAAATGAAACCCGACCTTTTCACCTGCGGCGTTGATGCATTTGGACCAGGAGATCTCGCGACCTCTTTCCGTTCGTTTCCCAGCTACTGGTCGAATATTACAGCTCGCTGGCGGCGCCGTGCCGGTGATGCCGATCACGATCCGGAATTGAATCGCGCGATCTCACCTCTCTACCACGTGGACGCCATTCGCGCGCCGCTCCTGATTGGTCAGGGGAAGAATGATCCGCGGGTGACGATCGCGAACACGGACGCGATGGTCGCCGCGTTGCGCAAAGCGAAACGCGAAGCGATCTACGTTGTTTATGCTGACGAAGGCCACGGCTTCGCACGACCCGAAAATCAGATCGATTTCTACGGACGAGTGGAGGAATTCCTCGCCAAACATCTCGGCGGCTGTGCCGAACCGTGGAAGAAAATTGCGGGCGCGACGGCGGAGGTACGATGATCCTAACGATGTCACCCCGAGCGAAGTCGAGGGATCCCGCTGCGCAACCGTTAACGTAATACCCCAAGATTGAAGGCCCGGCCTCGCGCTATCGCGCTGCGTTACGGCTTCGACTCCGCTTCGCTTCGCTCAGAATGACAAGGTTGTTGATCGCGACCGCACTCTTCATTTGCCCAACGCTGATTGCGGCCGACTCCGGCGCCATTCCGAAGTTTTTTTAAAATCAAACCTGTTCATCAAAACTGATGTTTGCTTTTATTCCGCAATCGCTATCGTCGGCTCCGTTACCGACATGACCCAAGCCTGAAATCAATCGCCCAAAAAAAATCATGAACACGGAACTCGCATCCATTTCCCCGGCGAAACGCAAAATCGGATTGTCGCTCGTGGTCGCGTTCGTTTGCTGTTTGCTGGCCTTATCCGGCTCGGTGGCGCGCGCAGAGATAAATCTTTCCGCTTTTACAGGGGCCGCTTTCACGCAGGACAATGATTTGGAATTGCACCAGAGCGGCGGAACGGATCTTACCTTCCGCGACGTCTCCTATGAAGGAAGGGATTTCGAGACACCGCCCTATTACGGTGTGCGGGTCGTCTGGTTTCCCGGCGATGCATCTCACTGGGGATTTGGCGCCGAGTATTTTCACATGAAACTCTACCTCGATACTGGAGATAGCGTTTCTGTAAGCGGAAGCCGGGCGGGCACGCTGGTTAACCGGAACGAACGTGTGAGTGATTCGATCAATTCCTTTAGCATTTCGCACGGGCTCAATTATGTGTTGGCCGATGTGATCTATCGCTGGTTTCCCGGAAACCGCGGCGAAGATTTTCTCGGGCGCTTTCAACCCTACGTCGGTCTCGGGGTCGGGTTGGCCGTTCCGCACGTGGAATCAAACGTGGGTGGAATATTTCACGAAGAGTATCAGCTCCACGGTCCCGGCGTGCAGGGGTTGGCCGGCGTTAACTTCGATCTTTCGCGCCACTGGGGGTTGATGTTCGAGTATAAATTTACCTACGCCAATCTCGATACCCTCGATATTCCGGGGGGATCAATTGAGATCACTCCATTGACTCACCATCTCGTCGCCGGCATTTCGTTCCGCTTTTAGCGCGCGACTAATCGTTAGGCGGCCTTGCTCTTGGCTGCCTTCACACCCAGAGGGTGCGATCGAACGTCCGGTACTGGATCGCTTCGCTCACATGCTCGGCCGTAATGGCTTCGGATGAACTTAAGTCCGCGATCGTGCGCGAGACTTTCAGGATTCGATCATAAGCGCGAGCGCTCAAATTGAGCTCAGTCATTGCCATGCGGATCAATTCCTGTGATTCAGGACTGAGCTTGCAATGCTGTTTGATCTGGCGTGGACCCATCCGCGCGTTGCAGGTCGTCTTGCGATCTTTTTGAAATCTTTCCCGCTGGCGCTGGCGCGCTTTCATCACGCGCTCACGGATTGGAACTGATCGTTCCTCGTCGCGATCGCTCGAGATGTCGCGGTACTCGACAGCAGGAACTTCGATATGCAGATCGATGCGGTCGAGGAGCGGCCCCGAAATGCGCTGCCGATACCGCTGCACCTGAATCGGGCTGCAACGGCATTCGCGTTTTAGATCGCCGAAGTAGCCGCAGGGACAGGCATTCATCGCGGCGACGAGCATGAATTCAGATGGAAACGTGATCGTCCCAGCGGCGCGCGAGATTGTCACGCGTCCGTCTTCGAGTGGCTGCCGCATTACTTCGAGCGTGGAGCGTTTGAACTCCGGCAGTTCGTCGAGAAAAAGAACACCGTTATGCGCGAGACTGACTTCGCCGGGCGCGGGCACAGCGGATCCGCCGAGCAATCCCACGTCGGAAATCGTGTGATGCGGCGAACGGAATGGGCGGGTCGCGACAAACGATTGGTCGCTATTCAGCAGTCCGGCGATGCTGTGAATTTTTGTCGTCTCGATCGCTTCTTCGAGCGCCATCGGCGGGATGATGGTCGCGATGCGTTTCGAGAGCATCGATTTGCCGGAGCCGGGCGGACCGATCATTAAAACGTTATGGCCGCCGGCGACCGCGACTTCGATCGCGCGCTTCACATGTCCCTGTCCTTTTACATCCGCAAAATCGACGTCGTAGTTTTGATGGGTCGCGAAAAATTCCGTCAAATCTCCGCGCGTCGGTTGCAGCGTTGTTTCCCCGCGGACGAATTGAAAAGTTTGCCGCAAATTCTGCACGCCGAAGATATCGATCCCTTCCACCATCGCCGCTTCGCGCGCATTGGCTTCGGGAACAATCATCGCCTGCTTGCCGCGCCGGCGCGCTTCCAGCGCCACGGGCAGCACACCTTTCACCGATCGCACGGCGCCATTGAGCGCCAGCTCCCCGACGAAACTGAATTTGTCGAAAATGTCGCTCTCGACTTCTTCGCTCGCGGCGATCATGCCGAGCGCGATCGGCAGATCGAAGCTCGGTCCTTCCTTTTTTATGTCTGCCGGCGCCAGATTGATCGTCGTTCGGCCACGCGGCCAGAAATAACCGCTGTTACTGATCGCGGTAGTAACACGATCGCGGCTCTCTTTCACCGCAGCATCGGGTAAGCCAACGATCACGATGACCGGACCGCCGCCCGCCGCATTGACCTCAATTTCTACTTCGTAAGCATCTACTCCGTAAACAGCCGCGGAATAAATCTTGGCCAGCATCCGACAAACTTGTCAGAGAATCTGCGCGAGGGAAAGGCCGGAGGAAGATCGGTAAGAAGTTTTGCCGGGCTTGGCCGCCCATTCCTGAAATAATTCGAGGGCGACTTCGCGCGAAACCTGATCCATGCGAAGGGAACGCGCACTCATCCCCATTGGAATTTCCAGATAAATAAGCTGCCGCACGCTATGACAGCCCTCACGAATCGCCAGCACCTCCGCCTGCACGGTCGGATCAAGCAGCCGGGTGACCTGATGGCGACCGCGGCCAATAATTCTCCCGTCGCGACAACCACGACGGTCGCTCGGAATGCAGATCGACGATCACATTACACGCCGTCATCCAATCGTAATTGCATCGTCACAAGACCCACTTCGCGCGACGCCACCAGACCACTCACAGGGTATCCCTGAACAGAGACGGGCCATGGTGACGGCGGATTAATGTAATTCCAAATTCAATTTTGAATTGAGTGACGACGCGAGCTTGCCAAGACCTTCGCGAATTTGCGCACGCGACCAGGCAGCGAACCCGAAGGTCAGCGCGGGATCCAACTCCGCTTTCATGCAGAAAGACGAGAGCGGCATCGGCCTGAGTCCGATTTCGGCGCAGACGCGCATGATCAGCGGTAGGTCGGTCTTCCGGCGCAGCCAGGCAACGAAGTGTAGCCCTGCGTCCGGAGGTTGCAGAATGAATCGCTCGCCAAGCAAATGGTTAAACTGTTCGATGAAGAACTCTCTTCGATCAGAATATAGTTGCCGCATCCGCTTGACGTGACTCAGGAAGAAGCCTTCGGTCAGGAATCGTGCGAGCGTCGCCTGGTCAATGGCAGATGAGTGTTGATCCATCACCGCGCGAATCTTGATCATCGAATCCACCAACTGCTCTGGCACCAAGAGATATCCGAGGCGCAAAGATGGATAAAGAATTTTACTCATCGTCCCCGCGTAGATTACGCGGCCGGCGTGGTCGAGTCCTTGCAGACAGGGCAGCGGGGGGCCGTTATAGCGAAATTCCGAGCTGTGATCGTCCTCAAAAATGAAAGCATCGCGGGCCCGCGCGAAATCGATCAGAGTGGTCCTGCGCGCTAGGCTCATCGTCATCCCGAGCGGGAATTGATGGGAGGGTGTTACGAATATGATTTTGGGCGACCGCTTTTTCGAAGGTTGCGCGATCACGATGCCCTCCCGGTCGATCGGTCGCGGGACCACAGTTGCACCGGCGAAACCAAATACTCTGCGGGCTTGATGAAATCCTGGATCTTCGATCCACGCGACCTCACCCCGATTTACCAGGGCCATCGCGCTGATCATCAACGCCTGCTGTGTTCCGGCCGTGACGATGATCTGGTCTGAATGACAGTCAGCGCCCCTGAAATCGCAGAGATAGGCTGCGATTGCCTTACGTAAGTCGGCGTCGCCATGGCTCGACGCATACTGCAGCAAATGAGCTCCCTTCTTGGCGAGCACTTGTGCTCGGAGTCTTTCCCATACTTCAATGGGAAATTCGTCGATCGCCGTGAGGGCGGGAACGAGGGAGACCCCAGGCGCGCCGGCAATCCCGACATCAAACTGTTTTCCAACCCGTTTATCTGGAATATGTCTAACACGGTTAGAAAGGCGGGCTGGTCGTTCTATCTGCGGTTCCGTTTTTGGCTTGCGTGCGCTCAAGAAACTTTCGGGCAAAGAGTGTGCGACGAATGTTCCGGATCCGATCCTGGATCGAAGATATCCTTCCGCATGAAGCTTCGAGAAAGCGAGGTTTACAGTGAGTCTTGAGATTCCCAGATCAGCCGCGAGCGCGCGCGAGGAGGGAAGCCGAGAGGAGTTGTCGCTAAAGCTTCCCGATTCCAATTCATCACGGATTTGGCGGTAAAGTTGCTGATGGAGCGGTTCAGCTGCAGTCCGATCGAGCCGAATCATCTCGAATGCTATGATCGAGCGGCGACGCCGCTTCTTGCTGAGCGGTTTGTCTAATCGTAGGCTGGCCAATTGGTATGCACCTCGCACTCTAAGTGGATATTGACACTTTACTATAAGGCCAGAACGTTTGCTAGAATGCAGACCCCATGCAGCGATTACCGCGAAACCAAGGGTTTGATCTATTTTGCCCGAATGCTGGATAAGATTCGGCTAAATGCTCAGGGCCAGTTGGCGCCCGGCTATCTTCTCGGAGTGGCTGATCCGACATTCTTCGATGCTCGTTGCACGAGGTTTTTGGGAGTTAATTACAATCAACTGGCCGCCCGAACGCTGCAGGGAGGCTCCGACGTGGATATCCTCGAATGGTGCTTTGAACAGGGCCGCAGACCTGGCAAAGAAGAAATCGAAATTTGGAACGCATTCATCGCTAAACGTGGCTGGAGAGACGGAGGCAGCACCGAATTACAAGAAGCCAAGGAACGATTAGGCTGGGGCGATCGCGACGATATTCAAACCTGGGTGGATCTGCATGATGTCGAAGAAGGAAGAACGCCCAGATGATCCTGTTTCCGTTAGGCACTCTCCCGCATTCATTTCTCGCGACACGGGCTTTGGCGGTTACAGTCGGGATACTTATGATGATTACACCGACTACCGGCGGAGCGTCCCCGGCCAACGACGAAAAGATCGTGGCTGCACTCGATACCGAATACCAGGCGGCGGTCAAAAAGAACGATGTTGACACGATGGATCGCATTTTGGCCGACGACTTCGTCCTGGTGACAGGTCTCGGCAAGACCTACACAAAAGCCGATCTGCTCGAGGAAGCACGGAGCAAACGCATGGTCTACGAACATCAAGAGGATAGCGCTCAGAAGGTGCGCGTCTGGGGCGACACAGCAGTTGTGACCGCTTTGTTGTGGGCAAAGGGAACGGAAGATGGCAAAGCGTTCGACTATAAGCTTTGGTTTAGCGACACCTATGTCCGTACTCTAGCTGGCTGGCGCTACGTGTTTGCCCAGGCGTCGACACGGTTGCCCAAGACGCCTTGAATCCCGCCTCTGCGAAGGCGGGTCGTTTGAATCATTGCCGCGAGCCAGATGGCTTTTAAAAAGTCTGCCATCCTGAGCGGAGCGAAGGATCTCTGATTATTTTCAGGGAGGCGCGCACAGCAAAATAGTCAGAGCTGTTTAAAAGTCCGGCCTCGCACTTCGCGCTACGTTACGGCGCTGCGCTCGACATGACAGTAGAACGAAAGCGGCGTTTTAAGATGAGCTTCTAAGGTGCAAACCATCTTCGTCCAACAAAAGAGGCAGCGGTCGAAACCGCTGCCTCTTCGCAGATTTACGTCATCAGAACGTTTGATCGTCTTCTTTTTACCTTTCAATCGAACAGTACAAAAAATTGAAAGTGGTCTGTGGGAAACACACGAAGTGGCTCTTGTCTCAATCCAAAGCCAGCCTCAAAAGTTAATCAGTAAATATTCATTGAAGGAGAAAAAATCATGACAACACAACAACAAATATGGATTCGATTCACAGTTAAAAAAATTAGCCACATGCTTTTGACCATCTTGATCACTGCATGCTGCGGAGCGGCTCTAGCACAAGTACCGGCACGAGAACGGCAATACAATGTATCCAACCTCGATTCGCTCGGGGGAACGGTTAGCAGGGGAAACAGCATTAATGATCGGGGCTGGGTGGCAGGCTATTCCAACCTGCCGGGAGACCAGAGCCGGCACGCTACTTTGTGGCGAAACGGTTCGCTGCGCGACCTCGGCACACTCGGCGGACCAAACAGCAATGTAACATGGAACGTGAAAAATAATCGGGGCATCATCGTGGGCATCGCCCAAACTGCCACCCCGGATCCGTTGGGGGAGTTCTGGAGTAGCTCGGCTTTCTACCCCGGACCTAACAATATCGGCTACATTAATCTCGGGTTCGTTTGGGAACTGGGCCAGATGAGAGCCCTTCCCACGTTGGGTGGAAATAACGGTTTTGCCACCGGCGCTAACAACCTCGGTCAGGTGGTCGGGTGGGCGGAGAATACCTGTCATGATCCTACGTGTGTCCCGCCGCAAGTCCTCCAGTTTCGCCCAGTCGTCTGGGGACCCGTACGAGACCAGATCCACGAATTCCCTCTGATCACTGGCGACACTTCCGGAGCCGCCACGGCGATCAATGACTTTGGTCAAGCCGTGGGCATTTCGGGCATCTGCGACCAGGCGATTGGGAGATATACGGCCAAGCACGCCGTGCTTTGGGAAAAGGGCAGCGTGACTGACATTGGCAACCTTGGGGCTGCGTGGTGGAACACGCCGACGGCAATCAATCAAGGAGGGGATATCGCCGGGTTTGCCGGCGACCCCGCCTTTCCTGAAGGCGACGTACTGCACGCTTTTATCTGGACCAGGAGCGGTGGTATTCAAGCTCTCCCCGCGTTGCCGGGCCATGTCTATACTGAGGCCGACGGTATTAACGAGCGGCGCCAGGTAGTAGGTACCTCATGCGACGCGGACTTTGCTGATTGTCGTGCCGTTGTTTGGCAGAACGGTGTCGTGACAGACGTCAATAGTCTCATACAAGTCGGCTATACTGACCGTCTCGAAAACGGCAAAGACATCAACGACCAGGGAGAGATTACGGGTAGAGCTATCGATCCAATTACCGGCGAGAGGAGAGCGTTTTTGGCGGTACCTGTTCAATAATTGAGACTCGACTCGGCAGAACGATCATTTCGACTGAAGCCTCCGCGGCCGCGATCTCTGGACCTTGCATCAGTTGCAGCCCAGTGTATTCGGTCGCGGATGGCTTCTTTATGATGTCAAGTCAGCAAACCTGGCTAGCACATCATCCGCGTGAACAGTTTGAAACGCGTTCATAACGTCATAAACATTGACGCATTGCTCCGATAAGCACATGAATGGCGCCAACAGCAGAACGATACCAGCGAGCATTAGCGGGTGGGAAGCATTGAGCAGTATAGGGGGCCGATCGGCATGTGGAACTTCTGGCCAACAGAAAAGGGCGTGGGCGGCGGTAGTCTCGACCACCTTCGCTGCTACCTGAATCAGTTCGTTAGGGCGTCCTGCGACGCGGAACTGTGGCCGGACAATTTCTTGAAACTGCCCAGGCGGATTCCGATCATTCAGATTGCGCCGGATCTTCCGACGATAATCCCATCGATCGCATACGACTTCGTTGCGGCGATTGCCTGCGCACCCTAAAAATCTAGAGTCGACGGAATTTCGGGGCGTTCGCGACTTCATCGAACAGAAGGTCAGAGCCGTGCTCGCGAGCTTTCTTTTCCCAGGCAAAAGAGATTCCGCGCGGCGCGCAAGAGTTCGTTTCGGCGCGGCGCGGGTGCTACCCACCACTCACACTACGTTACATTCAAGCGATACACGGCACTAGTTCTTCAAGCGCGACACATGGCCGGCCGCGAGCCGCCATTGGCCGTTCTTCTTCACGAATGTATCCGTAAACTGAACCACGATGTCGATCGACTTCCCTTCCGTGCTTCCCTTAATTTTGGTTTTGCCCAAGACAATGGCTGTCGCGTCGCCGTAAACCCGGACCTTCATATCGTAGTTTTCGAACACGTCGTATTTGACCTTGCCCGTTTTCGCTTCCTGAATGTCGTCGGCGGCTGTGCTTATCTCGCCTTTGGAATTCGTGAGCGTGTAATCTTCGGTCAGAAAAATTGCGATCTTGTCCGCATCGCCGTGTAGATAAGCAACGCATCCATCACGTTCAGCCTGCAGAACGGCTGCACTTTGGTCGGACGGCGCTTGCGCAACCAGAGTCCGTGCAAAAACGAAGGACATGAATAACAGGCTACAAAGAAGCTTCATGTTTCGATGATAACCTGAAGAAAGATTTCCGTCGCCAAAAAAGCTCGCCAGGGACTGCTGGCTTGCAATCTCTTCGCCACTGTCGTGGGCGTGCTGATCTAAAAATCCGTCGGCTCGCGCTCAGAATCGACGGAGTTGGTCCGCTAAGGGAGTCAGTTGTGGTTAAATTACCGCAACATCCTGCGAAATTCTTCGTGCCTATTACGGTACGGCTTGCGGAAAAGCTGTGTGCGTTCTTTTTGTGCAACTCGCGGGAGTTAGTGAGTAGCCAATCAGCAACGATTTACTTCAACGAACTCGCACTTGCGTTTCTAGAAATGCGTCGGCTCGCGCTCGAGAAATTTGCCGCGGCCGAATTCGCCGACAAATCCTCCTTCGCGCGCCGCGACCTTCCCCCCAATGCTAACGACGTGCGGCTGTCCCTCGATTTCCATCCGTTCGAATGAATTGTAACGATCTTCATCTCGTGGGTTTTTGCAGAAATCGTTCCGCGATAATCCGGATCGTAGATAACGAAATCAGAATACTGTGTTGATTGCCAGTGGAAGCATTCGCGATCACTCGCCCGCCATCGCCATGTCTCGCTCCGTGCGCCTTACCTTCGTCTCAGCTTCTTCGCAGCGAACGACCCGGTTTTGAGCGTCGAGCACGGCGACGCACGGATGATGAGTTTTCGCTTCTTCCACGGTCAATTGCGCAAAGCTCATGATAGTTAGGCGATCGCCAATTGCGCCGAGATGAGCCGTCGCGCCATTCAATTCGATCAGACCCATTCCGGCTGTTCCGTAGATTACGTAAGTCTCGAAGCGTTCCCCATTCTGGAGATTCCCAACAAGAATCTTTTCGTACGGGAGCAGCCCCACCATTTCGGCAATATCCGCGGAAACAGTGAGACTGCCTTCATAGTGTAAACTGGCGCCCGTCACCGCTGCGCGATGAATCTTGGATTTTAACAGAGTGACCTGCATCGAGTGCGACAAAGAGA
>JBDUDH010000146.1:0-19295 GCA_040003015.1 Verrucomicrobiota bacterium | reverse complement strand
AACATGCGCTGGAGCTATAGTCCGCGAGCGCCGCAACAGCCGACTTACATTACCATCCCGCCATCGACGCAAAACACCTGGCCGGTAATGTATTTCGCCTCAGACGAAGCAAGAAATGCGACCGCGGCCGCGATGTCTTCGGCCCGACCAAACGTGCCGAGCGGAATTTTACCGATGATACTCTTTCGCACTTCTTCTGAAAGGACAGCGGTCATGTCAGTCTCGATCAAACCCGGCGCGATCGCATTGACGGTGATGTTTCTGCTCGCCAGTTCGCGCGCCAGTGATTTCGTTAGGCCGATGAGTCCGGCTTTGCTCGCGGCGTAATTGGTTTGTCCGGCGTTGCCGATTAAACCGATCACCGATGTGATGTTGATGATGCGACCGCTGCGCTGCTTGATCATCGCCCGCACAATCGCCTGCGTGAAATTGAAGGCGCCGCGCAAGTTCGTGTTGATGACCATGTCCCAATCTTCGATCGACATGCGCATGGCGAGTCCGTCGCGCGTCACGCCGGCGTTGTTCACCAAAATGTCGATCCTGCCGAAGTCTTCGAGAATCTGCGCGCCGACTTTCTGCACGGCGGCGTGATCAGCGACATCGACCGCGTACGCTTTCGCGGCATCCGCGCTGGTCGCATTAATTTCATCCGCGGTCCTTTTCGCGTTCGCCTCCGTGCGGCTGACCGAGGCGACACGCGCGCTTTCGTTCGCCAGCCGCAGTGCGATCGCGTGCCCAATCCCCCGCCCCGCGCCGGTCACAATCGCTGTTTGGTTTGCAAATCTCATTTCGTCACCGGCATCCTGACTTTTCGCAATGGCGTGTCAACAAGTGAAAGCGTTCGACAAGGACAGCGCGATTCAAAGCATTGATGATCAGCAGGAGATTCTTATGCTCGGGCGAATGGCGAAAACTGCCGCCAAATCTTCGGCATGGATCGACACTCGCGTCATCTACTGGTCTTCGTGATGTTGAGCGGAGTCGCCGTAACGAAATAATATGAGGCCGGGCTTTCAAACATCTCTCACTATTTTGTTGTGAGCATCCCAACTCGCAAGCCCTCCTCACTCGTTGATACGCGTGTCATCTACTGGGGCGATAATCTCGATCAGTTGCGCACGCTGCCGGACCCGAATTAAAAACGGAATATCTTCAGGAATGTCACCTCCAGCGCGAGAGCTTCCTGGATATTGCGACCAAGATAATCGCGCAGTTCTTCCAATCGCCGGATCCGTTGCAAAATTTCTCCGGTCGATAATCGTTGCGCGATTGCCTCAGTTTGCTTCCGGGCAGCCGGTAGATCGCGCATTGCCACTCCGCTGTTCGCGCGCAAAACGTCAGACCACCAACGAAAAAGAACTTCCATCAGCTGGGCGCGCTTTTGCAGATACAGACTTTCGGTCAGGGCCTTATAATGATCTTCGCGATGCTCCAGCCAGCTCCCGTCGGTCGTATTTTTGTAGCGCGTCTCGTCGCGTTTCAAGGCCGTCGCGTTCTCTTCCTGAATCGTTTCTCGCATTTTCGCCAGCGAACGCTGAAATCCCTGGACAATACGAAACGCATCCTGCACGCCGGCGAAATTCTCCGGGCTGATCGTCCCGAGCAAATCCACCAGATGCGTCTCCTCTTCCGATGGGGGCGATTCGTCAGAAGGCGCGAGCTGAATCTCGATGCAACGCGAAGTGATGGTGTCGGGAAGAACTTCCGGCAAAGCGCTGAGCAGAAGCAAAAGCGAGTCGTTAGGCGGTTCTTCCAGCGTCTTCAAAAATGCATTGGCCGCTTGCGGCTGAAGACGATCGGCTTCGGCAATGATCGCGACTTTTCGCCGGCCAGAAGGCGCTTGCATTTGCAGCGCATGCTCGAGTTCACGGATTTGTTCGATAACAATCCGTCTCGATTTTGATTCGGGCTCTGTCAGATAAACATCGGACCCGCCGCGAAACACTTCTTCGGCCTGAAGGCGATTCACCAGCCCAGCTAAATCGGCGGCCAACTGACGCTTCCCGCTGTTCGCAGCGCCGGAAATCAAGTAGGCGTGCGCGAGCCGATTTTGTTGGTGCGCCTGACGCAGATGATCCAGCGCGACATCACGGGAAAATGACACGGCCTAGGAAAGCTGAACAGGCACGGATGACTTTACCAAGCGGGCCAGATTTGGAAATCTCGCCGAAATTATCTCCCAGATCTCCGTTTCGATTTCTTCCACGGAATGCGATCCATCAATGAGCTCTATCCGGTAGGCCTCGCGCGCGGCGAGTTCACGATAAGCAGCGCAAACCTCCTCGTAGAAATTCAAAGGCTCCTGTTCCATCCGATCGACTGGCCCAGCCGGAGGCACCCGGCGAAGCATGCGTGCACGAGCGGTTTCTGCATCCACATCGAGAACGAAGGTCAGATCGGGCCGGCAGTCGCCGACGGCGAAATCATTAAGATGGCCGACCATCTCCTGATCAAGACGGCGCGCAACTCCCTGGTAAACGGTCGTGGAATCGGCGAATCGGTCCGAGATTACGACCATTCCACGCTCGAGCGCGGGGCGGATCGTTTCGCGCACAAGCTGGCTGCGGCTCGCTTCGAAGAGCAACAGCTCCGTCTCGGGCGTCATCGTCACACTCTGCGGCGCAAATTGCAAAAGATCGCGAATCGTTTCGCCTATCGGAGTGCCGCCCGGTTCCCGCGTCACCAGCACCGGCACGCCGGCGCGGGTCAAGCGCTTGGAAAGCAGTCGGACGTGCGTTGATTTGCCGCAGCCTTCCGAACCTTCGAAAGTAATGAAGGGCAAGCGCAGCATCACGCGATTGTGAAGTAAATCGGCGCGGTTGTCGAATCCTGGAAATATATGTTAATCGAGAGAAGCAGATGAAGCGTTACTGGCTGGTGAAACAGGAGCCCTCCGCTTATTCGTGGACTGATTTTGTCGCGGACGGCGCGACGAACTGGACCGGCGTCCGCAATTTTCAGGCACGGAATAATCTGCGAGCAATGCGAAAGGGCGACGCAGTTTTATTTTATCACAGCGTGACCGACAAGGCGGTAATCGGCATCGCGGAAGTCGCGCGTGAGGCGTATCGCGACCCGACGGCCACAGAGGGCGATTGGAGTGCGGTTGATATGCGGGCGCTCAAGGCCCTGAAGCAGCCGGTCTCGCTCGAGCAGATAAAAACGGAGCCGCGTCTGCGGAATATTCCACTCCTCAAAAACTCGCGGCTCTCCGTTCAACCGCTGGAAAAAACGGCGTTTGAATTAATCATTCGCATGTCGAAATGAACCGCTCAGAGCGGCGTTGCGTTGCCATCATTTTCACGCGCAAATTCTTTGGGCTTGTTCCGCAATAGCGCGTTGACGACTTTATACGAGTGAAAGGCGCGGCCGCAGACATGCCGGCGCGACGAGAAGAATCGTCGGTCCCTCCTACGAATCGCACGCTGGTGGTTTCGATTCACGATGTCGCGCCCTCCACCCAGAGGATTGCGAACAAAATTCTGACGGAGCTTGCAGAGCACGGTGTTCACGTCACCTCACTTCTGGTCGTCCCCAATTATCACCGCGAAGGCTCTGCTTTGAAGGAGCTGCTGTTTTCCGGATGGCTAAAGAAGCTGGAGGAGCACGGACACGAAATTGTCATCCATGGCTATTTCCACGAGCGGGCGCGGCGAAATGATGAGAGTTTTTTGCAAAAGTTTATCACTCGCTTTTATACGGCGGACGAAGGCGAATTTTACGACATTATTTACTCCGATGCGCTGCGACTAATTTCCGATGCGCGCGATGAGTTCGAGCGGCACGGTCTTTCTCCAGTTGGATTTATCGCTCCGGCCTGGCTCCTTAGCGCCCAAGGCGAGCAGGCCGCGGGCGCAGCGGGGATGATCTATACAACCAGACTTGGAAGCATGCATCATCTGCTGACGAACAAAACGTTCCGATCGCAATCGCTTGTTTACAGCACTCGGAGCGCTTGGCGACGGATCGCTAGTCTCGCCTGGAACCGGTCAGTGTTTTGGCAACAATGGCATAATTCCCTGCTCCGGGTTAGCATTCATCCATCGGACCCCTCGCATCCGCGAATCTGGCGACAGATTTTGCGGTTCGTTGATCGCGCCCTTGCCGATCGCACGCCGGTCACGTATCGCTCCTGGATCGCGGCGGATCAGGCGACGGCCAAAAATCCAGAATCTTAAATGGAAATGAGTTGCTGCGACCTTCATCTGCATTCCCGATACAGTAATCGTTCGGAAGAATGGCTCTTTCGGCGTTTCGATTTTCCGGACAGCTACTCAGATCCGAAAGAGCTTTACGCGCAGGCAAAGGCGGTCGGGATGGATTTTTTTACGATCACCGACCATGACACAATTGAGGGATGTCTCCCTTATCTGGAATTCGATAACATGTTCGTAAGTGAGCAAGTTACAACCTATTTTCCACAAGATGTATGCAAACTTCATGTCCTCGTTTGGGGAATTTCTGAGGCGCAGCACAACCAGATTGCCGGCCTGCGCGAGAACATTTACGAGCTCCAGAAATTTCTGGCGACGGAGCAGATCGCTCACGCGGTCGCCCATCCGCTCTATAGTGTTAATGGCAAGCTCAGCACCTCTCATTTCGAGCGACTCATTCTTCTCTTCAAGCACTTCGAAGGAATCAACGGTCTGCGGGATGCGCTGCTGAGCGATCTAACGCGACATATTCTTGAAAGCTTGACCCCAGAAAAGATCGAGCAATTCGCAAATCGTCATAATCTTTCACCGACGCATGCAGAGCCCTGGCGCAAAATTTTTACCGGAGGCTCCGACGATCACGGGAGCATGTTTGTTGCATCAGCGTTTACCGAAACACCCGCTGCTGCTTCGCCGCAGGAATTTCTCGCGCACATTCGCCAAGGCAATTGCAACGCGCAGGGACAGGGCGGCACTCCCCTCGCCCTTTCTCACGGTTTCTACAATATCCTTTCCTCCTTCATTCAAGATCATCTCACTGAAAACCTGGGGCCAACAGCAGGCCTGGTCGAAAAAATGTTTTCGCGGTTTATGGAGGGCCGCGATCCGACTGAATTCACGCTCAAAGAAAAGGCCGGGTTCGTTGCGCAAGGAATTCTCTCCGGCAAGATTTTCGAGCTCGCAAAATCGGGGAACCGCTCGCTTTGGAAAGAACTTTCCGGCTATTTCGCGCAACCGGAAGTGAAAGTCATGCTCGCCCAGCAAACTGCGGAGATCGCGGAGCCGGAGCGACGAACGTTTGTCATGGCTAACCTCGCCTGCGAGCAACTTGCGTTTCGGTTTTTCGAAAAATTCGTCCAGCAAATTAGTGCGGGTAATGTGATCGAGAGTATCCAGGCACTCGGAAGCATCGCGCCAATTCTTGTTGTCCTGGCGCCTTATATCTACGCGTTTCACAGTCAGGCTCCGTCCCGGCGATGGTTGCGTCAGATTTGTCTCGATCTCACCGGTCACATTCCACCGGCGCTGCAAAATCGAAAACGCGCATGGTTTACCGATACCCTGGAAGATATCAACGGCGTCGCGAATACGATCCGCAAAATGACCGCGGCAGGCGCAGCGGCCGGCGAAGAGCTGGTCGTCGTAACTTCGCGTGGCGAGTTAAAGATCGATGACATTCCGATCACGAACTTTAAGCCCATCGGCGAATTCGAGCTGCCGGAGTACGAACTGCAAAAACTGAGCTTCCCGCCGGTTCTCCAGATGCTCGATTACATCCAGAGAGAAAAATTTACTGAAGTGATCATCAGCACGCCCGGACCGATCGGGCTGACCGCGTTGCTCGCGGCGAAGATATTGAACCTGCAAACGAGCGGCATCTATCACACCGATTTCCCGCAGTACATTCGGATCCTGACGGAGGATAGTTTTCTGGAGAGTCTCGCCTGGAGCTATATGCATTGGTTCTACGGGCAACTCGACACGCTGTTCGTAAACTCCGAGCAATATCGGCAAAGCTGGATCGCTCGCGGAATTGAACCATCCAAAATCAAAATCTTGCCGCGCGGGCTGGACACGCAATTGTTTCATCCGACGCAGCGCGATCCAAACTTCTGGCAAAAGTTTGGCGCGAACAGCAGCGATGTGCGTCTTCTTTACGTCGGACGCATTTCTCGCGAGAAAGACCTCGATGTGCTGGCGCAGGCTTTCGAGAAGCTTCGGAACGACGGGGTTCCGGTGCAGTTGTCAGTTGTCGGTCATGGACCGTATAGCAAGGCGCTCGCGAAAAAACTTCCCGATGCATGCTTCACCGGATACCTGTCGGGAGTAGAACTCGCGACTGCTTATGCCTCGGCCGATCTGTTTGCATTTCCAAGCACCACCGACACCTTTGGTAACGTTATTATTGAAGCGCAAGCCGCCGGTTTGCCGGTAATCGTTTCCGATGCCGGCGGGCCGCAGGAACTGGTGGAAGACGGTGTAAATGGCCTTATCACAAAGGCGCGCGATGTCGAAAGTTTCGCGGCCGCGATTCGAACCCTTGCCTGCGACGCGGAGTTGCGCGCACGGATGGGTGAGCGCGCTCGGCAGAGTGTGCAGGATCGAAGCTGGCCGAATGCATTTCGAAAATTCTGGTCGATGACCTCGACTGCCTAACGAGAAAACTGAATCAGGCGCTTGTAAAAGGCTGGTTCATATTGAAATCGGTCGAGGAAGTACATTTCGAATTGATCTTCCGCTGGAAATGGCCCCGGTGGAGCAGCTGAAACATCTGCGTCTCCTGTTTGGCCTTCTCATCCGCCGCGCCGGCCAATCCGTAATCAACAGGGGATTACTTCACGAACCACGTATAAAGCGGTCCCGCTGGATTGAGCAGCTCGCGTTTGTTGTGTGAGACGGCCAAATAAACCTGCAGCATCCAGAGTGAGACCAGGATCGTTGCACCAATTGAAATTGTGCGCGGCGTCATGCGAAAGACCGGAAGGACGACGAAGAATCGACGACCCAATGCCAGCTCCATGGCCGACATCGCAAATAAAAAAAACGCGCCGGCCGCGATCGGAAACGCAAGCCAGTTAAAATAGAGTGCGCGCCCAAACTCTCCGTTCAGCAAATTATAAAGCGCGCGCGTCAGTCCGCAAAACAGGCAAGGCAAGCCCGTGATCGCACCGCACGAAGTGCGAAACGGCGCCCAGCTCGCGATCAATCCGGGTTCAAACCCACGGAGCAAGAGCGCAAGAATGCCAAGCGCGCTGAGAAAAATCATGCGCGTCCATCGATCTTGCGCACCGAACGATCGCTGATCGGGGGTTCGCATTACATGAGAGGTGGCGAGCCCGGCGGTGGAGCTGTGGGAGGAGGGGGCGGCGCGGAGGGCAGTGGTGAAGTTGCCGATGTTAACGAAGATGCTTCGAGACCCGCCCAGACATCGTATTGGTCCCCGAACTGACGGAGGAAAAACAACGTGAAGCTCGTTAAGGCGACGAAAATGGGCAGCAGTATCACTGTCCCAACATAAGGAATGGCCGTGATGCAACAGGTCACGCATGCGGAAGCACAACCGATCATCGCGCTAGCCAACGCGAGCACGAAAAAAAACAGGAAGTATAAAATCAACGGGCCGGGATTGGCGGAGATCAAAGAGACCACCGCGCTGAAAGCCTCGCCCGCGCGGCAACGCCGGCGATACATCACCGGCACCATCAAATGCGAAACAAGCGCCCAGCCCAAAGCCAAAAGTAGGATCAAGCACGCCCAAAAACCCAAACCGATCGTCAACCCCAGGCCGACACGTGAATGATCGCCGTGTAAAATTGCCGGAAGAAACATCGGTAATAACGCCATCGCAACGATCGCGATAACCACGAGCGCGATAAGAAGCGTAAAGAGGAAAAAGCTGTTTCCTTCTTTTTGAAATTCGTGCCACGGGGTGACGATCGCCGCCCGATTCCGGACGATGCAGTCTGTAAAAATGAAACGGCCTCGCGCGCCGATCCACATCAAGACAAAGACGATGGCCAGCACAATCGCGACTCCCACGATGATTAGGGGGATCGCCCAAACCGGTATGTGATCAGCTCCCGCAAAGTTTGTCTGCGACGTTGACCAGGCGTGCCAATGCCAATCTTTATTCCGCCAATTCGGATTGAAACCGTTCGAATGGACGCCGCCAGAAAGATGCGCCAGGAACGCCGCGAAGCCGATGACGCACCACTTCTTCAGATCAAAGGGCTGAAACAGAATTCTCTTCGTCAGTTCCAATGCTGCGTTGAATGGCGCAAAAATCTCTATCTTCGATTCGTTTCCGTTCATCACGCGATTTGAATCATTCCTCTTACCGGAATCAAGCCTTCAAGTAAGCCAAGACTGGCGATTTTGAGCGTAAGGGCGAAAGCTTTGTCGCGACCAGTGGATGCTCGACGACCTGAATCCGCGACGGCTTTCATTCTCCGTGGGAGTTCAATGTGCAGGCGCGCCCTCGCGCATTCGCACGGGCGATGCTGGAATGGTATCGAGAACAATCCGACGTCCGCGGCCGTAATGTCCGAACGCAAGCACGCCGGTCGGGCACTGTTGCACGCAAGCGGAGCAGCGTACGCACTCCGGATCCTGCATGGGAAGGCCTTTGTTAGCAAAATTCATGATATCGATCCCTTGATGACAGACCGAAGTACAGACGTTGCAGGAAATGCATTTTGATTTTTCGGGAAAAATCCTGAAGCGCGAGAATCGCGTATAGATGTGCATGAGCGCTGCCAGCGGACAGGCAAACCGGCACCAGACGCGACCGCTGAACCAGAAATAAAGTCCAACGCCGAGAATGCCGCCCATGAAAATGTCGACGCTCCAGGAATAATTCAAAAACGGAATTCCCTCGAAAAGTTCCTTGAACCAATGCGCCGCCCACGAGTTTTCGCCCAGAGCCCAGCCCGCAATGCGCAGCCCCAGGATGGCGACGGCAAAGGCGAGTGCGACCTGGCCAACCATGTTGACCCGATTCCAGAACGGTCCGTGCGGCATCTTCGCGCGTTGCGTATCACCCATCGTTTCGGCGAGTGCGCCGCAAGAGCAAATCCAGCCGCAGTAGGCGCCCTTGCCCCAGCGGAAAATGATCAACGGAATAACGACGAAAGTTTGCACGAACGAAATACCGAGCCAGAGCCACATCGGATGCGGCGTGAAAACGTTATAAACATTCAGCGGCCAGGCGAGAATGAAACCATAGGCCCGCCAGTATGCACGCTCATGGCCTAACGAGCCGTCGTAGGTTTCGAACAAGTTATCAGCCAGCCAGCGCAGAGGACTGTGCACTTCAAACCAGCCGTTGCGGCCCATCCATGGGAGAATGATCTCCGGCAAAATGAAAAGCGGAATGCATTGCGAGCAGATGAGGACGATGGTTTGCACGGTGACGTAGGGCGTGCGGCGGCGTTTGATTCGGCGAATGCCGAAGACGGCGACGCACGTGCAATAAGCCAGCGTGTAATAAAACGCCGGGTTGCCGAGACCTTTCTTGATCGTGAAAAGCAGATTGCCTTCGCGATTCGACCACTCGGCGATCTTGCCTCCGGCGGCATCCAGAATGGCCGGCGCTTTTGCCGGGAACCACTGATGTTCGGCAAAATATTTCTGCACTGGAAATTCATTTGGATGGTTCGATTTCCAGTGGTAAAGCAGCACGCAGAAGAGGACGAACCCGATGCAACCGATCCACGTGCTGGCGCGCCAGTCACCGCGCACATGAATGTCCGAACGGCGGAAAAAATCGAGTGGCGCCTCGCGTCCGATCATTGAGAAAACAACGTCGTTAGGCAGTGTCGTCAGGCTACCGTCCGCATTCTTCAAGGTGACTTTATCCGCCTCGATCTTCAACGGCTGCGTCGCCAGCGCGAGCGTGATCGACCCGGCCGGCGTGCTCCGAACCATTTTGCTGGTCAGCGCAGTGGTGACGCGTTCCGAGGTCGGCCTCTCGACCTGAACATCGGCCATCGGATCGCTTTCGAGCGCTTTGAGTTTTTCGATGTTCTCCGGCTTGGGCCGGGCGAACTCCGGTTTGCGATAACTAACCGTCACATGCGCGCCGCAGCCGGCGAGCGCGATCGCGGATTCCAGTGCGCTGTCGCCGCCGCCCACCACCAGGACGTTTTTACCGCTGAAATCCTTCGGATCATAAAGACGGTTGTAAACTTTTTCGGAATCCTCCCCCGGACAACCGAGCTTGCGGTGATTTCCACTGCGGCCGATGGCGACGATAACGCGGCGCGCACGCGTTACAGTTTTTTCCTTATCGCCATGGTGCAAAAGTAGCTCGCCACCCTTGCGTTCGATACGCTCGATCCGCCCGTTGGTAACTTCGATGCCGGCGGCCCGCCGCTGCTCCTCCATTTCGGCGAGCAAATCTTCCTTTACCTCCGCCTTGAATTGCAGACCGCCTTCGAGCCGCATTTCCGTCGGATAGGTGTAGATCGGCTTTGCTCTGGGAAAATTCGCGACCGTGGAAAAAACCTGCGTCGCTTCAAAGATTTGGTAGCGCAGTTCGGCCTTCTTGGCTTCGATTGCCGCGGAAATTCCAGACACGCCTGCGCCAATAATTGCGAGGTCAAGCATCTCGGCAGTTCCGTTTCGCGATCCTTGAAAATCGGGCTCCTGCAAAATCGCGCGAACAGCACGCGCGCCGGTATCGGATGAGAATTTCAGCAGCGGAATGCCGGTCAAATCGCCGACGATCCGCACTCCCGGCAAAGCGGTCATGCCGTTTTCTCCAGAATCCGGCAACTTCTCGACCGTGCCGGCGGGCCATTGGGTGTGCAGCCAATGCGTGTAACGTGCAATCAATCCGGCCATAAATTCACTGTTTCATCTTTACTCAGTGCTTTTAAGATACGGAAACTTAAATTCTATTCCTGCTGAGCGAGATAAAGAACGAGCCGCCCGGTTTGACAGCCGCAGCGAACATCATCAGCGAGAAACCATCGCGTGACCGCATCACCATTTAGACGCCGTTATCCCATCGGCGCAGAATTAATCGATCAAAACCGAACCCATTTTCGCGTCTGGGCGCCGAAAGCGAAGCGACTGGATGTTGTCCTCGAAATAAGCGCCGACGAAAATATCGAACGAACATTTTTGCCGCTCGAGCCAGAAGCGAACGGTTATTTTTCCGGTACTCTGGAAACTGGCGTCGGCTCGCTCTATCGGCTTCGAGTTAATGAAGCTAAAACGTTTCATCCCGATCCGGCCTCGCGGTTTCAACCGGCGGGACCGCATAGATCGTCGTGCGTGGTTGATCCTTTTCAGTTTCGTTGGACGGATCAGGAATGGAAGGGCGTCGAACTGCCAGGCCAGATAATTTACGAAATGCATATCGGCACATTTACCGCCGAAGGCACCTGGGCCGCGGCGGCAAAGCAATTGCCCGAGCTCGCTCGCATAGGAATCACCGTGATCGAGGTGATGCCGATCGCGGACTTCGCGGGGGAATTCGGCTGGGGCTATGACGGCGTCGATCTCTTTGCGCCAACACGGCTCTACGGAACGCCGGATGATTTGCGCGCTTTTGTCGATGAGGCGCACTCGTTAGGCCTGGGTGTAATTCTCGACGTGGTTTATAATCATCTCGGACCGGAAGGAAATTATCTTCGCGTCTTTTCCGACGATTACTTTACCGATCGGCACGAGAACGACTGGGGCGACTCACTGAATTTTGACGGGCAAAATTCCGGCGCCGTGCGCGAATTTTTTATCACGAACGGCCGATACTGGATCGATGAGTTTCACTTTGACGGATTCCGCTTTGACGCCACCCAAAGCATTATTGATCAATCAGACGAATACATCGTCGGAGCGATCGGACGCGCCGCACGCGCGGCTGCGGGAGAACGTTCGATCATTCTGATCGCGGAAAACGAAACGCAGGAAACGAAACTTGTCCGACCACGAAGCGAAGGCGGGGACGATCTCGACGGGCTGTGGAATGACGACCTGCATCACAGTGCGATCGTGGCGCTGACCGGCCGCAGCGAAGCCTACTACACTGATTACCAGGGATCGCCGCAGGAATTTATCTCCGCCGCGAAGTACGGATATCTATATCAAGGCCAGCCTTACTGTTGGCAGGAAGCGCCGCGCGGAATGCCGACCTTCGGAGTTGGTCCGCAAGCGTTTGTCGGATTTCTCGAGAACCATGATCAGGTATCCAATTCCGCTTTCGGCGAACGCGTGCGCTTTCAAACTTCGCCTGGGCGATATCGGGCGCTGACCGCGCTGCTCTTGCTCGGCCCTTGGACCCCGATGCTTTTTCAGGGGCAGGAGTTCGGCGCATCGAGTCCATTCGTTTACTTCACCGATATGACCGGAGATCTGCGAGAAAAGATTCGTAAGGGACGTTTCAAATTTCTGACGCAGTTTCCATCAATGGCCGGCGAAGAAATTCAAAAGCAGCTTCCCGTTCCATCCGATCCAGAGGTTTTTTCGCGCTGCAAACTCGATTTTTCCGAGCGGGAAAAAAACAAGCAGTTTTACGATCTGCATTCCGATTTGCTCCGGCTTCGTCGTGAGGACGCGCGTTTTTCCGAACAAAAACTGCGCGGTTTGGATGGCGCGGTGCTCGGAGCTGCGAGCTTTGTTCTTCGTTATTTCGGAACAGACGGTGACGATCGTCTTCTCGCGATCAATCTTGGTAAGCTTTTCCCCTTCGAGCCTGCGCCCGAGCCCTTGCTCGCACCACCACTTGGATTTCGCTGGCAAATACTGTGGACAACCGAATCGCCTCGTTATGGCGGTATAGGAGCGGCAGAGGTCGTGTCGGAAGAACGCTGGCTGCTCCCGGCAGAAGCGGCGGTCGCGCTCCACCCGGTGCCCGAGACAGCTCCCCGACGAAAGCCAAAAAAACAATAGTGCAGCACGGTGCCGGCAAAAAACTCGATGAGCCGAAAAACGCAAAGCAAGCCCACCGTCGTTCGCACCATGCCGTGGGACGGCGCGCAAACCTCGCGCGAACTTTTATTGAATCGCGAATGGCTGGTCACCAACGGCCTCGGCGGTTACGCCTCGGGAACCGTTTCCGGCGCGATTACGCGGCGCTACCACGGGCTCCTCATCGCGGCGTTGCCCGCGCCGCTCGGGCGAATGGTGATGTGGAGTCACGTTGCAGAAATTCTTCGCTTCAGTGACGGCGATATCGTTTCACTCGGCGCGTCGGAACATACCGGTGGCCGTGTCGATCTTCAGAGCGCGGCTTGTTTACGTGAATTTCGACTTGAAGATGGTCTTCCCGTTTGGACCTATCGAATCCGCGACCTCGTGCTCGAGAAACGCGTCTTGCTTCCGCATTTGCAAAACACGGTGCACGTCACTTATCACATTTTTGAGGGAACAAATCGACCACGTTTGGAATTGCGTCCCGCGTTTCATTTTCGTCCCCACGAAACGCCGGTCAACAAATCGCTGCCTTCGTCCTATAAATTGAGCGCGTTCGGAGACCGTTACGAGGTCGCTTCCGATCGCCGGGGAATGCCGCCGTTGCGGATGAAATTAGACGGCGGCGACGCTGCATTCACAATCGCCGCATCAAAAATCCATCAGCTTGTTTATCGTAGCGAACAGAGCCGCGGCTACGCCTACGAAGGCGAATTATGGAGCCCTGGATTTTTTCATGTTGATCTTCGCGACCGCGACTCCGCGACGTTGCTCGGGTCAACGGAAAAATGGGACATCATCGAAGTCTTGAGTCCGGCGGAAGCGCTCGCTTCGGAAGGCGAACGTCGTGCCCGTTTGCTGCACGACGCGGTTCCGGAAGCGCGCGACGGACTTGGGGCCGAATTGGTCTTCGCGGCCGACCAATTTGTCATCACACCAGCCGGTCGCGCCGAAGAAGCGGCGCGCGCGCATGCCGCCGGCGACGAAGTGCGCACTGTGATCGCGGGATACCATTGGTTCACCGATTGGGGCCGCGACACCATGATCAGTCTCGAAGGGCTGACCTTGATTACCGGCCGCGCACTCGAGGCTGGTTACATTCTGCGCACGTTCGCGCAGTACGTCCGCGACGGCCTCATTCCAAACATGTTCCCCGAGGGGAAGAAACAAGGGCTTTACCATACAGCGGACGCGACACTTTGGTTTTTTCATGCGCTCGATCGTTATCTCAAGCGCACTATCGACCGCAACACGCTTCACGCGCTGTTGCCGGTCCTAAAGGACATCGCCGAGCATCATTTGCGTGGCACCAAGTTTGACATTCATGTCGATCCAAACGACGGCCTGCTCGTACAAGGGCAAGAGGGTTACCAGCTCACATGGATGGACGCGAAGATGGGCAATTGGGTTGTCACCCCGCGGCGCGGCAAAGCCGTTGAGATCAACGCGCTCTGGTACAATGCGCTCCGGTTGCTCGCCAATTGGTTGCGCGAAAGTGACGACGCGGAATCCGCGCAATGTTACGAAGATCATGCGAAACGCACGCGCGCCGCATTTAACGATCGTTTCTGGTTCGGGGAAGGCGGTTACCTCTACGACGTTGTCGATGTTGATGGCGGCGCGAGCAGCAATTCGTCATGCCGGCCAAATCAGATTTTCGCTATTTCTCTCCATCATCCTGTTCTGGATCAAGAACGCTGGGCGCCGGTCCTCGATGTTGTGGAGGAAAAATTGCTGACGCCAGTCGGTCTGCGCTCGCTCTCACCCGATGATCCGGAATACAAACCGATTTATTCTGGCGACCTGCGCTCGCGTGACGGCGCGTATCATCAGGGCACGGTTTGGGCGTGGTTGATCGGTCCGTTTACTGATGCGTGGTTGAAACTTCATCCGGACGACAAACAGAGCGCGCGAAAATTTCTCGATCGTTTCCCCGAGCGTATGAACGAAAACGGCATCGGAACGATCAGCGAAGTTTTCGACGCACGCGAACCACACACCGCCGGCGGCTGCATCGCGCAAGCCTGGAGCGTCGCAGAAGTTTTGCGCTGCTGGGTGAAAACAAGCGACCAGGGCTAACGGCGCGGTGGATCGCCCTTTGAAATGATGACGCTCATCAGTGGATGGAGTTTCGATTAATCACTAGAGGCCGTCATGAATGCGCTGCGAGGGACCTCACGAACAAAGACAAGGTAGATTGAGAGGTTCTTTGCCACGCTCAGCATGACAATGCTCTTTATAAGATAACTTATAACGACCATGGCGGAAACCGCTGAAGAAATCTCAAAGCGCGAAGATGTGCGCCAGGCCCTGGATCAAACCACCGGGGCCAAGGTAAAGGTTAAAGCGCAGGCCAGGGATAAATTCTGGTTTGTCACCCACGTCCTGGTCTTGATTGGTTGCGGCGTCCTTTACTACGCCGTCGGTTCGAAATTCATTCCGCTTCCTTCAGCACAAGTGGATCTCATTCACAGAATCCTGCGCGGAGCAGTTCTGATTGTGATTCTCCTGGCGATCGCAAAGGCCATCGCCGTTTATGCCATCGGACGGGTGGCTGATTCGTCCACACGTTTTACTCTCAAACGCATCGAGCACCTCATCGTGGGATTGGTCGCCGTGCTCATCGCTGTCTCGATCATCTTTGTGAATTGGTACGCGGCCCTCACTGCGCTAGGCATTGGATCGATCATCATTGGCCTTTCCGTGCAAACGCCGATGACCAGTTTCATCGGATGGATTTACATACTCGTTAGGCGGCCGTACCGCGTCGGCGATCGCATTAAGATCGACGACGCCACCGGCGATGTGATCGACGTCAGTTACATCGACACCACGCTCTGGGAATTCGGCGGACAATATCTTTCCACCGATCATCCGAGCGGCCGCGTGATCAAGTTCCCGAATTCGAAAGTGCTTAACACGATGGTTTACAATTATTCGTGGCCACTTTTCCCTTACATCTGGAACGAAATCAAATTTAACGTTGCCTATGGCAGCGACCTTGAGTTTGTCGCTGCAACCATGCAAAAAATCACCGAGGAAGAACTCGGTGAGGACATGATTGAGCGCGTGGAAGTTTTTCGTCAGCTGCTGGCGAAAACACCGGTAGACGAGCTCGAAGTCAACGAGCGTCCTCGCGTCATTTTCCGCATAAGCGAGAATACCTGGTTGGATGCGATCGTGCGCTACATCGTTCCGCCACGCGAAGCCGGACGAATTAAAACGCGCTTGATCAAGAAATTGCTGGCCGCGCTAAATGCCGCACCCGATAAGGTGCTTTTCCCGAAAGGCGCGAATCGTTAGGCGCGGCTGACCGGCCACACGCCGATTGATCGATTGGTTAGCGTAACACACGCTCTCCGCAGCCATCCGAGGGCGCCTTCTCCTGACCGGGACGAGTGCTTGTTCTTCGGCTCGCAAGAAAGCAGGCAAAGTTAATAGGAGGATCGCAATTGTGAAATTGGTCGTGAAGGCAATTCGTACAGAGGCAGTTCTTCCTTCCGACACAGTACTAGTCAGGATTCATTCGGAACTTCGGTTGCGCCGCACCGCTTGCCAGCCGATAACGTTCGCCAATGAAATCGCGGATCATCATTTTGCTCGCACTCTTCGTCCTCATTCCCGGGGCCGATGCACAGCCGTGGCCCCTCCGCCGTTCCACCCCGACGCCATCGCCGATTCCGATTCGCACATCTGAGCCAGTACCGACTACGCTCCCGACGCCCAAACCGACACCGCGCATCCTCGTCGCACTGCCTAACTACGACGTCGAAACGAGCACACGGCTCCAAATTTTTTTGGATAACAATGATTTCGGGCCTGGCAAGATCGACGGACAGATGGGCGAGTTTTTTCGCAAAGCGCTCGTCTCTTACAAACGCGCGCACTTGATGCCCATGACCGGCGCGGTGGATAGCTGGCTCTTTGATCAGGTCCCGACAGTTTATGCTACTTACACGATCGGACCCGACGATGAAAAATTTGTTGGACCGGTTGCGAATAACCCATCGGAGCAGGCGCAATTAAAATCACTGCCTTACGGTTCGCTCCTTGAATTTGTCGCCGAACGTTATCATTCGGCCGAAGATTATTTGCGAAAGCTGAATCCCGGGAAAGACCTTGATCAGTTGAAAGTGGGCGATTCCGTGACGGTGCCTAACGTGCTTCCGTTTCAGATCGAAAAACTTGGCGAAGGCTTTGTTCCTCCCAATCCTGCTTTCGCGACCCGCAAGATTTTCATCAACACTCACGAGCGGATCCTCGAGGTTTACGACGGGAACCAGCTGATTTGCGAATTTCCGATTACACCCGGCTCTACCACTTTGCCGGCGCCAATCGGCGTGTGGAAAATTCTCGGTGCGGCCACCTTGCCGTGGTTCCGGCATGACGAGGGTGTTCTGTATCATGGCGTGCGTACGAGCAATTTTTTCAATCTCCCGCCCGGGCCAAATAATCCCGTCGGAATCCTGTGGATGGGACTCAATAAACCCGGAATCGGGATTCACGGAACGAACAATCCGGAAACAATTGGGCGCGCGGCCAGCCATGGTTGTATTCGGATGGCGAACTGGGACGCCGCGAAAATCAAGGATCTCGTCACCGTTGGAGGATTTGTTTCCATCTATCGGCCTGCTGACACTCGATAGCTCTGCCAGCCTAACGAGTCGCGAGGACGGCATTAATCTCCTTCGGCGGACAGTTTATTGGCAATGAAACATGCTTCCATACTTCCGATTTGATCATGCCATGGTTAAATAATTGACGTTGCGCGCATGCGAAATTCTCCAAGCGTAAAAATGGTGTCGGCTCGATTAATATTTGCGCGTTGATCTCGGTCACAGCGCGGAAGAATCGATACATCGCATTGATCCAAAGTCGGGCGCGCCATTGCCCGATGTGCGAGTTTGGATAACAGAAATCGGCGATCAGCCAGGTGGCATTCGGAGCGGCTGATCGCGCCAACTTCGCGACCAGTGATTCTAACTGTGGCCGTGTAAAGCAATCCAGAAAGAAATGCGTGACGATCAAATCATATCGAGATTCGCTGAGCGGAACAGAGTCGATGGCAGCCTGAATAAAACGAATGTTCCCTGCCGATTTCGCCATTTTGGTCTGCACGCGCCTTTGCGCAACGGTCAGCATGCCACGGCTTCCATCAATGCAATCAACAGGCAAGCCGGGAAAATGTTTCACCAATTCAACAAGGAAACGCCCATTCCCCTCACCTGCAAGCAGCGCACAGCCCGGCGAATCGAGTTCCTCCAGAAATGCCAAGCGGGCGCGTTGAAGATCACGACCAAACGCCACTGCCTCGATCCACTGGTAATGAGATGAGAGGCGATCGAAGCTCACCTTGCGAAGTCCGAGAGAAAAATGACCAAAGGCGTTAGCAAGACGAGATCGGCCAGTGCGGTGCGTTCGTTAGGCGGAATGACGTCGCGCATCAGATCGAGCCCGCCGAGGAGCGATGCGCTCGCGCCGATGCAAGGACACAGCCCAGCCTGCGATCGCGTGATTAACGCGACGGCAACGCACGAGCCGGCGAGGACCAGCGCGCTCGCCTTCAGATATCGACCGACCCTAGGCCAGCGGGTCGCTAGGGAATTCTTGCCTTGCGCTTGGTCGAGCTCGCGTTCCCAGGCGGCGATGCTGATACAGTTCAATGAGCAAAGGAATGCGAAGTGAAGAAAGCTTGTGACGAAGGACGCCGACCAGTGTTCAACTTTCGGAATGAGCGCCGCGAGTGTGCCGATCGCGAATAAAGAACCGACGCAAATTTCCTTCGCGGAAATGATACGCCAGATTTTACCTAACCAGTAATTGGTCGCGAGATAGACAAGCGAAAGTGCGCCGATAATCAGACCTACGAAAAACGTGTGCGTATCGAGATGTCGCAAGACGAGCCAGGTATCAAAAAGCGCGGTTGCCACCAGCAAAGCCATCCATTCGAGGCGATGACGTTGACAGAATTGCTGTCGAAGCGATTTCGGATCTTCGCGTGCGAGCGACAAGGTGTCGACGAAACGATCAGCGAGATAGATAAACCAAGCAATTAGAAAAAGAGCGACGCGCGCGGGCATGGTCAGCGAGATATGAAAGCTGCGCGCAAACAGCCACTGCCACGTGACCGCGACAATTGGCGCATCGAGACAGACAAGATTCAGCCAGACCAAAGGCGAAAACCGGGTATCTACACGAGCGCGACCGAGTAGTTCAGGATCGGAGATTGCCCTCGAGTCGCCCAGCAGTTCGTGCCCATGATGCATTTCGCCAGCCTACCGGGCTGCAGAAATATCCGCAATCGGCCGATCGGCTTCGATCTGTTCTCGCCTGGCCGTGAAATTCTTCTGCAACCATTCCGGCAAGGAATCGATCGCGAGTTGTTCCAAAAAAAATCCGTAAACCAGGAGGTCCCGCTATTTTAGAAACAGCGGAATCCATTCA
>JBDUDH010000010.1:0-5758 GCA_040003015.1 Verrucomicrobiota bacterium | reverse complement strand
GGTTCGAGTCCTGCGGCTCTGACTGCTTCTCGCCAACTTGGAAAGTGACGCAAAATTTGGTATTCGGACATTCCTGACCTTATCTTAAATTCAGCGCGCGATGGTGGATGACTGAGTTTTCGCGCCGCTGATCGGATTGCATCAAGGACATCTTGTTTCTTAGGTAAGGCTTTCGGCATTGGGAATCCTTGTCCTTTTGTTACCTTTACGTTTTATCTGGTGGATGCAACGTCACGTTGCTCGTCGGTCGCGCCCCAGTATTCCCAGCGTTGAAGCGCAATCGACACGTTGCCGTTTTTGCAGACGAAATCGTGGAAGGCGCGGAGCTTTTTTCTCCCTGCTGCATGCGCGGCTTCGGCGAGAAACTTTGTGATCTGGAGTTTTGCCGATCTGATAGGTGTGCGCTGCGATCTTGCTTTGGGCCGCGGAATTGAATATCCGCAGGCATGTTTAAGTTTTTTTCTACAGCGCGCCGTACTCGGGGTGCGATGGCGCTGGGGCTATTCGCGGTTGCATGGGTCGCGGTTTCTGCTGATGCGGCCGACATTCCAAACGGCGTTATCGCGTTGAAAGCCGCGCGCATGTTTGATGGTAAATCGAAAACACTCGTCACGAACGGCGTCGTGATCGTGGCGGATGGAAAAATCAGGGATGTCGGCAGCAATCTTTCTATTCCGACTGATGCGCAAGTCATCGATCTGGGCGACGCGACGCTCACGCCCGGTTTTATGGACGCGCATACGCATCTCACGCTTGATTACTCGGGAAGCTACAACGAACGCCGGTTACAGGAGCTGGACAAAAATATTTCAGAACAAGCGCTTGATTGTGTGCCCAATGCCCGTGCGACGATCGAGGCCGGATTCACTACGGTGCGTGATGTCGGCAGCCGTTCGACGAATAGCCACGACTTCATGGATGTATCGCTGCGCAACGCGATCAATCGCGGCATTGTCGTCGGCCCGCGCATGCTCGTCGCGACCCATGGGATCGGCGCCACCGGCGGTCACTTCGACCCGATGAGCGGGTTCCGCGATATGCTCTTCGGCCGCGACCCCGATTGGACCGACGGCATTGCCGATGGTCCGGATGAGATTCGCAAAGCCGTGCGCAACGAAGTCAAAAACGGCGCCGACGTGATCAAGGCGGCGGTTTCTGGCGGCGTATTTTCGTTGGCGGACGAAGTGGATACGCCGCAGTACACACCGCCGGAGATGGCGGCGCTGGTGGATGAATCGCATCGGCTTCGCAAAAAAATCGCCGTCCATTGTCACGGCGATCAAGCCGCGCGCGAAGCGATCGCTGCGGGCGTGGATTCGA
Organism: Verrucomicrobiota bacterium; assembly: GCA_040003015.1. Classification (GTDB taxonomy): domain Bacteria; phylum Verrucomicrobiota; class Verrucomicrobiia; order Chthoniobacterales; family UBA10450; genus JBDUDH01. The sequence goes on along the minus strand of JBDUDH010000010.1, from coordinate 4,438 downwards.
TCGAGCACGGCTCATTTTTGAAACCGGAGACGCTCACGCTGATGAAAAACAAAGGGACGTTTTTGACGCCAACACTGATGGCGACGGAATACATCATGGGGAAAATCGGGACTTATCCGGCGGCGGTGCAAACAAAAGCAAAGGCGGCGGCCGCAGCCCGCTCGGACATGTTTCGCAATGCGGTGAAAATGGGAGTGAAAATTTCCTTCGGCACAGACGCAGCGGTTTTTCCGCATGGCCAAAACGCGAAGGAATTCAAGCTGATGGCGGATTTGGGAATGCCGCCGATCGATGCGCTGCGGACGGCGACTGGTAATGACGCCGAGCTGCTCGGGATCGCGGACAAAACCGGCACGCTGGAAAAAGGAAAGTTCGCTGACGTGATCGCGATGGCTGGCGACCCGACTGCTGATATCACGGCGACGGAGCGCGTCTTCTTTGTGATGAAGGAAGGAAAGGTCGTGAAGAACGCGAAACCGTAAGAGCAAGAGCCGAGAAACCACATCGTAGCATCGAGCGATGCGTTCTCAATCCTGGGACGGGCACGAAAATTCGCGGGCGAATTGTTTGATAAGAGATTTACATGCTGTTGTGATGTTTGAGGCGGCAATACAACTCCCCTTGCGCCCCTCTTTCTTCATGTAAGGAGATACTAATTTTTCGTCATCCACGTTTGTTTCATGAGACGATATCTTCCCTTCATTATTGTTACTGCCGTGGGATTACTTACGATTGGCAGCGGAGCGATGCTCTATCGCGCAAAGCGGCTTTCGATGCGTACGGCTCCGAAAAATTACATCGTATCCGGATTGCCCGGCGGCGAACCGATGCATGTTCGCGGCCGGCTCGACGCACCGGTTACACTCGAAGAATTCGGCGACTTGCAGTGTCCGCCTTGCGGCACCCTCGCTGGTGCAATCGACCAACTTTTGCGGGATTACCAGCCGCGTTTGCGTTTAATCTTTCGTCACTTTCCGCTGGTGACGCATCAGCGCGCACGCGAAGCGGCATTTGCCTCGGAAGCGGCGGGCCTGCAAGGCCGTTTTTGGGAAATGCACGACCTGCTTTATCGAGGGCAATCCATCTGGAGTAACGCCGCCGACGTTCGGTTATCGTTCAACACTTATGCGGGAATACTTGGGCTGGACATCGATCGTTTCAAAAAAGATATGGGAAGCGAGCAGGTCAGACAGCGAGTTGCTGCTGATCGGCAGCGCGGTGCCTCCCTCGGCGTCACCCGCACGCCCACCGTATTTATTAACAATCACGCGCTGCCCGCGGCCTCTGTCACTCCGGCTGGTCTGCGCGCGGCGATCGATGCAGCCATGAAAGCGCCTTTACCCTAACAACTGCTCGGCAAACGCAAAACTTCCTCAGAAAAACCAACGAAAATGGCCCGAGCGCGCACTCAAATTCTTCTCTATACGGTCGCGGCACTCCTCTCATTGGCCGGACTCGCGGACGCGACTTATCTGACGGTGCAGGCCCTGACTGGCGAGACCATCGTGTGCGGCGGATCTGCGAGTTGTTCCGACGTCCTGGCTAGTGTGTATGCCCGAATCGCCGGGATCCCGCTCGCGGCTTTCGGGAGTTTGGCATATTTCTCCGCCTTTGGTTTCGCAACGTTCGCAGTTTTCGGCTACGCGCGGGCACGAATATTTTTTGCTCTGATTGTGTGGGCGATGTTCGGCATGACGCTCTGGCTGCTGTTTGTGCAAGCATTTCTATTGCACGCGTTCTGCCGGTACTGCCTGCTCTCAGCGGCAATCATTTTTTTGCTCGCTGGGGTACTCGTCGCTCTCCCGCCATCGCGCCACGCACGGGCGCCTTAAACGCAGCGATGTCTTGCGCGCTGGATAATGCGCGTCGGGACGCTCGCCTGCTCATTCGCGAAAAAATTCCGCAAGGATCAAAACTTAATAACCCGACGCGGAGGAACGAATTCTGGGCGAGAACCATTCGTTGGAGTGAAAAGCTGTTTTGTCCAGGGCTTGATCGAGATTCGACGAGCACAAATCCTTTTTTGACAACGCCAATTGCTCCGCTACCGTTCGCGTTCCGTCAAAGCGCAGGAGAGCAAAAGCTCGGTCGGACTGCAACTATCCATGCAAAAAAATCGCAGCAAACGTTATCGCGCCGCCGCCGAGTTGGTGGATCGCACCAAAGCTTACAGCCTGTCGGACGCAGTCGCGACGATTAAGAAATTGCCGCCGACCAAGTTTGATCAAACCGTCACGGTCTCTTTTCGCCTGGGCGTTGATCCGAAACAATCGGACCAAATGGTGCGCGGCACTTGTCCGCTTCCGCATGGAAGTGGGAAACAGGTGCGCGTGCTAGTTTTTGCGGAAGGTCAGGCAGCGAAAGCGGCCAAGGAGGCGGGAGCGGAATTTGTCGGGTTTAAGGACATGATCCAGAAATGCCAGGAGGGTTTTCAAGATTTTGACGTGGCGATTGCGACACCGGCGGCGATGGCGGAAGTGCGCAAGCTGGGCAAGGTGCTTGGTCCGCGCGGTCTGATGCCCAACCCGAAAACCGGGACCGTCACCGACGACACAGCAAAAGCCGTTGGGGAAGTAAAAGCTGGTCGCGTCGAATTCAAGCTCGACAAGAATGGCAACGTCGCAGTGCCGGTCGGGAAATTTTCCTTTGCAGAAAGCGCGCTGGTTGAGAACGGAACGGCAGTAATCGAAGCGGTGGTACGTGCGCGGCCGGCAACGGCGAAAGGTCGTTTCGTCGAAGGTTTGACTTTGAGCGCGACCATGTCACCAGGCGTCCAGATTGACGCTGCGCCATTCCTGAGCATCTAATTTGCGGCCCGAGTTATGAGACCAGAAAAAGCCAATATTGTTTCCGAGCTTTCGGCAAAATTAAATCAGTCGCCCTTCCTGCTGGTGACGGATTATCAGCACATGAAAGTCGATCAGTTCGATGAGTTGCGGAATCGTCTCGCTCCCGCCGGCGCCAAAGTGCGAGTGGTCAAGAACAGTTTCTTGAAGCGCGCGATGGCGGCGAGTGGATTGCCTGAGGTCGCCGACAAGCTCATCGGCCAAACAGCCGTGGTCACTGGTGAAAAGGATGTCGCGCCGGTAGCGAAAATCCTGAAAGCCTTTACGGCCGAGTTTAAGATCGCCGCGCTGAAAATCGGCCTGGTCGATCGCAACATTTTGTCGACGTCGGAAGTCGAATTGCTGGCGGAATTGCCCCCGCGTGAAGCACTGCAAGCGCGACTGCTCGGGCTGTTACTTTCGCCAGCGACAAAACTGGTGCGCCTGCTCAATGAGCCCGGTTCTGCATTAGCGCGACTGTTGAACGCCAAAGCCCGGAAGGAAGAAAAACCGGCGGAGGCTGCGGCATAGAAAATTTCGCTTCGTCGTGATCGGCGGGGCGAGCAACAAAAACAAAACCGTCCGAGCCGATGGCTATCGGCTTTAATTTCGCGGAAGCTTCCGCGGACGGCATTTGGAGGAAAATAATATGGCAGATACAAACGCATTAGTGGACCAACTCAGCGGCCTGACCGTTCTCGAGATTGCTGGATTAGTGAAGCAACTCGAAGAAAAATGGGGTGTGAGCGCGGCGGCTCCGGTGGCAATGGCGGCAGCGCCGGCGGCGGGTAGTGGTGCGGCCCCGGCAGAAGCGGTTGAGGAAAAAACTACTTTCGAAGTCATCTTGAAAGAAATGGGTGCGAACAAAATCGGCGTGATCAAGGAAGTTCGTGCCGCAGTTCCCGGCCTGGGTCTGGCCGAAGCCAAGGCGCTTGTCGAGGGAGCACCCAAAACAATCAAGGAAGGCGTGACCAAGGAAGAAGCCGATGAGATCAAGAAAAAGGTCGAAGCGGCGGGCGCCAAGGTCGAAATCAAGTAATTTCCATCCGACGGAGGCACGGGCTTGAAAAAGTGCTTGTGCTTTTCTGGCGGATGTGGATAATGGCTCTTCGTTAGAAGTAGTCCGACTTATTTTTAACTTTGCTCCTGTAGCAGAAAAAGAAGGATCGGCAACAAAACGGTGGAGGTCTATTTGACACCCCGCTGTTTTGATGCCATTTTTCTGTCCCGCGCGTCCGGTTTGAGACGGTAAAATTCATTCCTCACGGCTTTTCTCCCCCAGCCGGTTGAGGGTCAACCTTTGGAGATTGGTGATTAGTTATGTCAGAACGTATCTACTTCGGAACCATCAAGGAAGGCATCGAGCCCCCGAATCTGATCGAGGTTCAACTGAACTCTTACGTCGATTTCTTGCAGAAAGACGTCCCGGCCGCGAAACGGAAAATGTCCGGATTGCAGGCGGTTTTCAAGGAAGTTTTTCCAATCGAGAGCTACGACGAAAAAGCGGTCCTCGACTTCAGTCATTACGACATCGGCGAACCGAAGTTAACCGCGCGCGAAGCGCAACGCGAAGGTCAGACTTACAGCGCGCCCTTGCATGTCACTTTCCAGCT
>JBDUDH010000027.1:0-5786 GCA_040003015.1 Verrucomicrobiota bacterium | reverse complement strand
CCGGATCGCAGGTAAAACGGCCCGCACTATTCGAACCGCAACCAACCACCAACTTAGAAATACCTATGAAAACATTGATTAAAACCCTCGTAGTTGCAGTGATCGGCCTCTCGTTCATCAGCACCGGTTTCGCCGGCGATAAGATGAAGGATTGCGTCCATATGAAGGACGGCAAAATGATGATGATGAAGGACGGCAAGGAAATGGCCATGGAAAAAGATATGACCATGAAAGATGGCACCAAAGTCATGACCGATGGCACCGTCGTCAAAAAAGATGGCGAAAAGATGATGATGAAGGACGGCGACATGATGTATATGAGCGGCAAGATGAAGAAGGGCGAAATGAAAGAAGGGGAAAAGAAGAGCTAGCCTTTTTCAGCACGAATCGATCGCGACCGTGAAGATGGCCGCGAGCGAAACTGATTCACGTGAGCCGGCATTGGCAATGCCGGCTCTCTTTTTGTAGCAGATCGCTCAGAAGCAACCGGGACGCCGCAAATACGAACGCGCACTGTGGCGAGAAAGGACTGGCCGCTGCCATGCCCGCCCCTGTTATCACCAGCCCAACATGGACAGAAACATCTTGTACATCATCGGAGACATCGTCGTGATTGTCATCGTCCTGAAACTGCTTGGCCTTGAGAGTTGAGGTCAGGTGACGGGCAGCCCTCGCCCCTGACGCAGAAGCAGTCACAATTTGGTCGAGAAACGAATTGAGAATGATGAAGACTTCACTCTATTCAACCAGGAAAATTTTCGTTCTTTGCGGGCTGTGTCTTACAGCCGCCGCAGTGTTGAGTTCCGCCCAGGAAACGACGACCGACAAGGCCATTCAGAAAAAGGAGGCCGATCTCGAGAAGCAAAGGATCGAGCTGGACAAAAAGAGCATGGAGCTCCAACAGAAACAGATCGACTTGGAGAAGGCGAAACTGGAGCTGCAATACCAGGATACAGGCAAATCTCTGAGCATGAATCTTTCGGGCGATGTGCTCTTCGATTACGACAAGGCGACATTAAAGCCGGCTGCGGAGGAAGCGCTCAAAAAGGTCGGCGTCGTCCTCTCTCAATTTCCGGAGAGCATGGTCACCGTGGAAGGCTTCACCGATTCGAAAGGTGGAAAATCATTTAACCTGCAACTCTCCCGCGAACGCGCCACGGCAGTGAAAGATTGGCTCGTGAAGAATGGCGGAGTCTCGGCGACCAACATTTCCGCGAAAGGTTTGGGCGAGGATAATCCTGTGGCACCGAACACCGCGCCCGATGGAACTGACGATCCGGTGGGCCGCGCCAAGAATCGGCGCGTCTCGATCATCGTCGAAAAGCCGGCCACCACGCCGACGCCGTAATTACAATTGGGTTCCCCCCTGCGCCAAGCATGGGTGGCTCTCCATTGGAAGTCAGGCGTCTCGCCTGACCTGGGCGGACCGTTTTGCCTACAAATTCGATTGCCTAACGAATGGTGACGTGGATGCCCGGCCGGATTTTTTTGCCGAGATCAAGCGCGTCCCAGTTCGCGAGCCGGATGCAACCGTGACTGGTGGCGCGACCAATCGTTTCCGGCTCGGCGGTGCCATGAAGACCGCTGCCTTTGTGATTTAATTCCATCCAGACGATACCGACTGGATTGTTTGGACCCGGCGGTAACATATGCGCGTTTGCGGTGCGCTCACCACGCTTCAGCATCGCATCGTCCCAGCGAAAAGTGGGCATCCAGTCGATCCCTTTCACGAACCATTCGCCGATCGGCGCGGGGAGAGATTTTGAGCCGGGGGTAATCGGATAGGTTCCGACGAGTTTTCCGCCCCGCATGACGTCCATCATTTCTTCGGCCACATTCACATGGAGGGAAAGCTGCTCCGCTTCCGGCTTGTCCTTTTCCAGCGGAATCGCGTTCGCTTTCTCAGCCTGTTCGGTTTGCTTTTTGAAATCGATCGCCTCCTGAACATCGAACGGGTGCGCGACATCCGGCACCTGCACTTCAGCGCCCGGATGCAAGTTGCCCCAGTCCACTCCGGGATTGATCGCTCTCAACAAATCGCGCGTGGCGTGGAACTTTGACGCCACCAGATCGAGCGCAGATTCGAATGGCAGCCACGGTATCTTCGTTTGTTCGGCGTGGCTCTTCGGAATAAGACCAATGTTTTTTTCGTCATCGGCAGTAAGCCGATATGCAATCAGCAACTGCTTTGCGTTATCGAGCGCCACATCGAAGTCGGTTGGTGGCTGCTCGCCAAAAACCGGCGCCGGGTTGCCCTGCGCAACTTCGTAGCGTGCCAGCGCCTTGCGCGTGAACTCACCCCAACGGCCATCGATCACGCCCGGCTTGAAGTCGGACGCATCGAGAAAAAGCTGGAGCCGGAGGAAACGCTCCCGGTCCGCCGGAGACTGGTCCGCAGGCGATGGCTTCGCACTGGCGCGCTTCGCCTGCATTGCATTGACGAAGAGCAATCCAGCAAGAATAACAGCTGCCATCGCCCACACAGAACTTTTCTTCATCAGCGTAGTGAGGCAGACAAGTGATCGAATGCAACCGTTTGCTTCAAACGCAAGCATTGCCGACAGAAATCACTGGCGACCACTGAAGAAAGAGCTCGACGAATTGACATGGCGAGTCGTGCTTAGCGGTCCTTACTTTTCCCCATGCTGGTCTTGCGGTCGCGGCCGGATTTTGAACTCGGGTTGGGATCGCCGTTTCGCTTTTTTTAGGGGAAGGTTCTTGCGCCTGGTCTTCGCGAAATCTTCGAGCTGCTTTTGGCTCATCGATTTGACCATTTGTTTGGATGCGCCTTTCAGGGAAGAGCGTGAACGCTCGCCACGTTTCGCGGCCAGCGCCGCGCCAGCTGCCATCTGTTGTTTCTTGGATTTTGCAGGCATAACCAAGGTTCGCATGTCCGCCAGAGCGCGGCCGCCTAAAGCAAATCTCGAAGGGCAACGGCCCATTCGGCATAGGCTTTCGCTGACGGATGCAATCCGTCGCTGGCGAGCATGTGCGCCTCGGCTTGCCGGCGCATGAGCGGCCAGAGATCGATGTAACGCCCGCCTGCAGTCTCGGCCTCTTCCCGGGCGATCGCGTTAAAGTGCTCGATGGTGCGGCGCAGATCGGCAGGCCGGCCAAACTCCGTCGCAGCTGGCGAAAGCGACCAGTCCGGTTGAGGAAGCGCAACCAAAGCAGAAGCAGAAACACCGGCGTCGCGCAAGGCAGCATAGATCGTTTTCAGTTGCGATCGATAGCGCCCTACACTCGCATCGCGCACAATATCGTTGGCGCCGATCAAGATCGTAACGAGCGCAGGCTTCACGTCCGAAAGAAGCGGCAATTCGCGAGCGATGAGATCGTCGGTGGTGTAACCATTGACCGCGGGATTCGTGAGCGCGACTTTGCGTCGGGTGTGCTTCCATTGCGCTACCAGCATCGCAGGAAAGGAACGCTCCGGTGTCGTTCCGGTGCCGATTGTGAATGAATCACCGAGCGCCAGATACCGGGTTTCTTCCATTGTCTGTCCGTGGCATACCAGAACGAGCGCGGCAAACAAGAACGCGAGTACGCTCTTTGTGCGCGTCGGCAAAAGCAATGAGAAAATATTTTGCAATTTCTTCAAATGAGCCGGTTATGAAAAGTCGCCGCGCGTTGGTCCGCTGTCATTGAATAAGTCGGGCGCCAGAAATTAGCGCCTTTCGGCAAGCACAGCCTCGACAAAGTTTCGCCATTGACAGTTGAGCCGCGGGCGTGATGCAATTCGCAATGGACGGCAAGTCCGGCAAAGCCAGGCGCAAGGCCCTACACAAAAAGTCCTCCGCCAAACCGCGCCCGTGGAGCGAGGCGCAGATCGAACGCGCCCGGCAGTTGGCGATTCAAAAGTATCTCAAGCCGAAACATCCGGCATCAGAACCCTACCTTCGCAATGCTGATCCGCGTCATAATGTCGTCGCAGTCGGCGTGGCCCGTAAGCGCGTGAAGGGGCGAGATCGCGCCGAGGTCGGCATCACGTTTTATGTGCGGCACAAATTTACCAAGGAGGCCTTGAAGCAGGTACCGGCGAAATTTCATCTGCCCGAAAAAATCCACGGCATCCCGACCGACGTGATCAAAGCGGGTGAGCCGAAATTTCTCTGGGGCGTGCACAAGCCATCGCGGCCAGCGCATCCCGGGGCGCGCATTCTCGTTCATCAAAGCAATGGAATGGAGCAATTCGGCACCTATGGCATTCTGGCTGAAGATGACAACGGCCGGCGCTACATCCTGAGCAACAATCATGTGCTGGCGAATTTCGATGCGAATCCCCCTGGCACACGCGTTTTTCAACCCGAACGTCCATTTCGGATCGCACGGTTCACCACCGCGGTGCCGCTCGCCCCAAATTTTCCGAACGACACCGATTGTGCTCTCGCTCGCCTCGATTCCCCGAGCGATGGCGACAGTATTCTGCCGGCGCCGGTCGGGCCCCTCAGCAGTGGAACACCCACCGCCGCCACCCACGCAATGCGCGTAGCGAAGTTCGGCGCAGTCACCAACGCAACTCGAGGCACGGTCCAATCGACGGCTCTCGCGGTCGACCTCGCCGGTTATCATTTCGACAATCTGATTCAGATCGAGGATGACGCAGCCGCCTTTTGCGATCATGGCGATTCAGGCGCGCTGATTGTCGAGCGGGGAACGCGCCGCCCGGTGGGACTTCTCATGGGCAGGATGGGCAATTTTAGTTTTGCTTGTTCGCTCGATCGCGTGCTCGCGCGCCTGAGTGCGGTACTCGGCAGCGCGGTAAAAATTCTCACCGGAACCTAGCCACCAACCCACCTGTTATGAAAACAAAGAACCAATTATTGAAACTGTGCAGCGCTCTCGCTGCATTGTTGGCCTTAGCGGCCTGCGAAACGACAAGCAAAACAAACCCGAACGCTCAATGCCGCGCGGGTGGACGCGGCCCGGGGGCGTCCTACGACATGTGTTCGGCGTTGAATTTCACCGATATCGATGGGGCCAGCAACTTCGATGAAAGCCTCAAACTCAAATCACCGTTCACTGCCGGCATTCAGCTCAATAACAAGTGGAGGAATGGCTCGCAGCTTCGAGTCTATTTCATGAACGATCCCTATAATCTGAAGCCCGATGTGCTTTCGCTGGCGAATGCCTGGCACACGCGCGCCGGAGCGAACCTGAGTTTCGTGGAGGGCACTGCCGAGGCGAACGACATCCGCGTCTCTTTTATCGCTTCCGGTTACTGGTCCGTTCTCGGCACGCAGGCCAACCGGGTTTTCGGGAGCCAGCCGACCATGTCTCTAAGCTTCCTCTCGCGACCTAATTCCACGGAGTTGCGCCGTGTGGTGTTGCACGAGTTCGGTCACGCCATCGCGTTGATCCACGAACATCAGCAGCCGTTGTCCAGCATTAAGTGGGATCGCGCCGCTTGCTATCGCTACTTCGGAGGTCCGCCCAACTGCTGGCCACCGGCGAAGGTGGACGCGAACGTGCTCAATCGCGAACCACCGGGGAATCTCGACGTCACGCAATTCGACGAAGATTCGATTATGGAATATCCCGTCGACCCAAGCCTGACGATCGATCATCACGGGATCGGCTGGAATACGGATTTCTCGACCACGGACAAGCGGTTTATCGCGGCGCAGTATCCGCTGAATTAAGGATTGCGGAAGAAATCGCGTCTGGGAAAGTGAGCGCTTGCAAGAGCAAAAACCCTGCCGCAGTCTGATTATCTTCTGGAGATAACTGCCGATGCCGAATGTTGATCTGAGAAATCCGCCTAACGAGTATCCGGACATCGTCGG
>JBDUDH010000145.1:0-5802 GCA_040003015.1 Verrucomicrobiota bacterium | reverse complement strand
TTTTATGATGCGATCTTGCGAGCGGGTTTTTCGTCCGAGTCAAAAATCCAAGATGAAAAATACAGAAATGCTTGCCCTCATTCTGACGGTAGTCGGGACTGCCTGCTGGGGCGTTTGTTTCTGGTGGATGCATCGGCTTTCGACTCGTCAGGAAAGGATGCTTCAAGAATTGCATGACGTGACAAAGCGCATCGAAAAACTTTCCAAGGTCGAGCACGATTTGTTGCGCGAAGTTCATCCGGTGGTCGGCGAGATTAAGGAATCGGTGCAAGATGTCGCCGAGGCAGTTTCGCCCGATGGGTCACCGACGAAAACCCCTGGGCGATAAGGCGGCTTCCGGGCAGAACCGAAAAGTGATAAATGTCGCGGCGCATTCTGATTTGATGGAAATCACGCCGCTGGGAGATTCCGGGCTGATCGTTCGCGTGCGCGACCGATTTGCGGACGCGCCAGAGAAGACGTTGGCGGCGGTGCTCGACGTCGTGCGGCGTCTGGAAGCGGCACAGATTCCCGGCGTGATCGAGGTCGCGCCGGCCTACACAACGGTCGCTGTATTTTTCGATCCAGTTCGCGTGATCGCGCACGGCGTGGAACCAGATTCTCTTTTCGAGTGGTTAGGCGAGCACATTCGCGAAGTCGTGGCGAGGAAAGGCGCAAGGAAGAAGGCGGTTTCTTCGCGCTTGATCGAAATTCCGGTTTGCTACGACGTTGAGTTCGGATTGGATCTCGACGAGGTCGCTCACCATTGTCGTTTGAGCGCCGCGGAAATTATTACCCGCCACAGCGCGGCCGACTATCGCGTGTTTTTTTTGGGATTTACTCCCGGGTTTCCTTTTCTGAGCGGCTTGCCACTCGAACTCGCGATGCCGCGTCGCGCCGTGCCCCGAAAAAAGATTCCGGCCGGATCGGTTGCGATCGGCGGCGGGCAAACCGGCATCTATCCATCGCAGTCTCCCGGCGGCTGGCGTGTAATTGGACGGACGCCCCGGCGATTGTTTACAATCGAAGAGGATCCGCCCGCGCTCCTGCGTGCTGGTGATCGCGTGCGCTTTCGCGCAATTACGAGAAGTGAGTTCGAGAACTGGAAAGAATGAGAGCGACCGTCATTCGTTCTGGATTCCTCACCACGGTTCAGGATCTCGGACGTCCCGGGTTCCGAAAGTTCGGTGTCTCGTTAGGCGGAGCGATCGATGCGCACGGCTTGGGCGTGGCGAATCTGCTCGCAGGCAACGATGAGGCGCTCGCCGGCCTGGAAATAACGTTTGGTGATTTTCGGCTGCAATTTCACGACGAACGAATTATCGCGTGGTGCGGTGGATTATTTACAGTCCGAAGCGGGGGCACGGCGCTGCCTGCCGGGCACGCATTCCTCGTTAGGCCGAATGAAGAAGTGATTTTCGAGCGCGTCGGGAACGGCTGCCGGGCGTGGCTTGCCATTTCCGGAGGCATCGACGTGCCGCTGCGGCTAAAAAGTCGCTCGACTGATCTTCGGGCGAATTTTGGTGGATTCGACGGGCGCGTTCTCCGCGATGAAGACAGTTTGCCGCTGGGCCCTTTGTCCCAAAGTGCGCAAGCGCTTGTCGCCGCGCTTCGTCGGGAACGCCTTGCACATTGGGGTGCATCGGCGGCATGGACGAGCCCGGGTGTACGCGAACCAATCCTGCGGGTTGTGCGCGGAGCCGATTGGTCGCGCTTCGATCCTTCCGCGCAAAGCGCTTTTCTGCGCGAAATATTTTCCGTGACAGTGGACTCAGATCGAATGGGAGCGCGTCTCGAAGGAACAGCACTGAATCGTTCTGATGAAGGAGCCGATCTTGTTTCTGAGGCGGTCACTCCCGGAACAGTTCAGGTGCCGCCGGGTGGCAAGCCGATTATTTTACTCGCGGATTGCCAGACGGTTGGCGGTTATCCGAAGATGGCGCATGTGATCACGGTTGATTTCGCGGTCGCAGCTCAACTCCGTGCGGGTGACCGCATCCGGTTTCGCGAGATCACTCTTGCCGAAGCGCATCGTCTGCTCTGGGAAAGAGAACGGCAGTTGGAACAATTTCGCATTGGCGTCCAGCTGCAAGCATGATGAAGCTGCGCGTCGATCTCAACGCCGATCTGGGCGAAGGCGCCGGACACGATGCCGAGCTGCTCGCGCTCGTTTCCTCTGCAAGCATCGCGTGTGGTATTCATGCCGGGGATCCGGCTGCGATCCTGCAATCGCTAAGGGACGCGCGCAATGCGGGCGTGGCGGTCGGCGCTCATCCCAGCCTGAACGATCGCGAAAACTTCGGACGCAAAGAATTGCCCGTCGCGCCCGATGAAGTTTTCGCGCTCGTGGTTTATCAAGTGGGCGCCTTCCATGCCCTGGCGAATACCCTCGGTGTCCGTCCCAATCACGTGAAACCGCACGGCGCGCTTTATAACATGGCGGTACGCGATCCTGCCCTCGCGGATGCCATTTGTCGCGCGATCGCGAAAGTGGAAAAATCGCTCCTTCTCTTCGCGCCTGACGACAGTGCTCTTGCGCGTTCCGCCGCGACGTATGGGCTTTCCGTCGCCCACGAGGTTTTTGCCGATCGCAATTATCTGGCCGACGGCTCCCTTGTGCCGCGTTCGCGTGGTAATGCCTTGCTGCATGATCCAGAGAAAGCGGCAAACCGTGTTCTGCGGATGTTGCGTGAAAGAGTCGTGCGTTCAGTAGATGGAAACGATGTTCAGGTGCGCGCCGAGACAATTTGCGTGCACGGCGATACACCGGACGCGGTGGAGTTCGCGCGCACACTTCGCGCAAAACTCGAAAAAGAAAACGTGGTAGTCGAGGCTCCAAAATGTTCTCCATGAGTGACAGCCAACCTTCTATAGGGGACGACGGTGTCGTCCCTGGGAAGCCAATGGCTTCCCCTGCAAGCGCCGAAATAAGTTTGGTTCGCGGCCTGGGCCCGCTCGACGCCACCATGATCGTTATCGGCTCGATGATCGGGTCGGGAATTTTTATCACCTCGGCGGAATCGGCACGCTTAATCGGCGCGCCGGGCTGGTTGCTACTGGCTTGGGCGGTAGCGGGCCTGATGACGATCACAGGCGCGCTCTGTTGCGCGGAGTTGGCCGCGATGATGCCACGAGCCGGCGGCGTCTATGTGTTCCTCCGCGAGGCTTACGGACCATCGCTCGGTTTCCTTTTCGGTTGGACGCTTTTCCTTGTCATTCAAACCGGGACGATCGCGGCGGTCGCGATTGCCTTCGCGAAGTTCGTCGGCGTTTTCGCGCCTTCAATCGCAACCGATCACTATCTCGTTAGGCCAATTCATCTCTTCGGCGGATACGCGATTAGTCTTTCGACCGAACAGGTCGTCGCGATCGCTCTGATCCTGTTGCTCACCTGGACGAACACGCGCGGTCTGGAGACGGGAAAACGCGTCCAGAACATCTTTACCTTCGCCAAGACCGCAGCGCTGCTCGCGCTCATCGTCATCGGGATTTCGTTAGGTTGGAACGCAACCAGCGCCGCGCGTTCCGCCGATTGGTGGAATTCATGGAGAAACGGTTGGAATCCGCAAACGGCGCAGCCCGGTTTCGCCATCGTCGGTCCGCTCGCGCTCACGTTGCTTTTCGGCAAGGCGATGGTCGGGCCGCTCTTTGCCCAAACAGCATGGACGAATGTAACGTTTATCGGAAGCGAAGTGCGCGATCCGGGACGGAACCTGGCGCGTGCGCTCCTCGGCGGCTGCGGTCTGGTGATCGTACTCTACCTGCTCGCCAACGTGGCGTATGTCGCAATCTTGCCGCTCGGTGGAATTCAGCACGCGCCGCAAAATCGCGTTGCCGTGGCGGCGATGACCGCGGTTTTCGGACATCCCGGCGCGCTCGCCATGGCAGCGGCGATCATGATTTCGACTTTCGGCTGTAACAATGGACTGATCCTCGCCGGCGCACGCGTCTCTTATGCGATGGCGCGCGACAAATTATTTTTTCGCCGAATCGGAACTCTGAACGCGAAACATGTTCCGGCCGCCGCGCTTTTGGTGCAGGGAATCTGGGCCGCGTTGCTCACGCTTCCGCGGACCGTGGTGACGAGCCCAACCGATGGTGCTGTGACCTACGGCAACGTCTACACTCAACTTCTCGAGTATATCGTTTCGGCCGATCTCGTCTTTTACATCCTGCTTGTCATCGCGGTCATTGTGCTTCGGCGAAAAGCGCCCGCGGCTGAACGCCCCTATCGTACGTGGGGTTATCCGGTTGTCCCGATTATGTCGATCTTGCTCGCCGCGCTTTTGATTGTCGATCTTGCCTGGCTCGCGCCAGCCACTTCGGGGATTGGAATTGCGATCGTGCTGACTGGAATCCCGGTTTACTTCGCTTGGCGAAAACGGACGTAAATTATTTCGCGCGTTTCGGCGGAGCGAGCAGAACGTCGCGCCCGACGAGATAAAGAGTAATTGAAAGAAGAAGAAACGGAATCATGGCGAGCAGATCGGCGTTCGGGCCGTTGAAAAATGGATTGTGCGTGGTGGACCATCCTTCGAGTCGTCGATTGAACTCAATGAGACGTGGAAGGCCGGCCATGAGTGCGATCACGATGCCGGCGAGCGCGCCGCCAGCGATGTAACCGGATGCGAGCAAGACGCCGGGGCTTTTGTCGCCTTCGGCGGTCATTTCGATTTCGCTAAGATTTTGATGCCGGAATTTTTTGTGCAAATAACGATCGACTAGCCAGCGCACGATTCCGCCGACCCAGATCGGACGCGACGACGAGAGCGGCAGATAAACGCCGACGGCGAAGGCGAGCGAGGGAATGCCGCTCATTTCGAGCGTGACTGCAATCATGACGCCAAAAAGAACGAGGGCCCAAGGCAGTTTGTGACCTAAGATTCCTTTGATGATGTAGGACATGAGCGTTGCTTTCGGCGCGATGAATTTGTCAACGGTTGTTCCGTCCGGTCGCGTCTTGTGCGTTCCGTTGATACCAGGATCGACGAGGTAAACGACGGCGCCGTTATCATCAACGAGATATCGCTGCGTCGCTCCGCCCGAAGGATCCGGGCGTTGCCAAATGCGATATATTTGCGAATCCTGCGTCGCCTGCGGTCCGCTCAATTTCTCTGATCCGCGGATTTCGTCCGGCGGTGCCCGCAAGCTAGCGACAGTGGCTTCAAGTTTCTCAGCCGGGACATACACGGTGTATGCATTGTTAAGCCCTAGTAGAATCGGGCCGAGAACAAGCGCGGAGGCGAGGGCGCCTGCGAGAATCGCAATCTGCTGAAATTTTGGTGTCGATCCGATAAGAAATCCTGTCTTCAAATCTTGTGAGGTCGTCCCGCCGTTTGACGCGGCGATGCAGACAATGCCGCCGATGGAAAGCGCGGTGACAAAATATGTCGGCCCAGTCCAACCGACGATCAGAAAAATCAGACAGGTCAAAAGCAATGTCGCGACAGTCATTCCCGAGATCGGATTGGACGACGAACCGATCTCGCCCGTGAGGCGCGACGATACAGTCACAAACAAAAATCCAAACGCCACGACGAGGAGTGCGCCGAGGAAGTTCCATTGCAAGTTCAATTGCGGCGCCACCATCATGACGAGCAGCAATGCAATCACCCCACCCACGACAAACTTCATCGACAAATCCTGATCGGTGCGCGGCGTGGCGCCGACGCGGCCATGGGTCCCGCGCAGATCGGCCAGGCCCCCTTTCAATCCGTGCCAGATGATCGGCAGCGAACGTACCAAGCTGATGATGCCACCCGCCGCGACCGCCCCAGCGCCGATGTAAAGAACGTAAGCGCCACGCACATCGTCAGGTGCCAT
>JBDUDH010000062.1:0-5902 GCA_040003015.1 Verrucomicrobiota bacterium | reverse complement strand
GCGATGGACATGTTGAAAATGGATCCGGAGAAATGCACCGCGATCGTGCAGGGATTTGGCAACGTCGGGTCCGTTGCGGCCTTATCACTCGCGCTCAAGACCGGGGTGAAAGTGGTCGGCATCAGCGACGCGACGGTGGCGCTCTACAATCCAAAGGGCATCGATGTCGCGAAGGCGGAACAACACGTCTTGAAAAAGGGAAATTTGCGCGCCTTCGATGAAGCCGACCGCATCGATCCGAAGGAGATGCTCATCATGCCATGCGACGTGTTAGTGCCGTCCGCGATCGATCGCGTCATCAATGCAAGCAATGCCGCGAAATTGAAATGCCGGATTCTGGCCGAAGGCGCGAATGGTCCGACCACGCCCGAGGCCGACCTCATCCTCAACGAACGCTGGGACGAGCTGTTCGTTATTCCCGACATTCTCTGCAACGCCGGCGGCGTGATCGTTTCCTATTTCGAATGGGTACAGGGTTTGCAGGCGTTCATGTGGACCGAAACGGAAGTGACCGACAAACTATTCCGCATCCTCGAACATTCCTTCACGCAAGTCATTCGGCGCGCCAAGGCGCACAAGATTTCGCATCGGACGGCGGCGATGGCGATCGGCGTCGAGCGCGTCATGAAAGCGAAACACGCTCGCGGTTTGTTTCCATGATCCGCGATGAAATTCTCGCATCGCGAAGAACGGCGCGGCGATCGGCTGCTTGATGTCCTGACGGACGAAGAGAACGGACTTCGTCTGATCGTTTCGCGCCTCGGCGCTGAGATGGTGAGCCTGGCGCGACGCCATGCGAACGGAAAATGGGTCGGCTTCCTGTATCGCGATAACGATATCACCGCTTCCGCCAACGGTTGGGCAAATCACGCCACGGTGATGGGTTATTATCTGCATCGCCTCAAGGGCGAACGGAGCTTATACCGCGGAAAGGAAATCAAGGGCGGTACACATAGCTTTTTGCGGCACAAAGTTTTTAGCGACGTGGAGATAAACGCCGGCGAAATCACGTCGCTGACTTATCGGATTTCGCCTAACGAGTTCACCACTACCGAATACCCGCTCAAAGTGTCGCTAGCTCTAAGATACGAGTTCAGCAAGGCACAACTTGGAGTCACCTTTCGCTTTCAGAACTCCGAGCCAGAGCTGACCGCGCACGTGGCTTTCGGATTGCATCCCGGTTTTGCCGCGACTTCCTTCGACAGCTTCCGATTTCAGATGCCGGCTGGAAAATATCGCCGGCACTTTTCGCCCGACAATTTTCTTTCCGGCGAAACGGAAGACATCGAGTTCCAAGGCGGCGAAATTCCGTTCGATCGATCCAAGCTTCCCGGGTCCTACATTCTTGAACTGTTGGATGTGAAAGCGCGCATATTTACCTATGAAGATCCGCCCAGCGGCCGGCGCATCAGCTTGGATTTCAATGGCGTTCCCTATTTAACCTTGTGGTCCGATGGCAGTGCTTTTCTGTGCGTCGAGCCATGTTGGGGTTTGACCGATCATCACGAACAGCGTGCTTTCGAAGACAAGGAAGGCATGCAAACGATTCCGGCCGGCGGCGAGTTGCGTGCGCGATTTACCATCGATCCGCGGCTGGAAGCCGAGCCTTAAGATCATGCCGGCTGCTTCTCTTCGTGCCTTGCTTGCGCACTCCATTGATTACGCCGGAATGTTTCCGCCATGCAGTCTTGAACTCGAGCCCGCATTAAGGAATCAGGCGCAGTATGTGCGTTCGGACGACGCATGGATGCTCAGCGCATTCGTTCTTCCCGTCGGACAGTTTGACGCGGCCAGGAAGATTCTTTCCGACTTTGATCCGCAGCATCCGCTCCGCGTTTCCGCGCTCGGACCAAAGACCGAAAATGCGGCTGCTTTTCGTGACGCCATCGAAAATGTTGATACTGCGATTCGTTCCTTCTCGGCGAGTAATGTCGATCTTATCTCTGTTACTCAGCTGGAGATGTTTCTACCGCAGGATGTCGATCTTGCATTGATCGAGGAGGCGCGATCGATCATGGGAAATCTACCGGGGTTTTGGGAAGCGCCGGCCGAGAGATCCGAACAAACGATTGCGTTGCTCGCGGAGCATAATTCCAACGCGGACAAGCCGACGCTTGGTTTCAAGTTGCGCACCGGCGGCGTAACGCCCGATGCCTTTCCAACTTCAGCGCAGATCGCCAAGGCATTAGTGTCGCCGGCCACACATCAGGTCCCGATCAAGTTCACCGCCGGTCTCCATCATCCGATTCGGCAATATCGCGAGGAGGTGCAAACGAAGATGCACGGTTTTCTCAATGTGCTCGGCGCGGCCGTTTTGGCGGCGGAGCACAAGTGGGACGAGAAACAAACATCGGCCATGCTTGATGATGAGGACGCGGAATCATTTTCTTTTAATGATGATTCGTTTGTCTGGCGCGAATGGAGGATCGACATCAAACGGCTGAAAGATCGGCGGAGGTTCGTCACTTCGTTCGGAAGCTGTAGCTTCGACGAGCCGCGCGAAGATTTGCGCGCCTTGAAGCTTTTGTAGCGGCGGTTTATGACCGTCGGAAGAATTAAGGCGACGCTCATGGAGCGCCGCTACAGGATTTAATTGGCGCCCGCCGCGGCGAACGCCCTACAATTAAGAAATGCCGCTCAAGTCTTTTATCGAGGTCGCACCGGATTCGCATTTTCCGCTCGAGAACCTTCCGTTCGGGATTTTCAAGCCGCGCGACGACGCGCCGCGCGTCGGCGTGGCCATCGGCGAGTACGTTGTCGATCTTGCAGTGCTAGAAGAGAAAGGGCTGCTCGATCTCCCGTCGTGGACGATGCCGGTCCGGCTCGGACTGCAAGATCGAAATCTATTCGCGCAAGATTCGCTCAACGCATTTCTCGAGCTCGGCCGTCCGGCCTGGCGCAAAGCGCGCGAAGTTCTGCAAAACCTTCTCGCCGCCGACACGCCGACTTTGCGCGATGACGCGAAATTTCGCGAAAGTGTTTTCCATCGACAAAGAGATGTGACGATGCAATTACCGGCGCGCATCGGCGATTACACCGATTTTTATTCTTCCTACCACCACGCGCACAATGTCGGCACGATGTTGCGCGGTCCGGAAAACGCACTCATGCCAAATTGGAAGTGGCTGCCGGTCGCATATCACGGTCGCGCCAGCTCGATTGTGATCAGCGGAACGGAAGTGCAACGGCCACAAGGCCAAATCAAACCGCCCGACGCGTCCGCGCCGATTTTTGGTCCGACGAAAAGTCTCGATTACGAACTCGAAATGGCGTTTCTGATCGGGCCGCCCAATTCGTTAGGCAAACCGGTGGCGATCGAGCGCGCCACCGATCATATCTTCGGTTTTGTTTTGATGAATGATTGGAGCGCGCGCGATGTTCAGGCTTGGGAATATCAGCCGCTCGGTCCCTTTTTGGCGAAGAATTTTTGCACCAGCATTTCGCCTTGGGTGGTGACGCTGGATGCGCTCGAGCCTTTTCGCAAACCACTTCCGCCGCAGGACCCGGAGCCATTGTCGTATTTGCGCCTAACGAGTGATTTTATTTACGACATTCAGCTTCAGGCCAGCCTGCGAACCACGGCGATGAACGCGCCGCACATCATCACGCGCACCAATTTCCAAAATCTTTACTGGAGCATTGCGCAGCAACTCGCCCATCACACTGTTAATGGTTGCAATCTTCAGCCCGGGGATTTGCTGGCCAGCGGAACCATCAGCGGACCAACCGAAGACTCGCGTGGCTGCATGTTGGAATTGACCTGGCGCGGCGCGAATCCGTTGAGGCTGCCAAGCGGAGAAACCCGTAAGTGGCTCGAAGACGGCGATGTGCTCACTATTACAGGTTGCTGCGATGGTAACGGGTATCGCGTCGGTTTTGGCGAAGTGAGTGGGCGGATAATTCCCTCGTGAACGAATTGGCGAACGAGACGTCGAACAAAACGGGCGTTAATGCAACGCTTGCTCCAAAGACGTCGACTCGTCGAGGAGAATCCATTCGATGATCGACAACGGCAGGCTGCCGTTCTTGATCAGGTCGTCGTGAAATTGTCCGAGGCGGAAGTTTGCGCCTTGTTTTTCACGGTAGCGTCCGAGCAAATTCATGATCTGCCATTTGCCGACGATGTAGCTGATTTTCTGTGTGGGGCTTGAAGCTGCGCCCGCCGCTTCGCCTTCCGCCGCTTCGCGATCCAGTCCGCCTGCCTCCATAAAGTATCTTACCGCTTGCTCGAAGCTCCATCGGCCCGTGTGCAAATTCACGTCCACGCCGATGCGCGCGGAACGGTAGCGCGACAGTCGAAGGATTTGTCCCTGTGCTACGGAATTTTCCGGATAAAGGCCGGTGCGCATCAACATCTCCTCGCCGTAGAGTGCCCAGCCCTCCACGAAAACTCCATCCTCGTGTTGACGACGAATTTCGTCGCGCAGGTGATTCGCGATCGAGAGCTGGAGGAAATGCCCCGGGATACCTTCGTGACCAAGGATCGGTCGCGGATCTTCGATCGCGGCGCGAATATAAAAATTTTTCGACTGCGGATTGTAAGTGGGAATGAAATAGAATCCGGTCGGATCTTTATCGTAAACGCCGGGCGGATTCATGAATCCGCCGGGGCTGGTCGGCTTAAAAGCCTCCGGCAGCTGTCGAATTTGAAATGCGCCCAGATATTCGGGCAACGTGACCAGTTGATGTTCCTTCAGAAAATTAATCATTTCCTGTTCGCGGCTCTCATAAGCTTTTAAGAATGAGCTTTGGTCGGGCGGAATGTTTTTGCTTCGCGTTGGATCAGGATCAGCCAACGATGGATCGGGCAGAAGCGATTCCAGCGCGCGGTAACGCGCCAGTTCTGCGCGTCCGAGCATCTCGATCTGCTCCGCATCGAGCGGCAAGAGCAGCACGCGCTTGAGGTAGTAATTGTAATTCGCTTTACCCATCGGCGTGAAGTTCGCCATCTTCGGTAAGCGTTTCTCCAGCTCATCCGCGTAAACGTGCAGCCCGGTGAGTGCTGCTTCGCGCGCTTTTACCAATTCGTCGTGCTCGTTAGGTGGAAGATCGACATCAAGCGGCATCAGACTTTCGGTGAAAAGCGAATCGATCGAGCGCGCCGACTGAATTGCGAGCTGCGCGTAAAGTTTCGTCGGTTTTTCCAAGTTGCTCAGACCTTGCTTGAGCAACGCCGGCATCTGCTTCAGGCGCGCCGTTGCGGCCACCGCGCGCTTGCGCGACGTGTCGTAATCCTTTTTCAGCAATGAAAAAATGCCGTTGCTGCATTCCGCCACGTAAACCTGCGGATTGGTTCTCTCGAACTTCAGCACGCGATTTTCGAAATCGACGTTCTCGAGTTGCGCCCGATACAGAAGCCAATCGATCCGCTCATCCCTTGGCCACTTGTCGGTTTGCATCGCCCGCACTTTCTCCAACAGCGAATAAACATGTTGCGCGCGCGCGGTGATTTTCGCTGGCAAATAATCGGTCAGGCGATCATCCCAGGTATGCAATCCCGCATCACTGCTGCGCACGGGGTAGTTCTCGTTCCGCCAGGTGTAATAATCCTCGGCAATCTTGTGCAACGCGGCGACCTCATTCCTGGCGGCAATCGCGTCTGGGCTGACACTCGGTCTCGCCTTGGTAATCAGCGCTTTTTTGGAAACATCCGGCTTTCGTTCCGGCATCAGTTGTGCCTGAGCAGTCACCGTTTTTCCGGCAATAATCATGGCCACGCCAATGAAAAAATAAATCACCTTCACGCGCCGACTTTAATCATTGAAGGGGAAAGCTCAAACGACGGTTCGGGCCTGCTGCATTCGGGGTTGGTCATCTGCGATTTGCTATGATTTGTTATTAAAGCAAGCGGGCCTGTAGCTCAGCGGTTAGAGCAGGGGACTCATAATCCCTTGGTCCCAGG
>JBDUDH010000015.1:0-20387 GCA_040003015.1 Verrucomicrobiota bacterium | reverse complement strand
TTACCTTGTCGATGTTTGCGCCCCGCGTTTCGATATTTTCGGTCTCGACGCCGGCGAGGGTGAGCAATTCCGCGATCTCTACGGCATTTCCCGGAAGATCGACAAATTCGCGCAGCCAGTTAACGGAGAATTTCATTACGCGAACTGTCTTAAAAACCGCAAATCGTTCTGCGCAAAGAAGCGGATGTCGGGAATGTCGAACAAGATCATGGCGAGCCGGTCCATGCCGAGGCCAAAGGCGAAACCGGCCCACTTTTCCAGATCGTAAGCATCGTCGCCGCGCGCTTTGTTCACTTCTTCAAAGACGGCGGGATGCACCATGCCCGAGCCGGCGACTTCGACCCATTGCTCGCCGCCCTTGAGCGCTTTCGATCGCACGTCGATCTCGAAACTCGGTTCGGTGAAAGGAAAATAATGCGGACGAAACCGCACCGCTGTATCTGCGCCGAAAAGTTCGCGCATGAAAAACTCGAGCGTGCCTTTCAAGTCGGCAACGCTGACGTTTTCATCGACATAAAGACCTTCAATCTGATGAAACTGCGCGCTGTGCGTCGCATCGACTTCATCACGCCGATAAGCGGCGCCCGGCGCAATGACGCGAATTGGTGGCGGCGCCGCTTGCATCGCGCGGATTTGCACGGTTGAAGTGTGGGTGCGCAGCAGGCGACCATCGGGCAGATAAAATGTGTCCTGCTCGTTGCGCGCGGGATGATCCGGTGGCGTATTGAGCGCATCGAAACAATGCCATTCCGTTTCGATGTCGGGTCCGTCGGCCAGTGCGAAACCCATCCGCCGAAAAATGTCGATCGACCGATCGAGCATTTGCGTGAGCGGATGGAGGGAGCCGATCTCGCGCCCAGCGCCCGGAAGAGAAATATCGATGTTAGCGAGTGCTTCCGACTCTTTTTCCCCGCGAAATTTTTGGGCGCGCGATGCGAACGCAGCGGTGACAGCGGCGCGAACTTCATTAAGCAATTTTCCAACGACCGGCTTTTCTTCTTTGCTGAACGACTTCATCTGCTCACTCCATGCGGAGATGCTGCCGCTACGGCCGAGATAGCGGACGCGCACAGCCTCGAGCGATTGCTCATCGGGCGCGGAATCGATTTCGCGCAGGGCGTTCTCGCGCAATTCTTCGAGCGGATGAGCCATTCGGGAACGTTGAACGCTCAACGTCCAACGCTCAACGTCGAATTAACATCGATCCGAAGATTACGCCGCCTTTTTCGATTTCAATTTGTCGGCCAGCGCGTTTTTCACTTGATCGACAATCGATTTGAAAGCGGCTTCGTCCGTAATCGCGAGATCGGAAAGAATCTTGCGATCGAGGCCAATGTTCGCGGCTTTCAAACCTTCAGCGAAGCGACTGTAGGTGAGGCCGTGCGCGCGAACCGCGGCGTTTAGACGCTGAATCCAGAGATAACGAAAAGTGCGCTTGCGCGTTTTGCGATCGCGATACGCCCAATACTTGCCTTTCATCGTCGCGTCTTTCGCGTAGCGGAAAAGTTTGGAACGGCGTCCGCGATAACCTTTGGCGGAATCGACGACACGTTTGCGGCGCTCCCGGCTGGCCGGGGCGTTAGTGGCTCTTGGCATGTTGTTTTATCCGAATCGCTTCGGAGCTCCTGCAGCGAGTTGTTATTTACGTTTGATCTCTCCGACCTCACTCGTTCTGAAGGCCGCGCTCGCACGCATTGGCCAGGTGGACAGATCTTGGCGTTTCTTCGGAAACGCCGGGCCGGAAGAATAGGCGGAGTTTCCGAAATGACAAACAGTTTCCGGGTCGGCGCGCGGGCCAGTGAATTGATCCGCGATGAATTCGATCTGCGGAGCCTGGCGCCGGTGCAGGTAAAAGGGAAAACCAAGCCGGTTGAAGTCTTCACCTTGATCGGAGCGAACAACGAGCCGGGGACGGGGAGTTTCTTCAGCGGCTCGAGACCTACGAAGCTGGGTTTCGAAAATTCCGCGAGCGCGATTTACCCAGGTGAAGATTCTGTTCTCACAGGTCCTCGAATTTTATCCGGAAGATGCCCTGGCCAAAATGTGTCTTAAGCGCGCGCTTGCATAAGAAGAAATGACGATGCAATGAGCGGCATGAAAGGCGGCCAGGGACCCAGGGAAGAGTCTCCCTCACCCGTCGAATTTGACTATGAGGCTCTGGCTGCCTTTGGCCGGCGTATCCGGCCTATTCTATATCCGCTCACGCTGGCATTGCTCACAACTTTCATCACGCTCGCGTTTGGTGTGTGCGCCTTTCTCGGACTCGAGAACAGAATTCCGGAAGAAGGGTGGCTTGCGATCTGGAACCGCTGGGACGCGCCGCATTTCCAGGATGTAGCCCAAAATGGCTATCCCGATCAGGTTGGTCCGCGGGAATTTCTGATCGCCTATCTTCCGGTCTTTCCGTTGGCCATCTGGGTGGTGCGGTGGATCTTTCGCGACTGGCACCTCGCGGCATTTCTTCTCTCGAACGTTTGTTGCGCGGCCGCCTTCGTCTATTTTTTTCTGCTTAATCGTCTGGAATACGACCGGCGGACGGCGCGTTGGGCCGTTTTATTCCTCGCGACTTTTCCGACCGCGTACTTTCTGCACGCTGCTTATTCCGAAAGCCTCTTCCTCCTCTGCACGGTCGCCGCGTTCTACCACGCGCGGCGTGGGCAATGGCTGCTCTGTGGGATTCTCGGCATGCTGGCGACCGGAACTCGCATCCCTGGCCTCGCGATTGTACCACCCCTGACGCTGGAATATTTGTATCAAAGGAATTTTCGCTGGCGTAAGATTCGTTGGGATTTTGCCTTCCTCGCGCTGATCCCGCTGGGCATTCTCGCCTACTTTTTTATCAACTATCATTACTTTGGAGACGCGCTTCATTTTCTGGGGCCGCAACGCAAAGTTTGGGGCGCCTTTTTGCGCTCGCCCTTTCCCGAGGCCTCCGCGAATTGGTACGGCGTCTGGCATGCCAAGCCTTCTGAACGAGTTTTGCAATATGGCGGACCTCTGGTCGCATTTGTTATCGCCACCGGCTGTGTCCTCGTGGCTCCATTTAAACTGCGACCTTGCTACGCACTCTACCTCGCTTTCAGCTGGGTCTTGATCTTCTCCAACAATTATCCGGTGTGTTCTCCGCGTTATTTGCTGCCGGTGTTTCCGCTGTTCATGCTGATCGCGCGCTTGTGTCGCCAGCACTGGCTCCGCGACGCCGTGGTCTTCATGTCGGTGATGTTTTACGCGTTGTGCACCCTCCACTATGTCCGTGGCTGGTGGACCTTTTAGTAGCGCAGCTGCAGGACATGAGGGGGATCAACTGATAGCGTCCGGGGACGTGCGCGAGCCTGGCCAGGTGGATAAATCTTGGCGTTTCCTGGGAAACGTCGGGCCGGAAGAATGGGCGGAGTCTCCGAAATGACAATTGAAGTTACAAGCCAGTCGGAGCGATCGCCGGTCAGGCATAAAAGCCATGTCGCTCGGGGGCGATGTTCTACGGGAGCGGCGTCGAACGGCGGCCGCCGGCACTTGGATAGTAGCGCGCTGACAACAGGGACAAGCGCGACCAGGTGAGCCTTCATTACTAATCGTCCGTTGCCAGATCGGGGTAATGCAATTCGCCGTGAAGGTTCGGCGCAGAAGCTCGATGCTTAGGGCGCGTACGCCACACTGCGAGTTCGGACGCATTTTCGCTGGGCCGGCGAAAAACGCGGGCTAGAATAGTCGCGTGCTTTGGTTGAGCCGACATCGTCTTTTGATGCTCGCGTTGATCTGCGTGCTTTCCACTGGCGCAATCGTTTCGGTAGCGATGTTTCGAAACGTCATTTTCGCCGATAGCATCTGGGCGAATGAGACAACCTTTCGCGACGCCTTGGAACGCAAAGCGCGGCGAACGAAAGTGCATGATAATTTCGTTTTTCTCGGCATCGATGAAGCTTCGAAGCAGTTGGACCAGGTAAGCCCGGAAGAAGTTCGTAATTCACCGGTGTTGCAAAAGATGCGCCAGGCTTTCCCCTGGTCGCGGGCAGTCTACGCACAACTCGTCGACCAGCTGTGCAATGCCGGCGCCCGGTTGATCATCTTTGACATGATGTTTGATCCGGAGCGTGCCGGGGATGATGAATTTGCAGCTGCCCTCGAACGCCATCGCGATCGTGTGGTCATCGGAGCGGATATCGAGAAGGGCGCAAATGCCGCGACCGGGAATACGGACATCATCTTCATCCCGCCGAACAAGCATTTGATTCCCGACCAGTTCATGGATGATCGCGTTGGATACGTGACCTTCTGGCCGGGCGGCGACAACCGAATTCGCGAGGTTAACTACGCCGTCACGGATTCGCAGATTTTGAGGCTGCAACGGGGTCTCGATCCTGGCCCGGCGCAGCCTTGGGAAACGATTTACGAATCTCTTGATGCACGGGCATTACGGAAACTTGGGTTCAGTAATCGCATTCCTCCTGTTGGCCGCTCGAGCATGATCCGTTTCGGACCGAACGATGCCTATCAACCCCGCTCATTTTTTCAGATCTTCGTTCCCGCGATGTGGGAACATAACTTTGGCGGCGGCAGTTTTTTCAAGGACAAGGTCGTGCTCATCGGTGCGGCCTCGGCCATTGCTCACGATGTGCATCCGACACCGATTAGCGACGCGACATCAGGGGCGCTTCTGCATTTTCATGCAATTGCGGCGGCGCTCGATGGCGAGTTTCTCAGGGAAACTTCGCCGCTGATAAACTGCATCCTTTTGATCGGAGCGGGTTGCGCGGCGTGGCTTGTCGTTGCGTTCGTTCGTCAATCGTTGCTCGCGCTTTTGCTGATGGGCGCGATCAGCGCCGGCTATCTGGGCGCGACGGTTTTCTTGTACAACACGCGCAATCTTTTCATTCTCGCGCTGCCGGTTCTGGGCGCCTTCAATCTGAGTGGTCTGTTTTCGCTGGCTTACGATTTCACCCTCGAGCGAATCGAGAAGGTGCGGATGCGGCGCACGCTTGAGCGGTACGTTTCAAAAAATCTTGTTAAAGAAATCCTCGAAAATCCGGACAGCTATTACGGGACGCTGCGCGGCGTACGAATACCGGTAACCATTTTATTTTCTGACATCGTGGGGTTTACCGGCATGACCGAAAGCGCGGATCCCGAAGCGGTCGTGAAACAACTCAATGAATATCTGAGCCACATGACCGCCGCTGTTTTCGAGGGCGGAGGGACGCTCGACAAATTCATCGGCGACGCGATCATGGCCGTTTGGGGGAATGTTCGGAGCCGCGGCCTGAAAGAAGATGCCAAAGCGGCCGCGGGCGCGGCACTCGCGATGCGGCGTGAGTTGCGCGGCCTCAATGAAAAATGGGTCAGGGAAGGGACCAAGCCGTTTGTCATCGGGATTGGGATCAACCAGGGCGAAGTGGTTGGCGGGAATATCGGCTCGCAGGAGAAGATGGATCCGACAGTGATAGGCGATGCCGTCAATCTCGCGTCCCGTTTAGAAGGACTAACGCGCACTTATGGCGTTGATATTCTCGTGGGACCAACGGCAGCCGAGTTGATTCGTGACGAGTTTCGCCTGCGGTCAGTTGCGCGGGTGCAGGTGAAAGGAAAAACCGAACCGGTGGAAATTGCGACCCTTGTCGGGGCGCGCAGCGATTCGCTCGATCCCGAATTGTTGCGTTGGCTGGAAACCTACGAGGCGGGTATCCAAAAATTTCGAGAACGCGATTTTACGCAGGCGAAAATTCTCTTTTCGCAGTTTCTGGAATTTTATCCGGACGATTCCCTGGCCAGGATGTATCTCGAACGTGCGCTGGAGTACGAGCAACGACCGCCGGATGAAGTGTGGAATGCAGTTGAGGTGTTCAAAAAGAAGTGACCACGCCGCAGACTCGTTCCTTTCATTAGCCAAATCCTCACCGCCAGCGTAAGAAATCCGCGTGACCGGCGAACCGCGCCATTTCCATTTCCTCGGCATCTGCGGCACGGCGATGGGATCAGTCGCTGCAGCTTTGCGCGCTCGTGGTTTCACCGTCAGCGGATCAGACGAAAATATTTTCCCGCCAATGTCCGATTTTCTCCAGCGGAAAGGCATCCCGTTTTCGGACTCTTACCGCGCGGAAAATATTCCAGAGAACGCCGAAGTCGTCGTGATTGGCAACGCGATCAAGCGCGGCAATCCGGAGCTGGAAGCGGTGCTCGCCCGTAAACTTTATTACCTCTCGCTGCCGGAAGTGTTGAAACATTTCTTCCTGCGTGGCCGCCACAATTTGGTGGTGACCGGAACGCACGGAAAAACGACGACGACCGCGTTGCTCGCCTGGATTTTCACGGTCGCGGATTTGGACCCCGGTTATGTCATTGGCGGCATCCCGAACAATCTCGGGCAAGGCGCCTTCTTTAACGACTCGAAGTTTTTTGTAATCGAGGGTGACGAATATGACACGGCGTTTTTCGACAAGCGTTCGAAGTTCATTCATTATCTGCCGGAACTGCTGATCGTAAATAATATCGAGTTCGATCACGCGGATATTTTTCGCGATCTCGACGAGATCAAATTGAGCTTTCGGCGATTACTGAACATTGTGCCGCAAAATGGGATGGTGCTGCTGAACGGCGACGATCCGAACTGCGTCGAGGTCGCGCAAAACTGTCTTGCACCTATCGTGCAGGTCGGCTTTTCGCCCAATTGCGCTCAGCAAATTCACGACGTCGCATATTCAGCGAAAGGATCGCACTTCACGCTCGGCGATGTTTTTTTTGAGGTGCCGTTGATCGGCGAGTTCAATGTGCGCAATACCGCGATGGCGGCGGCGGCGGCCCGATTTTACAGAGTCGAGCCGGAAGTCATTCAACAGGCCCTAACGAGTTTCGAGGGAATTAAGCGACGGCAGGAAGTTCGCGGCGAAGCACGCGGGATAAAAGTGATCGACGACTTCGCTCATCACCCGACCGCGATCCGCGAGACGCTCACGGCATTGCGCCACCGCTATCCGGGCCATCGTTTTTGGGCGATCTTCGAGCCGCGCTCAAACACGACGCGTCGCGCAGTTTTCCAACAGCAACTGCCGGACGCGTTGCAACTGGCTGACGGCGTTTTTATCTCCCAGGTCGCCGCCCTCGAACAGATTCCTGAAGGCGAACGGCTCAATCCGGAAGCGGTCGTGGAAGCGATTAAGGCATCCGGTCGCGCGGCGTTTTACGAACCGGACGCGGACTCGATCGTGAAACGGTTGTTGCCGTTATTGAAACCCAAGGACGTGGTGACGGTTTTCAGCAACGGTGGATTCGATCACATCCACGAAAAGCTGCTCGCGCGGCTGAAAACGTAGCACAAGCGTCCCACTTGTGATCGCACAGGTCGCAAGCCGGAGGCATGCACTACTTTTCCGCCGCCGATGTATGATCGAGCACGATACGCCAACCTTCCGAAGTGCGTCGGAATAGTAGCGTAAATCGTCCGTGTGGGTTGTCGGCTTTGCGTTTTAGCGACCAGCGACCCAAAACTAACGCTGCCTCTCCACTCAACGGCGTGACTTCGAGTTCGGAGAGCGTGAGGGTGCCCATCTTTTCTCGCGTGTCGTATTTTTTTTTGTAACGATCGCGAACCGTTTGCCAGCCACGCGTCACCTTGTCGCCGGAGACGAAGATGGTTTTTTTGGAATGCGCATAACCGTTCATGTAACCGTCGATATCGCCGCGGTTCCACGCCGCCTCCTGCGCCTTGATCACAGCGCACACGCTCATTCCGATATCTGCCGCAGGGATTGAGATTGCGGTTTCCCGGTCAGTTATCGAGCCGAGTGCAGTGAGAGCTGCGCTCGTGGCCGCGACAATTATGAAACTTTTACGAGTCATCTCGTAAATGGCCCTGCGCTGGAGGCACGGGCTCTGCCCCGTCCCAAATCGCGCCAGATAAGGGACGCCACAGAGGGTGGCCCACCCGTAAGTTATCTTTTGTCAGCGCCCATGGAACTACCGAGCAATGCCTCGCTTCATTTATGAGACGACTGGTAATCAAATTCATATGCGTTGTATCGAGGTCGAGCTGTCTCGATTCCTCGCGAACATTATCGAATCGCCGTGGCATCCGTCCAGCATTCCGCAAGCTGGCGCTGCCCTGAACTGAGTTGACCCAGTAGATGCAACCCATTACATAACAACGTGCTTCGTGCTCGGTTCGCTGTTTTGGTCCTGGCGTTGATTTTTGCAGCTGTGGCTTCCGCGCAGCGGGGAACGATTGCTCCAGTTGCAGCTCCGACTCCCTTTGTCACTCCCTCTGCGGCCGTCCCTCCTAAATCGACCGCGCCGCCGCCGGCCGCGGACATGGTGACATTGCAGTTCCCGAATAGCGACGTGGCCGATGTCCTGCACTTTTACGAAACTCTGACCGGTAAAAAACTCATCGTGGACAATTTCGTCCAGGGCAAAGTCAACATTTTCCTCAGCAAACCGATGCCGCGCGACGAAGCCATCAAGATCATCGAGATGAATTTGCTCCTGAATGGATTTTCACTCGTGCCGGCCGAAGGAGACATCGTGAAAGTGATCGGCACCAACCGCAACGCGCGCAGCGCCGGAGTCCCGATCATTTCCGACGAAGCGGACATCCCGCCAGGGGAACATGTCATCACTTACGTTTTCAAGTTGAAGTACGTCGATCCAGTGGAAATGCAGCAAGTCGTCGGACAATATCTGGCGCCCGCGCAACCGTACTCCTCATTTCTCGCCCTGCCAAAATCAGCGAGTTTGCTCGTCACCGAAGGTTCGGACGTTATTCGAAAGCTGATCAAGATTATCAACCAGGTGGATATTCCGCCGGCAGAGGTCGTGAGTGAGTTCATCAAGCTCGAACGCGCCGACGCGAGCAAGGTGGTTGATTTGCTGAAGGATATTTTCGAAAAAGGGAATCAGCCGGGTGCACAAAATTATCCGCCGGGGGTGCGCAACATTCGCACGGTCGTGCCCCAACCTCAGGGTGAGTTGGAAGCCGAGGGTGGCGCGGCCGTTCTCTCGGAAGAATCGCTCGTCGTCGGCAAGATTAAGCTCGAAGCCGACGTGCGCACCAATCGCATCCACGTCATTACCCGCCCCGTCAACATGCCGTTTGTGCGCAAATTAATCGCGGAGTTCGATGCAAATGTGGAATTTGGGAAACCGGTCACCCGGCCCCTCAAATACATCGCGGCCCGCGACGTTTTGGACGTCCTCGTCCAGGCATTAACCGAACCGGGCGAGAACACGCAACAAGGTGCGGGAGGTGCTGGCAATCCACAGCAACAGCTCCAGCAGCCGCGACCCCTGGCTTCGCCGATCAATACCGCCTCGACTGGGAGTCTTACCGGCACCGCCAGCGATAGCACGCTCAACGTGTCGGAAGAACTTTCCACGCAACCGACCGATACGACGCCGAAAGCGGTCACGGTCGGAAACACCAAGCTGATTGCGGACGCCCGCGCCAATACCATCATCATTCTGGGAAACCGTGATGCGGTCGTGAAGGTGGAAAAAATTCTCGATGAGATGGACGTGCGTGCGCCACAGGTCGCGCTGAGCACGGTGATCGGGGAATTGACGCTCAACAACGATGAAGAATTCGGCGTCGATTACTTCGCCAAGTATAAGAACAAGGTCGTTGGCATCTCGCGCAATACCACCGTGCCGATTCCACTACCTAGTGCTTCCGGTTCCCCGACGACAACTACAGTAATCACAACAGATCCAGTTACGGGCCTACCCGTCACTACCACTACCACCAATCCAATCGCTGCTGGCGGCGTTCTCGATCCTGCCAATCTGATCAACTTCAGCCAGATCATAACGAACGTGGCCAGCGGCACGAACGTGTATGTCGCCGCCGGAAATTATCTTTCGGCCATTGTGCATCTGCTCGAGTCGACCGGAAATTTCAAGGTGATTTCGCGACCGATGGTTTTCACGAGCAACAACAAGAAGGCGATCATCGCCTCGGGAACCGAGATTCCCGTGCCAGTGAACACCATTTCATCGGCGACGGGAAGCAGTCTCATCAATACCGGTCTCTCGCAACAAACGAACATTCAGTTCAAAAAAGTCGCGCTCCAATTGGAGGTCGTGCCGTTGATCAACTCGGACAAGGAAGTGTCGCTCGACATTTTGCAAAAGATCGACAGCCTCGCTGGATCGACAATCGTCGATGGAAATTCGATCCCGAATATCGCCACGCGTTACATCCGGACGAATGTGTCCGCGGCGAATGGAGCGACAATCGTACTCGGCGGTCTGATCACCGACAGCAAGACGAAGAATTTTAACGGCATTAAGTTTCTCGATCGCATTCCGCTGCTCGGTTATCTGTTTCGCAGCACGAGCAAAATCAAAGGTCGCACTGAGTTGATTATCTTGATGCGGCCCGAAGTGACGTTGACGAAACTCGATCTCTATCGACTGCGCCAAAAAACGGAGGACAAGATGCATTTGGGGCCGGAGCTTCAAGAAAATGATGTCCTGCCGCCAGTGGACAAATCGCTTTTGCCGCCTGATCTTCCGCCAGCGAAGTGAATCCGGCGGTTAGCCAATCTCTTATCGATCTGCTCCTCGCGAGCGGTGTGCCTTCGTACGAAGAAGCGGCGGCATTAGCGTCGAACCTGAATGGCGGTTCATGGATGGCCGAAGTGCTTGATTCCGGGAAGGTCGACGAGCAGCGATTGCTGAGTGCGATCGGCACCTATTTTAAGGTGCCGGTGCTCTCGATCGACGCGAAGCGGATCGAACGACAGGCCTTGTCGATGCTGCCGAGCCGGTTTGTTTTCCAGCACCATATTTTGCCGATCGAGGTGAAAGAAAATGCGGTCGTGCTCGCGACCTACGATTTGTTTAACTCCGTTGGTCGTCAGTTGGCTTCGCAGCTTCTGACGAAGCCGGCCGAATGGGTGCTCGTGCCGCGCGGACAAATCCTGCGCGCGATGAAAACCCTCTACGGCGTCGGTGCGGCAACGTTCGACGAAATCCTGAAAACCAACCGCTCCTTCGAAATCCTCCAGGATGTTGAAGCGAGTACCGATCTCAATGCCGACGATCCTGAAGCGTCGGTGGTCAAGTTCGTAAATCAAATTATTCGCGAAGCGATTATCGAGCGCGCCACCGACATTCACGTCGAGCCGCTCGAGAATGATCTGCGCATTCGTTATCGGATCGACGGCATCCTGCATGAAGTGGCCGTGCCGCCGCAACTGCGCCTCCTGCAATCGGCCATCATTTCCCGGCTGAAAGTAATGGCGCACATGGATATCGCCGAACGTCGATTGCCGCAGGACGGACGCATCAATTTGCAGGCGAACGATCAAAGCATCGACGTGCGCGTTTCCACCATTCCGACCGTGAACGGCGAATCGATCAGTTTGCGTTTGCTTAGCCGCAGCGAACAACATTTCGGCTTCGACCGGCTCGACCTTAGCGAAAAACAAAGCCGTATCATTCGCCATCTTCTCGCGCAGCCCAACGGAATCATCTTGCTGACCGGTCCGACCGGCTGCGGCAAATCGACTTCGCTTTATTGTTTTCTCAGCAGCATCAACTCGGTGCAGCGACGAATTATTACGATCGAAGAGCCGGTGGAGTATCGGCTCCCCGGCGTTTCGCAGATCGATGTGAAGCCGGAGATCAATCTTACTTTCGCAAAAGGACTGCGGCATATTTTGCGGCAGGATCCAAACGTGGTCATGGTCGGAGAGATTCGCGATATCGAAACGGCGGACATCTCGATCCGAGCCGCGATGACCGGCCATCTGGTATTCAGCACTCTGCACACAAACGATGCGGTCGGCGGCATCACGCGCTTGCTCGATATGGATGTCGAGCCGTTCCTGCTCGCGTCGGTTGTAAAATCCTTCATCGCGCAGCGGCTCGTGCGCACTATCTGCCCGGATTGCGTAGAGTTGGTCGAGTATCCGCGCGAATATCTTTCCGAGATCGGATTTCCGCTGGAACTGGGAACGGTCTTTAAGCGGGGCGCGGGTTGCGATAATTGCCGCCAGACCGGATATCAGGGCCGCCTCGCGATTTATGAAATCTGCGTCGTCACCGAACCGTTGAAAAAGTTGATTATGCAAAAGCGCGACGGAGGCGAGCTGAAGCAATGTGCGATCGCACAAGGGATGGAGACGTTACGCACCGATGGCTGGCGTCGCGTCGCGCAGGGAAAGACGACGATCGAGGAAGTTGTCCGCGTGACGCAAACCGATGAGGTGATGGCCGAGACGGAACTGGAAAGCGGTCGCGCCATGACGGTCGCGGAAGCGCCAGTGGTGCTGAGTTAATATACTTTACCCGAGCGGCTCGTTTTCGACGAGGGCTACGCAGATATTCGCGATGCAATCGCCCGCGAGAAGGAGATCAAAGGATGGCGGCGCGAAAAGGAAAATGATTAAATAATTACTGGCCGCGCAGCTCTTTGATCGCGGCTGGATAATCTTTCGCGCCAAAAATCGCGGTGCCGGCGACGAGAACGTTCGCGCCATTTTCAATCGCGATCTTTGCGGTATTTGCATTGATGCCGCCATCCACCTCGATATGGAGCGACCTTCCATTTGCAGTGTTCCATTCCCTGGCAGAAAGGACTTTCTCCATCACCTCCGCTCGAAACGACTGCCCGCCAAAACCTGGTTGCACTGTCATCACCAGCAATAGATCGATGGCATCGAGGTACGGTTCGATCGATTCAAATGGTGTAGCCGGGTTCAACGATAAACCCGCGTGACAGCCCGCATCGCGGATTCTGCGCGACGTTTTCGCGACGTCGTGTTTCGCTTCCGGCTCAACATGCACGGTGATCGAGTTCGCTCCTGCTTCGACGAAACGCGGAACGTAATAATCCGCTCGTTCGATCATCAAGTGCACGTCGAGCGGAAGCTTCGTCAGTCTGCGCACGGTGGCGACTACCGCCGGTCCGAAGGAAATATTATTGACGAAATGGCCATCCATAATGTCGAGGTGAAGCCAGTCCGCCCCTGCCTCTTCCACGCGTCGAATGTCATCGCCGAGTCGCGAGAAATCCGCAGCCAGCACGGAAGGCGCGACGATGATCGATCGAGTTGACACGGTTCCCACGTTGAGCGTTGAACGATCAAGGTTCAACGCTGATCTTTGCCTTCTCAAATCACTCAATCGGGCAATCACGCAACCGCTCAAATCCCATCTTTCCCTTGACGGAGCGATGCTCCGTTTCTAGATACTACCCGGTTTCAGCCGGTCGAATCGCACAGGTGACGGTTGCTGCTTAACACGATGCCAGGGAAGCGCTCCGATCAGTGATGGCCGACAAACCGAACACCTTGGCAAAAACCTTCATTCAATGTTGAACAGATTTTTCGGCTGGTTTTCCAGCGATATTGGGATCGATCTCGGGACGGCGAATACGCTGGTCTATGTAAAGGATCAGGGAATTGTTTTGCGCGAGCCTTCGGTGGTTGCAGTGCAGGCTGGCACCTCCAAAGTGTTGGCGGTGGGCGACGAGGCGAAGCGCATGCTCGGCCGCACACCTTCAAACATCGTCGCAGTCCGGCCGTTGAAAGATGGCGTGATCGCGGACTTCGAAGTGACCGAAGCGATGCTGCGGCATTTCATCACAAAAGTGCACAACAGCCGGATGCGTGCGCGCCCGCGCGTGGTCATTGCTGTTCCGAGCGGCATCACCGAAGTGGAGAAGCGCGCCGTCCGTGAATCGGCGACGCATGCCGGCGCCCGCGAAGTTTATCTGATCGAAGAGCCGATGGCCGCAGCGATCGGTGTCGGTTTGCCGGTGCAGGATCCCGCCGGCAATATGATTATCGACATCGGTGGCGGTACCACCGAAGTGGCGCTGATTTCGCTTTCGGGCATCGTTTGCAGTCGGAGCGTGCGCGTGGCGGGTGATGAGCTCGACGAAGCGATCGTGCAATACATGAAGCGCGCTTATAATTTAATGGTCGGCGAGCGCACCGCCGAAGATATCAAAATCAAAATCGGCTCCGCTTATCCGAGCGAGAAGGAAAGCAGCGTGGAAGTGAAAGGGCGCGATCTCGTCGCGGGCTTGCCGAAGACGCTCACGATTACTTCACAAGAAGTGCGCGAAGCGTTGCTCGAACCGATCTCGACCATCGTCGATTCAGTGCGCATTACGCTCGAGCGTTGTCCGCCGGAACTTTCCGCCGATTTGGTGGATCGCGGCCTGGTTTTAGCCGGAGGAGGCGCTCTCTTGCGCGGGTTCGATCGATTGCTGAGCGAAGAAACCGGCTTGCCCGTACATGTGGCCGAAGATCCGCTGAGCGCGGTCGCAGAGGGAACAGGCAAGTGCTTGAATGAAATCAAGTTTTTGCGGCAGGTCGCTACCGCTGATCGGCCGTGGAGGCAATAATGATGGTGGATTGGAAAATCCGGCCGCGCTTCGCTCGTCACGGCGGATTTTGGATTTCGGAAAGAGCATTTCGCTGCGGGTGAACTCTTTCAATCGGCAAGCCGCGATCCGCAATCCGAAAAAGCGATGAGTCGCAGCAGCATCGTCGCGTTGGTCATTTTCGGCGCCGTCCTCGCTTACGTCCTCAGCATCGGGCCGGAGGCGACCCGGAAAATTCAGGCCGGATTCTATCAGTTGATCGCGCCCTTTCTGGTGACGGGTTCGGGTTTCGAAAAACAGATCACTTCAGTCCGAACCGGGCTCAAATCGCTCGAGGAATTAGAACGAGATAATGCTTCATTGCGCGTAGAAAATCGCTCGCTCAAAGCCACGAACACCGCCCTCCGTGATGTGGAACACGAAGTGAATCGACTTCGCCACGCGTTGAATTATCGGGAGCGTTCGCTCTTTCGCCTTGTGCCGGCCGAGATCGTCACGCGCGAATCTTCCAGCTGGTGGCGAACGGTGACGGTCAATCGTGGGAAAGAAGATGGCATCGACTCGGAAATGACCGTCCTGACCGATGAAGGTCTGGTCGGCAAAACGACGACGGTGAGCGATACGATTTCCGTCGTGCTCTTAATTTCAGACGAAAATTGCAGAGTGGCATCGACTGTCGAAGGCACGCGCGAGCAAGGAATCGTCACAGGCGAGCGGGTAACGGGCAGTCTTACCCCTCTCCTCGATCTGAATTTTCTCTCCAAACAAGCGGACTTGAAGCCGGGTCAGAAAGTTTACACGTCCGGAGTGGGCGGAGTTTTTCCTTCGGGATTATTTGTTGGAACGGTGCGAAGCTTTCGAGAGCGAGAATTGGATGGTCAGGCGAAGTTGGCGCCAGCGGTGGATTTGTCGCGGCTCGAGGACGTATTTGTAGTGACGGGAAGAAAATGATTTTCTTTATCTTCCTGCTCGGGGTGGTTTTCGTGACGCAGATTGCGGAGATCTTTATTCCGTCGTTGGGATGGATGTACAACGCGCATCTCTATATCGTGCCGGTGATTGTTTTTTACGGCGCAACGGTGTTGCCTTTTCCTCTTATGCTGCTGCTCGCGTTTTTTGCCGGTTTCATTTGGGACGCGCTAACCGTGCAAGTGATCGGAGCGCGAGTTGAAATCTCTTTCGGATGGTCAATACTGCTTTACGCGGTGCTCGCCTCGATTATGCATGGTTTGAGGCCCCTGTTTATCCGGGGCCGATGGGAAGTGCATTGTATCCTAAGCGGCGGATGTATGTCGCTGATTCTTCTGGCGCAATATCTCATGATTTCGTTCCGGCGCGGTTCGTTGATTTTTACACGCGAAGTCTGGTGGCAAATTGGTGGGCCCGGGTTACTCGCCATGCTGATGGCGCCGCTGATTTTCTGGATGCTTCATTGGGTTGGACGTCTGACCGGTTATCCTTACCTGCCGGAAAGAGAGAGCTAGGATGAATATGCGTCGCGCCAAACCTGTTCTACGGATCCAGCTTCTCGGGTTGATCATGCTTCTCGGCCTGAGTGCGCTGGGCCTGCGTCTCTGGTGGGTGCAAGTGGCGCGAGGGGCGGAGTGGACGGCGAAAATCCGAAGCAGCTCGGAAGCGAGGGTACGGATCCCTTCGATTCGTGGCGAAATCCGCGACCGCAACGGCGTGACGCTGGTACAAAACCGAGCGAGCTATGAAGTCGATTTTTACCTGCCCGAGATGGTGAAGGGCTACAAGCAGCGCGTCGGGCCGCCGCCGCTGACTGAATATCGCGGTACGATCAGCGGGATGCCGAAAGATTTGAAGGAGCCGGACATCGTTCGCATCGTGAATGACGGTGTGGTGCCGCGCCTCGAAGATCTCGATCTGGCGCGCGACTATAATGCCGCGCGACTCCAGAAGCATTATCGGACCAACACCGAGGTGCCGTATTCCTACATCAAGGACATCGACTTCCCGACGATGGCCAAGTTTTCGGAACATGATGTCGGTTTGCCAGGGGTCGACATCGCGATCAAACCGGTGCGCTCTTACATCTACGGCGCGCTCGCTTCTCATCTGCTCGGTTACGTCGGCGCGCCCGACGACACGAATAGAGAGGACGCGAAGAAGTACACTTTTTATCAATCGGACGTTGAGGGAAAATCCAATGTTGAGAAATCGATGGAGGAGTACCTGCGCGGTCAGCCCGGCGTGAGAGTAATGCGCCGGAATGCAAAAGGTGTAATCGACGGTGTGCTGCGAGAAGATCCTTCGAAGCAGGGAGCGAACGTTTATCTCACGATCGACGCCCGGATCCAGACGATCGCGGACGAAGCATTGCGTGCGGTCGGTCGGGGAGCGGCGGTCGTAGTCGATCCAAACAACGGTAACATCCTCGCAATGGCTTCGGTTCCGTCATTCGATCCGAATACTTTCATTCCGAGCATCAAAGCGAAAGATTGGGAGGCCCTGCGAAAGGATGAAGCCAACCCGCTGATCAATCGCGCCGTGAGCGCCTTTCCGCCAGGATCAACTTTTAAACTCATCACTTCTCTGGCCGGTCTGCGCAAAAACCTCGACAAGGCGCGCTACAATTGTAGCGGCGGGGTCAGTTACGGGGATCATTATTTTCATTGCTGGATCGCAGAAAAAGGCGGCCAACACGGGACGCTTTCACTCGCCGATGCGATCAAAGTCTCCTGCGACTCTTTCTTTTACCAATATGGCAACGCGGCTGGAATTGATTCGATCGATGCAACTGGCGATGTATTGGGTCTCGGCAAGCAATCCGGCATCGAGATCACCGGCGAAGCGGCCGGAGTACTGCCGGGACCAGACTGGATGCGGATCCAATATCCACGCGAAAAATGGACGCAAGCTTACACGGCCAACGTCTCAATCGGACAAGGTTACGTGCTGGTTTCGCCGTTGCAGTTGGCCATGGCTTATTCGGCAATCGCGAATGGCGGCATCTCCTATTATCCGCGCCTGGTCGATCGTGTTTTGAATCAGGATGGCTCGCCTGCGCTCGACGAGCAGGGAAGGACTGCTGTTCCGCAAGCGCCGAAGGTTCACGCGGATTTGCGCAACACTTTTACGCCGCAACAGATTGAACTCGTTAGGCGCGGATTTTGGAAAGTCGTGAACGAAGATGGTGGGACCGGCGGCGTTGCCCGGTTGCAAGACGTAGAGGTCGCAGGGAAAACCGGGACCGCGCAAGCGATGTTAAATGGCAAGAAGGACACGATCGCCTGGTTTTGCTGCTTCGCACCGTTCGTTCATCCGCAATATGTGGTCGTGGCGATGGTGCAGGGTGGCGAGCACGGCGGTTCGGTGGCAGGTCCGATCGCAACGCGTATTCTCGAGCGCACTTTCGGCATGGATAAAGGTAGATTTGAACCGAAACTCGCCTGGCTCGAGCCGGCTCATAAGCCGAACCCCTTCCAGATGATTGCGGCAGTCCATTACAAAGATGCAAACACGACAGCCACCGGCCAAGACGAGGAGAAAGCGGACGACTCACAGAATCCGGAGAACGCCGATATGGCGAGAACCGGCGGGGAGCCGGACGTAGAACCGGAAGCGGACGCCCGCGGCCGCGTGGCGAATAATGCTCAACAACCGCGAGCACTGCGCGCGCAGCCTGTCGCCCCCGCGCAGTCGAAGCAGCCAAAAAGTTTTTTCGAACGGCTCTTCGGAAACAGACGGCCACCGGCCGCGCAACCGACTCCCACGCCGCGGAAAGGCCGTCCTATTTTTTAATCCATCGGAACTTCGAAGAAAAATAATACTCTCGATATTCCCCCATGACTTCCAATCTTTTCCAGCCCTATGATAGACAAGGTGAAACGCATTCTCGGTCTCTCGCCGCGCAAAACCGGCAACAAATTAATCATCAGCGTCGAAAAGCTGGAACGTCGAGTCGCACTCCTCGAAGACGGGCAGCTTGAGGAGTACAACGTCGAGCGCGACAGCACACGCAACATCACCGGGAGCGTTTACAAAGGGAAAGTCAAGAACATCGAGGTCGGTTTGAAGGCGATGTTCGTAGACATCGGCTTCGAAAAAAACGCATTTCTTCACTTTTGGGACGCGATTCCCGCCGCACTCGACAGTGGGATCGAGGAGATCGACCGGGCCCGGAGCAAGCGGCCGAGAAAACGAATCACCGCCAAAGATATTCCCGAGATTTATCCAGTCGGTTCGGAGGTGATCGTGCAGGTGACAAAAGGTCCGATTGGAACCAAGGGGCCGCGCGTGACCACAAATCTCAGTTTCGCCGGACGCTATCTTGTGCTGATGCCTTTCAGCGATCGCAGTGGAATCTCGCGCAAGATCGAAGATCCGAAAGAACGCGACCGACTCCGCAAAATTTTGCGCGATCTTGCAATTCCCGATGGCATTGGAGTGATTATACGAACGGTCGGCGAAGGCCAGCGCGCCCGCTATTTCGTTCGTGACCTGCAATTTCTTCTCGAGCAATGGACGAAGATTGAAGAGGCCATCAAAAATACGCCGGCTCCGTGCCGTCTCTTCGAGGAACCCGGCCTGGTCGAACGAACAGTGCGGGATTTCTTGACCGAGGAAATTGATGAAGTCGTTTGCGACGAGCGGGCAGCGGTTGATCGGATGAGCGAGATGGTCGGACAGATTTCACGCCGCGCGCGCAACCGAGTGAAGTTTTACGACGGAGCGCTGCCGATCTTCGAAACCTACGGAATTCAAAAACAGATCGAAGACGCCTTTCATCGGCAAGTTTGGCTGCGATGCGGAGGCTATATTGTCATCGACGAGACGGAAGCACTTGTCGCCATCGATGTGAACACCGGTCGTAATAAAGGCGGGCGCGATGTGGAAAAAACGATCTTGCAGACGAACCTGGAAGCGGCCGACGAAATCGCGCGTCAACTCCGTCTCCGAAATATTGGCGGCCTCATCATTGGCGATTTCATCGATATGAAGAACCGCAAGGACCAGCAACTGGTTTACACCCGCATGCGCGAACGGTTGAAGCGGGACAAAGCAAAGACCCACGTTCTGCCGCTTTCGGCCCTCGGCTTAATGGAAATGACGCGACAGCGCGCGCAGGAAAGCCTGAGCGATTCCATTTACGAAAATTGTCCCTACTGCCAGGGTCGGGGGATCGTGAAAACGTCAATGAGCACGAGTGTCGAGTTGCATCGGACGCTCAACACAGTAATGCGCAAATATCAGGATAGTGTGCACGACATTCGTGTGATTTTGAATCCCGATGTGCTCAAGCGGCTGAAGGAAGAAGACGAAGAATCCTTGGTCGAGCTCGAGCGCAGATACGCGGGGCGTTTGATGTTTCGCGGCGATCCGACTTATCATCACGAGAAGTTTGTGATTACGGATGCAAACACCGGCGCGGAATTAAAAGGGTAGATCTCTGACGGTTGCCCTCCAGCTTGCTAAAATATTTCGGGCTCAAGGTTCTGAAGGATTGATTCTTACGTCGAAGTTCCAGTCGGAATTGTTGCACGGCAGAAGGTTTGTGCCAGACTTGGGAAACATCCAGATGAACGATGAAACTCGTTCCGGATGAGATGATGCTTGTCGCTTGATCGGGCGTC
Source organism: Verrucomicrobiota bacterium (assembly GCA_040003015.1). Classification (GTDB taxonomy): domain Bacteria; phylum Verrucomicrobiota; class Verrucomicrobiia; order Chthoniobacterales; family UBA10450; genus JBDUDH01. The sequence goes on along the minus strand of JBDUDH010000015.1, from coordinate 467 downwards.
ATCGACTTAACCACGACGACAACGAAAGGAAAAAGGAGAAACATTTTGTGAATAAGTTTTTGGGGACCTTATGTCTGCTAGTGGTTTTGAGTTCCGCTCTCCTCGCAGGTCCAGCTGAAGTCAGCTCTTCTGGCAAAGAGGTCCAACAGACGGCAATCCAGCAAACGGAAACTTGGTATCGAGACCGCGAATGGAACGTCGATCTCTTCGGGACCTACGCCTTTACTGCGAATAGCTACCGATTTGATCGTTATCTCGATGCGGATCACGCTTGGGGTGGCGGCTTGGATGTAAACTACTTCTTCATGCGTTATCTCGGTGTCGGCCTCGAAGGCTATGCTCTGGCTGCTGAAACCCCGATCGGCCAGGCTTCGGGGAACTTGATTTTCCGTTACCCATTTCCGGACAGCAGATTCGCACCCTACGCATTCGCGGGTGGCGGTGTGATCTTTAATGGTTCCAGGACA
>JBDUDH010000049.1:0-6075 GCA_040003015.1 Verrucomicrobiota bacterium | reverse complement strand
TGCCGATCGGCACGGGCGAGTTGCGAATGATCCATTCGCGCGTGGCGTGAATGTTTTTGCCGGTGGAAAGATCCATCACGGTGTCGGCGCCCCATTTCGTCGCCCAACGCATCTTCTCTACTTCTTCCTCGATCGACGACGCGACGGCGCTATTGCCGATGTTGGCGTTGATCTTAACGAGGAAATTGCGACCGATGATCATCGGCTCAGATTCGGGGTGATTGATGTTGGCTGGAATGATGGCCCGGCCGCGCGCGACTTCGTCCCGGACGAATTCGGGGGTGATATCCTTTGGAATTGAGGCGCCGAAAGGTTCGCCCGAGTGTTGGTACGCGAGCGAATTTGTGGAGCAAGTTTCTAACTTGCCATTGTTTTGGGATCGCAAGTTGGAAACTTGCGCCACATTCAGATTTTCGCGGATGGCGATGAATTCCATCTCCGGCGTGATGATGCCTCGACGCGCGTAATACAATTGCGTGACGACTTTGCCGGATTTCGCACGCGAAGGTCGTCTTGCATATTTCGGATTTCGGATTTCGGATTTCGAACTTCCGTTGCGTCGCGCCGATTTTTCGGCGTGCGCCATGGAAAGGTAACCATCGTCAATTGGCCTAACGAGTCGTCCTTCGATTTCTTCGACATCGCCACGGTCGCGGATCCATTTCGCGCGGAGAGGCGGCAAACCTTGTTCGACGTTGCCGTCAAAATCCGAATCACCCCATGGTCCGCTCGTGTCGTAAACGCGTACCGGCTCGTTCACCTCGATTTTTCCGTCCAACGATTTCGTCGGCGCGAGACTGATCTCGCGGAATGGCACGCGAAGATCGAAGTGAAGCGCGCCATTCACGTAGACTTTGCACGAATTCGGCAATTGGTTAGTGCTATTCGTTCCACCATGGGATCCGTCGTCTTCGCTCGGGATGACGGAAGGGTTCGGCAATTGATTGGAGAACGCCGCGCTGTCAGCGCTATCGGGATCGGACGCGACGAAGCGCATCCCTCCATTCATCGAAGAATCTTTCATAAAACAAAAAACCACGCCGGAAAAACCAGCATGGCTGCTCCTCGCTCCCTGCGTCGGCATTACCCGCATCAGGTTCAAGGGGTCGCCAGCACTTTCCTAGTAAAGCGCTGGCCTCTCAGCCACTGGCTCCCCCGCTATTAAGAAAAACGTAGTGCAGGCGCTCGCTGAGTCAATGCGCAACCTGGGCGTCCGATCCTGCGGCCCAGAACGTGACAAGGCAGGAATCAGAACGGCCGTGATCGTCGAGCGCAACAATCTTGCAGCTGCCGAGTTTCGGTTGCCAACGAAGCGGCGCGTTCCGAACGCTGACGCCAAGAATGCGCGGTTGGCGACTCGATCAGTTGCTGACTGGAATGAGCGCGGGAGCGGGTGAGGGATTGGCCGATAGCGCCGCGGCGTCGCGCGCAGTCAATTCGCCGGACATTAACCGCCGATAATCGGCCAGCACCATCGGACGCTTTTTCTTGTCCGTGAGATCGCGATAATTTCCGATCCCAACGCTGATTGTCAGCGCCAGCTTGCGGCGCCAATCCTTGTTCGCAATCAGGCGGCTCTCACCGCGTTCCGTGAGGAAACCGCCTTCGATGAGCACGGCGGGAACTTTCGTCAGGCGCAAAACCGCGAAGCGAGCGCGTTTGATTCCACGATCGAATTCCGGAATTTGGCCGAGCATCGAATGATAAATGCTGGTTGAGAGTTCAATGCTGGACCCGTCGACCGAACTGCCGGCTTGCCGGTTCATGAAACTGGGCGCCAGATTCTCATCCTGCGAAGAAGGTGAGCCAATCGGCGTGAGCGAATAGATTTCAAAACCAGTTGCCGCCGGATCACGATCGGTAGCGTTGAAATGAATGCTGACGAAGATGGAATCCTTCGCTGCGTTGGCGATGCGAGCGCGCAATTCCAGCGGAACGAAAACATCGCTCTCGCGTGTCATAATCACTTTGAAACCCTGGGCTTGGAGCAGCGGTCGGAGCTGACGCGCAACATCGAGCGCGAAATCTTTCTCGCAGCCGTGGCCGCTGATCGCGCCTTTATCGTAACCACCGTGACCGGGATCGAGCACGACGGTTTGAACTTTGCCGAGATTGGAAATCATCTGCGGACGCAGTTGCGGCTCGAGCGTTTTCGCCAGGTCCACGCGAGAAATAAGCAGCCTTCCATCTTTTTCCGTAACCGGGAAGGAAAGCCAATTGCGCACCCCGTTGATCATGATTTCGCGGCTGCCAAGTTTCGCTTCGAGATCGTTCCACCCGTTATCGAGGCGAACTTTTTTGACAACTGGATCGGTAAATGAAGAAGAAAGCCCGTAAAACTTTGCAATGTTATCGATGCTGAGAAAATCGCGGTTTCCCACTTTGATGACCTGCCAGTCTGAACTCGCGATAGCGTTCTGGGCGATGCCAGCCAGAGCAATAGCAAGACAGCGGACGAGTTTCTTCATAGGGAACATGCGAGCGCGTATCATGGATTATTGTACGCATTTTGGCAAGCAAAACGCGTAACAACTATCGAGCGCGAGAGAAATTTAGCGCTACTTTTGATCATCGGTCAGCCAGCCGGCGCGATGGAGTAAATCATTCAGCTCGGGATCATTCACAGATAAGGGAGGGAGCCACAGCCCAATTTTGTCCCTCTCCCACCAATGACCTTGCGCATCCGGCGGTGCGAATTTGTAGCGATACAAAACGGCGCGAACATATCGCGGCGGATGCTGAGGGAAGGGGTTGGACGCGAAAAGACTCAGCGTCTTCGGATCGTTGTGCAGTAGCTTCCAGATCAGATTGAGCGTCCACGGATACTCGTTAGGCATGCTCATGGATGCGAACCACATCTGCCAATCAAGCCTCAATTGATACGGCGCGATCTGTGGCGGCCGTCGGTCGAGCGCAACGGGCAGCCCTTTGTAAGGATACGCTTTCCAATCGGCGCGTTCGTGCGGGACCACAGCATCGGTGCCTTCGAAAACAACGTTCAACCGTTCCTTCCCCACCGCGCCGAATGCGCCATAGGTATTCACCAAATCGAGTGAATTAAACGATGTGTTCATGATCTGTTTCGAAGAAAAAACATTCATTAATGGCTGGATGCTTAAGACGAACACCAGGGCAGCGATCGCCCATGCCGTTCGTTGCATGGGGAGCGAAGCTTTTGCCGAAGCAGCCGCCGCTTCCGCGCGTTTTGTTAGAGTGCGCGGCAAAATCTTTGACCATGCTCGATCATCGAAACAGGCCAGAGCTGGAAGAATGGTGAGCCAGTTGAGAAAGGAGAGATTGCCGCCCAGGATAATAACGATTTGAAAGAGGATGATAATCACGCCGGCCACATTGCGAGCAACGCGTGGCCAAAAGACAAACCACGGCGCAACCAGTTCCGCCACGTGATTAAAGAACGTCCCGCCGCGCAGGATTCCTCGCGGCAGGAAATGAAACCAGCGACTCAACCCATTCGGAATCGGTTGCGTCTCGAAGTGATAATAAAGCGCGGTCAGATCGCGCCAGCTCGCGTCGCCGCGAATTTTGATCAAGCCCGAACCGAGCATGATCCGGAAAATCAGCGCGCGGAATAACCAGAAGATGATCAGGGGCGGCGCGCGGCGCGGAAATGGACGCGCGTCGAAGAGCGGACAAAGAAAAATTGCGAGAAAGCCGGTCTCCAGCAGTTGGACTTCCCAGCCGTAGCCATACCACTCTTGTCCAACGTGAACGAACGACATGTAGAGAACCCAAAGGATCGCGAGAAGGATCGCGTTCGCGTAACCGGCAAGAACTACGCACGAAACGGCAAAGCCAATCCAGGCAGTCACGCGCAGCGCCATATCTAAATGATCGAACCAGAAGATTGAAGGCAATCGCAGAAATCCGCCTAACGACCCGCCGATCGCTTCGCGCGCACGATCGAGAAATTGTCCAACCGGCAACAAACCGTCCGAGCCGATCAAAGGAAGGATCTGATTCGCGGCGACGAGGAATGCGACTGCGTAAATCAACCCGAGTAATCGCAGGATAATAAAGCGCGTCAGCCAGTAAGAGCCCTCGTCGGGCAGCCAATTCGTAAATCGCGTTGTCATCCTAAAAGAAGTGAAGGACCTCGCAGATTACGAGCGAATGTCGTGAAGCCACTGTGTCTTGCCCGTAGTTTGCGAGGTTCCTCGCTACGCTCAGGATGACGGCGGATCAGCGCAACCGAGTTGTTTCATGAGTTTCTTCGCGTTCTTGATGGCGAAGCCTTCGCGGTCGTTGTTGAAATAAATCAACGCTTTCACGCGCGCCGCTTTCCCGAATTTGTCGCGCCCATCCCGCGAGTTGTTCAGCGGAGTAATCATGCCTATACCAGCGCGTGCGACCATGAAAACGGATGTAGATCACCTCCGAAGTTTTGATGAGCGCATCTGGCAGTCGCGGCGTACTAATTGAGCAGAAAATCAAACCGCGCTCTGTGAATTGCCGATAGACGGACTTCCGCCACCAACTCTTATGCCGGAACTCGACCGCGTTTCGATATACGGGATCAAGTTGGTCGGTCAGACTCTTCAGTCGAGACGGTGTGTATCTGTAGCTAGGCGGAAATTGAAAGAGGAAACAACCCAGCTTCGATCCGAGAATTTTCTCGATCGAATAAAACTCCTCGATCAATTTTTTCGTACGGCAAAGTTGCTTTTCGTGTGTAATGAGCTGGTTTACCTTCACCGAGTAGCGGAAATCTTCCGGCGCCTTGCGGCGCCAGTCTTTGACTGTGACTTCCTTCGGCCATTTGTAGAACGGAGCGTTTAGCTCAACCGTTCTAAAAACGGTTGTGTAATGCTTGAACCACGCGTCGGTGCGTTTGGTGTTGGGGTAAAAAATTCCCCGCCAATGCCAGTAGAACCAACCGGAACAGCCGACGTGTATTCCCACGCGACATCCTAATCCGTCCGGGCATTCAGCCGAGCCGAGGAACTGATGAAGAAAATGATCCGGGAAAACTTGCCTAAGCGACAGGTTGGGTTTTTGTTCGCGACAAATATCTTATGAAAATATCTCTTTTTTTCTTTCGGGTTTTCATTCTGATGTCCGTGTTCAGCGCGGCAGCGTTACCCCGCGTGTCAGCGCAAGATTGGGCGAAGGAGCGGCTCAACAAATCGCCGCGCCACGGCGAATGGACGGAGCTCAAACATGGCGAGCGCTCGCTCAAAGCGTTCGTCGTTTATCCGGAAGCAAAAACCAAAACACCGGTCGTGCTTGTGATTCATGAAATCTTTGGGCTGACCGATTGGGTCCGTGGCGTCTGCGACCAACTCGCCGAAGCCGGCTACATCGCCATCGCGCCCGATCTGTTGTCCGGCCAAACTTTTTCCGACATCGATGGTGCGCGCAAAGCGATCTCGGCGCTGCCGAAAGAACAGGTCATCGCTGATCTGAATGCCACGGCTGATTACGCTCTCAAAATTCCCGCTGCCAGCGGCACTCTTGCGGTGTGCGGCTTTTGCTGGGGCGGCGGCACGACGTTCGAATATGCAAATCTAAATCCGAAGCTGAAAGCTGCGTATGTTTTCTATGGAACCGGTCCCGAGAAGACCGAAGACGTGAGTGGGATTCAATGTCCGGTCTACGGATTTTACGCTGAAGCCGACGCGCGTATCACTTCGACCGTGGCGAAGTCGGTCGAGCTGATGAAGTCGGCCGGAAAAATTTTCGAGCCGGTCACTTATTCCGGCGCCAGCCACGGTTTCATGCGCGAAGGCGAAGCGACTGGTGCCTCCGAAGCGAATCGAAAAGCGCGCGATGATGCATGGAAGCGCTGGAAGTCGCTGCTCGAAAAACTCAAGGCGTCCTGATTCACCGCCGGCATTCCACGCAAGGCGCGGTGAGCGAAACGCGCCCGTGAAGATTCGAACTTCAAACCTTCTGATCCGTAGTCAGATGCTCTATCCAGTTGAGCTACGGGCGCTCAGGGGAGGGTAATTAAGAGATGAACATACAGGCGTCAAATCTCGGCGCCCGGGTTTAATCCAACGCTTGAGCATCGACGCGTCCGAGCGATTCTGCTGCGGTGACAGTTTTTGTCGGGTG
>JBDUDH010000130.1:0-20500 GCA_040003015.1 Verrucomicrobiota bacterium | reverse complement strand
AGTTGAGCCAGCAAGGCATTGCCTCGCGCGCGTATCAACCCGGTCCCTATTCGCCGCGGGAAAGTATCCCGGCCGCGTGGGACCGGGAATATCTGCGCCACGTCGGCTGACGGATCACTGAGGAAAGCCAAGAGTCCAGGATAGGGATTGAACTGGAAAGCAGGCACGTAGGAAAAGAGAGGCAACGGCTAGGTTTCATCGGGGAAAGAGAGCGACTGACGCAGCCTTCCTGATTTCCTGATTCGTATCCTTTTAATCTGTGTAATCTTCCGACATGCCGCCGCTAACTTACGCGAACTATCTCGATCTGGAGAAGCTGCTCATGCTTCAGAACCCGCGCTCGACTCCGGCCGAGCACGACGAGATGCTTTTCATCATCATCCACCAGACGTACGAGCTCTGGTTCAAGCAGCTGCTGCATGAGTTCGAGAAAATAAAGAGCGATTTCTCCGCAGGCAATTTGTTCGGCGCGATTCATTCGTTCAAACGCACGCGCACAATCATGAAGACGCTCGTGGCGCAGGTGGACATCCTCGAGACGATGACGCCGACATCGTTTTCGAGTTTCCGTGATCGGCTCGAGACTGCATCGGGATTTCAGTCGGTGCAGTTTCGAGAAATTGAGTTCGTGCTCGGATACAAGAGAAAATCGACGCTCGCCTATGTCCGGCCGGATTTCCCGGGTTATGACCGGCTGCAACAGCGGCTCGGCGAACGGACGGTGATCGATCACTTCTACGATTTCCTCGCCATGCGTAACGCCCAAATTCCGGCGGACCTGAAGAATCGCGATCTCTCCGAACCCAATGCGGCCGATGAGCGCGTGCAGGCCGAGATCCTTCGGCTCTACAAGAGCTCGCCCGAAGTCTCCATCCTTTTCGAATTGATGACCGACTTCGACGAGGGGTTGCAGGAATGGCGCTACCGGCACATCAAGTTGGTCGAGCGGACGATTGGCGCGAAGAAAGGTACCGGCGGATCACCCGGTGTGCCGTTCCTGAAGGAGTCACTGTTCAAACCGATCTTCCACGATCTGTGGGCAATCCGTCACGAGATGTGAAGAAGAAGTGGGGAGTGATGAGTAAGATGGAGGTTTTTCCCACCGATTTAAGAACCCAAATTCCCTCGCAGATCCAAAGGGCAGTCGACGTGAGACTTCTTCATTTCTTGCTTCCTGATTCGTATCGTCTTTAATCTGTGAAATCTGCGGAGCTCCTCAGCCTAAGCCGAGGAACTCGCGCGCTGTTTCGGAGAGCAGTTGCGTCTTCTCTTCCGAAGAAAGTTCCTTTATCGATTCGATGAGTTTGCCGGGTTGCGGTTCGCCCAGCGGGAACGGATAATCCGATCCGAACGCAACGCGCTGCGCGCCGAAGAGCTTAATCAGAAGCCTGAGCCCGTCAGCATCGTGAACGAGTGAGTCGACGTAGAAATGGGCGGGAGTATCGTTGTGCGCAAGATAACTTCGCGGGTTCGTTTTGTTTTCCGTCGCAACCAAATCCGGCCGTACGTGAAACGCATGTTCGATGCGGCCGATGGTGAATGGGAAGGCACCGCCGCCGTGCGCGAAGGCGACGCGGAGCTTCGGGAATCGATCGAATACGCCGCCGAACATCATCGAGCAAATCGCCAGCGATGTTTCGGCCGGCATGCCGACGAGCCATGGCAGCCAGAATTTCGGCATGCGTTCCTTGCCGAGCATGTCCCAAGGATGCACGAAAATGGCCGCGCCGAGCTGCTCTGCCGCGCTCCAAACGGGATTGATCGACGCATCGTTGAGATTGCGAGACTCGTTAGGCACGCAGTGCGGGTTTGCGTCCACGTGCGTGCCGATCTGTGTCCCGCGCAGCCCCAACTCACGGATGCATCGCTCCAACTCGCCCGCCGCCAGATCCGGATCTTGCATCGGGATTGTCGCGAGGCCTGCGAATCTTGTCGGATAACTTCGAACGACTTCAGCGATGTGATCGTTCAACCGGCGAGAAAGATCCAGCGCGTCGGCTGGTTTTGCCCAATAGCTGAACATCACCGGCACGGTCGAAAGCACCTGCATCGAAACGCCGGCGTGATCGCATTCTTCGATGCGACGCTTCGGATCCCAGACATTATCCGTGATCTCGCGAAAGATGCGGTCGCCGATCATCATCCGCGCGCAACATGGTTGGTAGTGCTCGAGCCTAACGAATCCGCCGTAACCGTATTTCGCGTCGAGATCGGGCCAGTCGTGCGGAAGGATGTGCGTGTGCAGGTCGATTTTCATGCGCGGCTTCTGGAGTGACCCAGCTTGAATTCAGGATTACCGCTTCCTGAATGTGACAAAGCACTACGCCCGGATTACGAACTATTCCAGCCTTCCTGCGCGCCAAAGCCGCTTCGGCGGCGGCGCGAGTCGATGATTTTCCTGACCAGAACACGACCACGCGTTCGACTGGCAACACGAAAGCTTTCGCGTGCTCGCGACTACCGTCCGAGTTGTCGATCTTGCGGCGGTGTCAACGTGCTGCCATTGCTGATCCACTTTGGAAGATCTCTAAGATTGCCGCGAGCTTGTCCCCGCGAAAAAAACGCAGCGCGGGCAAGGCCGACACATCGTTGCATCAGGCCGCCAAAGAATTTGGCCTATAATTGATCGCCGGGACACGGCTGGTTTGGCGGGGCATCGAGCTCGGCAAGCCGCCCTGCACCCGCAGAATCAGAGATCGCAAAACGTCTATGAACCCAAACTCTCGCACGCGAGAATAGCCAAGCCGTGCGACAGAAACGGCAACAACTCTTCGCGATCCGCAAAGAAGGCGAAATCTTCTGGATTATCTGGATGTTTTGGAAGCCTGCGCAAAAGAGTCCGGCAAACCACGGGTCAGCCACGCCGCAATCTGCGCCAACACTTCGGCGCGCTTAGTTTCATTGTGAACTTCGTGGCGATGCCCCGGTAAAAGCAGAAATGTCTTGTCGGGCGATTTCGCCCGCTGGAAAAATTCTCGCGAGCCAGCGTGAGACGTGATCGGGTCTTCGTCGCCGTGGATCAAAAACAAAGGCGTCACACATTCCTCCGCCTGCGCCATTGCGCACACCGCCGCACGCGTTAATTGCGCGTACATGCGTGCGGAGACGCGGTGATGAACCAGGTCAAGATCGCGCATTGAATTTAAAAAATCGATGTCGTGCGAGAGATGTAACAAATTCGCCGGTTTGAGCTGTGTGAAGTCCGGCCAGACTGCCAGAGCTGCCCGGGCCAGCAACGTCTTAATTAAACTGGGTTTGAAAGCGAGCCGCAGCCACGGCGACGAGATGATCATGCCAGCAATGTCGCATTGGCGTTTCAGCACAAAATTGATCACGATCTGCCCGCCGAGGCTAACCCCGTACAAAAATGTCGGTACGTTTTTTTGCCGGAAATACGCGAGCACCTCTTCGAGATCGTCGAGAAAATCATCGTAACTTCTCAGCGCCCCTCGCCGCCCGTCGGATCTGCCGTGCCCGCGAAGATCGTAGGCGCAAAACCGATAACCCTGTGTGGCCAGAAATTCCGCGACATGCAAATAACGCGCGGAATGTTCGCCGATTCCGTGCGTTAAAATTACGATCGCTTTCGCGTCCTGATCGAGCGATGTGGAACGAACAAAAAGGCGTGTTCCGTCGCGAGCGCGCAACGTGCCCTCAAGCATCGCAAACTCAGCCATGCATTTCGTTTCGCTTGAACTGCTTGCTCACGCAAGCGTAGATTATTCGGCGTCACTGCGCGGGCGTAGGTCAATGGTAGAACGCCAGTTTCCCAAAGCTGGACGCTGCTGTAGCCCACGGCGCTCTGTCGCCCATGTTGCGTGGGCTAGGACGCCCCGACAGAGCGGGGCGGCTATAGCGCCAATGTTTGTGAGATGGCTTTCCAGCCTAGAACGGCTTCGTCGGCCCCGGCTGCTCGACCTTCTTACCGCAGTTCTTGCACGTTCGCCGCGCGTCGTCGTTCCAGAAGTCGAGCATCGCCTGACTGAAGTGTTGGACGATGTCGCCGCAGTCGAAATCAATGTCTTCCACCAGCGCCCCGCAATTGTCGCAGTAGAAGATAACGTGTTCCCTCTCCCCCGGCGGACGGCGACGTTCGACCACCACGCCCAGCGTTTCCGGCGGCCGCACTGGAGCATGCGGAACATTCGGCGGGATGAAGAACGTCTCGCCTTCGCGCACCAGATGATCCACGATCCGATCGCCTTCGCGGACGCGCACTTTAATGTCGCCCTTTAGCTGGTAGAAATACTCTTCCGAATCCACGAGATGAAAATCGTTCCGTGCGTTGGGTCCCGCGATGACCATTACGAAAAAGTCGCGCCCGTCATAGAGATAACGGTTGCTCACCGGCGGCTTGAACAGGTGACGGTTTTCTTCGATCCAGTTGTTCAGATTAACTGGTGGCTGCACGGCGGCCGCGATTCGATTCTCTTCCGACCGTGTTGGAGTCTCAGCAAGATTAGCCATGACCGAGGCTATTTGCTGCCGCGCGAAGCGTCAAACCAATGCTTTGACTTCACCAAAGGAACCGAATTCATCGGCGCGAAGGTGCCTTACTTCGTCCGTTTCACCGAGGGCTACGGCATGAATGGCGGTTTCGTTTCGCGGTTTCGCGCTTCGCATGGCTGCATCCGCATGCCGGGAGAAATGGCTAGACGTTTGTTCGAGGCCGCCGACATCGACACGCCGGTGATCGTTAGGGAATAAAACGAACGATGCTGCGTTGCGTCGAACGCGAGTGACTGAGTGGATCAACCAGGCGGCCAGGCCAGAGCGCGTTTTCCGAGCAGATGCACGTGCAGGTGCGGAACGCTTTCGCCCGCATCGGGACCGTTGTTGATGACCACGCGATAACCGCTAGTCGTTAGGCCAAGTCGTTCCGCAATTTTATTCGCAGTGAAAACCAGTTTTCCGAGGAGCGACTGATCGGATTCAGTCGCTTCGGCCAGTCGCGGAATGGCTCTTTTCGGGACAATCAAAACATGCACCGGCGCTTGCGGATTGACATCGTGAAACGCGAGCACGTCGTCATCTTCCCAAATGATCTTCGCCGGAATTTCCCGCGCGATGATCTTCTCGAAAATCGTCATCGAATCGAGCAACTCAACTCTGCAATTGCTTCGTTGGTGGAAAGTCTATCCCGAACAAAAGAGGTGATTTCCTCGCGTAAGGCATCGCAGGCGCGCGTCCAGACTTTCGTGCGACGCAAATGTTTGATGCAGGGGTGCAGCGCGGAAAAATGCAGACTTGCGGTGCCCGTACTAACAATTGCCGCGACGCGCTTTTCCAAAAGATCGAAAAATGCGAGCTCATATCCCGCGCCGGCAGCTTCGGCAATTTCAAGAAGTGACACTGAGATCGGAGGCGGCGCCGGTTTGAAATGGGGAACGATTTCTTGGTAGCCAATCACCTTCAAAACATAACGCACGGTTTGATTGAGCTGACTGAAAGCAACCACGGATTCGTCGTTTCGAAGCCGTAAATAAAACGTAATGCTTTCGGTGACATGCTCGGTCAGCCACCAGCTCGGATAGCCGGCGCGGTCGGCGGCTTGCGTGATCGCGGCGTGCAGCCAATCGCGGTTGAACTCAAAAATCTGCCCGGAATCGGAGCGCAGATAGGGAAATTCCTCTTTAAACGCGACCATGATTTTCGGGCTCAGCCGAGAACAATTCCCGCTGTAGCGCATTCGGTTTAACGCGGCGGCCCAGCGCCTGGATCTCATCGACAAATTGATCTATGTCCTCGAACCGTCGATGAACGGAGGCGTAACGCAGATAAGCCACCTCATCAAGCTCACGCAGTTTTTCCAGAACTTTCACACCAATTGCGGCCGAGGCAATTTCGCGTCCGCTCGTCTCAAGTTCGTGGACAATGTCATCGACCGTCTGCTCCAGCGTCACCAGACCGATCGATCGCTTTTCGCATGCTTTGGCCAGACTGCTCACGAGTTTACGCCGATCGAAAGGTTCGTGGGTGCGGTCGCGCTTGATCACGCGCAAATCGGAACGTTCGATTTGCTCGTAAGTGGTGAAGCGATATTTGCATGCGAGACACACGCGCCGGCGCCGGATGCTCGAGCTGTCACGTGATTGCCGCGAATCGATGACCTTGTCATCCTTGGATCCGCACTTGGGACAGCGCATAGTGTTAGAGTGATACGTAACACACCATATCTTGCGACGTCAATGCCGATCGTCGAAAGTTCGTTCTGCGCTCGCAGCAATTTTAACCACTAGCGCGGCGGGAACTCGAACTCGGCTTTCTTTTTATCCTTCGAGAGCGTGAGGTAGGCGCTGAAGTTCGAGCCGCGTTTCGAGACGAAGCCTTCGATCAAGCCGGTCTTGCCCAGCTCCACGAGACGCTCAGCTTCCTCGGCAGAAATTTCTTTGCCGCAGAGATTGCGTTTCAATTCGAAGACGACGCGCGGCGAACCGTCCGCCTGAGGCTTTGCGACCACGAAGGCGTCTTCAGTCTGATACAAATCGCCCTCGTGGATTTTGCTTTCGCTCAGCTTCACGGCCTTCGCCAGATCGAGCGGCAGCTTCGCTTTGCGTGGCGCGCCCCTGCCATTTTTGCCGGCGCGCTCGCGCGGTTTGCGAGGCGGGAATTCCCAATTAATTTTCGCGCCCTGACGAACCAGATAGGCGTCAAACGGCCGGCCTTTCTTCGAAATGAATTTCTCGATCAGGTCGGTCTTCCCGCGCTTGATGAGTTGGATTGCCTGTTCGCGCGTGACTTCCTTCTGGCACATGAGGCGTCCCACTTTGAAAATCTCTTTCCAGCCATCGCCATCGCGCTCGCGAAGGACGTAGCTCGTGGGTGCTTCGCAAAGTTCGGCGCCGGTTTTCGGATCAGTCCAGAACGGAACAAGCGTGTTCACATCCACCTTGTTGCCGAAATCGAGCTCGGCTTTTTTTCGGCCGGGATTTTTCTCGTCTTCCACGATCTTTATTTTCGACGGAAAACGGTTGCCGGTTTTCGCGGAGACGAATCCATCGAGCGGACCAATCTCGCCGTTCGCCACGAGCTCGCGGACTTCTTCTTCCTCGATTTTGCGCCCGCTCATCACCTTGTAAATCATGAGAACGCCATCTTGCGATTTGTAACCTCGCAGAGTATCGACCATCGGTTTGCCGTCCGTCGGTGAAACGATGTCGGTGACGCGCGAGGTGGAGTCATCCTCCTCGAAGTCCTTCGTCCGCTCGACGATGCCTTTGGTGACCTCGACGATCTCCGACATGAACGCGCGGCGCGGAAATTTACCGTGCTCCATCTGGCGCAGCTTGTATTCCCACTCGCCCGTCATGTCGGGCTTGGTGAGTACGTCGGCATGCACCGCGGCGAGGAACTGAAGCAACGATTCCGCTTTCGTCGTCGGCACGAGCTCGCGCTGGTTTCGTTCCAAGTATTTCTGGTTGATGAGACCGTCGATCGTGTCCGCGCGAGTAGCGGGAGTGCCGAGGCCGCGTTCTTTCATTGCCTCCGCCATACCCTCGTCGTCCACGAGTTTGCCCGCGCCTTCCATCGCGGAAAGGAGCGTGGCTTCCGTGTAGCGCGGGGGCGGCTTCGTCGTTTCGGCCTGGAGCTCGGCGGAAATGGTTTTGGCCTTAGCGTTGTCTTCGGCAATGAGCGTGGGCAACGCTTTCGCGTCGGCTGAATCATCGACCGTGGTCTTGCCATACACCGCGAGCCAACCGGGTGCCGTAAGGACTTTGCCCTCCGTCTTAAAATCATGCCCGGGCGCGACCATGCTAATGCGCGTAGTGACATCAAATTCCGCCGCTGGAAAAAATGCGGCGACGAAACGCCGCGCGATCATGTCGTAAATCTTGCCCTCCATCTCATCGAGATGTTTGGGCCCGGTGGTGGTCGGGATGATAGCGAAGTGATCGGAGATTTGCGCGTTGTTGAAGATGCGCTTGTTGGGGTGAAGCCAGCCGCGTTCAAGAACCGATCGGCCGTGCTTCGCCAGATCGCCCCGCAGATTCGCCAACGTCTGACGACATATCGCGATGTAGTCTTCGGGAAGCGCGCGCGAATCCGTGCGCGGATAGGTGATGACCTTGTGGCGTTCGTAAAGGGCCTGCGCGATCTGGAGAGTGCGACGCGCGGAAAGGCTGAAGCGATCGTTCGCTTCACGCTGAAGCGTCGTGAGATCATAGAGACGAGGCGAGGCCTGACTCGACGATTTTTTCTTCTCAGAGACCTTGGCGAGTGGTTGACCCTGGCAGGCGGCGACCGCGGCCTCAGCGACCGCCTTCTCCCAGACGCGATCGATGCGGTCGTGCTCCTCGTTCTCAGCCTTCTTGAAATTCGGCCGCTGATACACGCCCTCGTAAATCCCTTTCGCGATCTGGAATTTTGCGATCACGCGCCAATACGATCGCGGCTTGAAATTGCGAATCTCCAACTCGCGAGTGAAGACGATCGCCAGGGTTGGTGTTTGCACCCGACCGACCGTCGCGACGTTGCCGCCGCGCGAGCCGAACATCCGCTTCGTGATCGCGCGGGTGCCGTTGATCCCGATCAACCAATCGCTCTCACTGCGAGAGCGCGCGGCGTCCGCGAGGCCCGCCATCTGTTCTCCATCGCGGAGTTTCTTGAACGCTTCCTGGATCCCTTCCGTCGTCATCGTCTGCATCCAGGCGCGTTTCACGGGCAGCTTCGACTTCGCGAGTTGGTAGAGATTCGTGAAAATCAATTCGCCTTCGCGCCCGGCGTCGCACGCGTTGATCACGGTATCGATGTCTTTGCGATGGAGAAGTTTTTTGAGCTGGTTGAAGCGGTCCTTCGAATCCGCGATCGGTTTGAGTCCAAACTTTTCCGGGATAATGGGGAGCGTCTCGAGCCGCCAAAAGCCGTACTTCTTCTTGTCGATGTCCTCCGGCATTTCGAGCTCGACCACATGGCCGACCGCCGAGGAGATCACGTATTCGTCGCTCTCATAGTGGTCGCTTTTTTTAGGAACTTTGCCGAGCGCGCGCGCAAGATCCTGTGCGACGCTGGGCTTTTCGGCAATGACGAGAGTTTTGGGCATGAAAATGTTTGCTTGTGCGCCGCGGCTCCGAGGCGTTCCTCTGTCAGCAGCACATTGCGGACGAGCTACGACAGCCTCACGAAATATTTTCCCGGTAGTTGTTTAACGAGCCGCTTCAGCTCAAGGGCGAGCAAAGTAGAGGAGACGGTTGCGCTTGGCAAATCGCATTTCGACGCGATCTGGTCGATCGGCGTTTCGGTAGGATTGATGGCATCATAGACGCGTCGTTCGTTCGTCGAAAGCTCCGGCAACGCCCGTCCTGTCGCGATCGGAATCTTCTCTTTCTCTGGGAGGAGAATCTGCAAGTCATCGAGAATGTCGCTCGCATCCATGACCAGTTTTGCGCCCTGCTGAATGAGCCGATTCGATCCGTGAGCCGTCGGTGCATTGATGTGACCGGGAACGGCGTAGACGGAGCGACCTTGCTCGATCGCTTGCGAGGCGGTGATTAAAGCGCCGCTGTTAATGCCTGCTTCCACCACAAGGATGCCATGACTCCAGCCGCTGATAATGCGGTTGCGCATCGGGAATGTTTGGCGATCGGGGTCTATCTCCATCGAAAATTCCGAAACGATCGCGCCGTTTCCGCTGCGAATTTTTTCCGCCAGCGCGGCATTTTCCGGAGGGTAGAGTTTCATTAATCCAGAACCAATTACGGCCACGGTCCGGCCTTTGGCCGCGAGCGCGCCCTGGTGCGCCGCCGTGTCGATTCCACGGGCCAGCCCGCTGATTACCGTCAGTCCGGCATAGGCCAGTTGATAAGCAAGCTTCTTCGCGGATTCGTTTCCATAATGACTCGTCCGGCGCGATCCGATGATGCCGATGGCGTGCTGATCGCGATCGGTCAGCTCACCCCAAACGTAAAGAACAATAGGTGGGGCATGAATTTCGCGGAGCTGTCGCGGATAGTGCGGTGATTCCGATGTGATTACTTCGGCAGCAAAGTCGCGGATGCGTTCCAGTTCCGACGCGAGATCGACGGTATTTTCCCAATTGACGATTTGGTCGGCGACTTCTCCGCCTACTCCTTCGACTTTTCGTAATTCAGCGCCGCGTGCTGCGAGAATTCGCTGCGGCGTTTCGAATATCTCCAGCAACTTCCGTAGCCGCACCGGCCCCATCATTGGCAGCATGTTGAGCGCGATGCAGGCTTCAGTGTTGTTCATGCAAGCGCGCTTCCGAAATCAAAAACGGCGTGCTCGTGATGACGCGCGCCGCGCGACACCCAACACTAAAATGGAATCTCGTCGTCGTCTGGCGCAGCGGGCGGCGCGTTCTTCGGCGGAGGCGTGCTCCGCGATCCGCTCGAGGGCGAGGATGACGCCGCCTCATCCCCTTCGCTGCTCCCGCTTCCACCTCGCGAGCCAATGAGCTGCATCCCCTCGGCGACGACGTGAAGCTTGCTTCGCTTCTGCCCCGATTGTTTGTCTTCCCACGAATCGAGCTGAAGCCGGCCTTCGATAAAAACCGGCCGTCCCTTTTTCAGATACTCACCCGCCACCTCCGCTGTGCGACCCCACAATGTCACATCCACGAATGTCGTTTCTTCGCGCTTCTCGTTGTTCTCGCCGCTGTAGATGCGATTGACCGCCAGGCGGATTTCCGCGACGGCGGTCCCTTTCGGCGTGTAACGAACTTCCGGGTCACGAGTGAGGTTCCCCATCAACATGACTTTGTTGAAATTGGCCATAGCCGTTTCTAGCGAAGTTATTTCGCCGGGGCGATCTTTTTCGGCGCGCGCTCCTTCCTCTCGCGCAACCGCTGATAATGCTGACGGTAAACCTCCGGATCGAGTTTGAATTTCGACCGCAGTTTCGTGATCAGCTGTGAGTCGGCGTGGAAAATGAAATTGACGAAATGCCCGGCATCGAGCTCGCCGGCCGCATAAGAAAAAGGTCGCTTGTCCATCTTTTGCACTTGCTCGATCGTCGCGCCTTCCTTCTGAAACTCCGACTCCAGGCGTTCGACGATTTCCTTGACGGTGTCTTCTTTGCCTTGCGTGTTGAGCACAAGCAACGCTTCGTAACGGTTCTTCATAATTCGGGAACTTTGTTGAAAATGTTCATCGCGGCAAGCACGCCGTTCTCGATCACGCATTGGGCGGCGGCAACCGCGCGCTTGATTGTTTCCTCGAGGAGCGGTTTTTCTTCTTCAAAAAATCGACCGAGAACATAATCCACTGCACCTTCGCTCGAGGCTGCACCAATTCCAACCCGCAAACGCGGAATCTTGTCCGTGCCAAAATGGATCAGGATCGATTCGAGGCCGTTGTGGCCACCGGAACTTCCATCAGGCCGCAAGCGCAATCGGCCTAACGACAACGCCAGATCGTCCAGAATGACGAGAATCTCTTCAGCAGCAATCTTGTAAAACTGGGCGACCGTGGAAAGCGGTTTGCCGCTTCGGTTCATGTAAGTGGCGGGTTTCACTAAAATCACATCGCCTTTCGCCCATATCGCACCCCAGCTGGCGGAGTGTTGCCAGTCGAGCCGCAAGGCGGTCGCCAGGCGGTCCGCAACCATAAAACCAACATTGTGACGCGTGCGCTCATAGTCGCTTCCGGGATTTCCCAGCCCCGCGATCAGGCGAATCCGCGAACCTCCTGTATCCACGTTGGTTCAAGCGCACGGGGAGGATCGCGTTGCGCCGATCACTTCTTGGTTTCCTTCTCCTTGGCGGCAGGTGGCGCTCCCGGTTCTTCTTTCTTCTCCGTGATCACCTCCGGAGCAGCCGGCACTTCCGCTACCGCAACTGGCTCTTCCTCGACTGTCGGCGCTAGGACCGAGAATACCGTCAGATCGGGCGGAACTTTCGTTGTGACACCCGCGGGCAGCTGGATCTCGCGCACGTGAATCGCGTCGCCGATATTCAGATGAGATATCTCCACGGTAACAAGATCCGGCAGATCGCGAGGCAGACATTCTATAGCCAGGGAACGCAAATTTTGTTCAAGCAAACCGCCGAAAGTTTTAACGCCCTCGGCTGTGCCTATCGGCTCGAGCGGTACATCGGCTTCAATCATTTCATCCATCGTAACGGCGTGGAAGTCGACATGAAGCACGTCACCGCCAACCGGGGAATGCTGCACCTCTTGCAGCAGGGCGAGACGGTTCACTTTGTTTCCACCGCCGCCGTCGACTTCCAGCTCCACTAAAATATTTTCGCCCGAGGCGTGACTCAGCATCGCGGTAATATCGCGCTTCGCGACCTGTAACGCTTCCGCCTTATCTTTACCACCGTAAATGATGGCTGGCACCAGCCCCTGTCCTTTCAATTTGCGTACGGCAGAACGCCCGATAGCTGTGCGCCGTGTCGCTGCGAGTTTTACTTGTTTTGCCATTTTGAAATTTCCTATTTGGTGCCGTTATCGATCTTGAAGAGCGATGAAACAGATTCATCATTGTGAATCCGTTTGATGCTTTCGCCGAGAAGCTCAGAGACGCAGAGCACGGTGATCGTAAAACCATCCACCGTGCGAACCGGCGTGCTATTGGTGGTAATTAATTCCTCGATTTCGGAATTTTGCAACCGCGGAATTGCCACATCGGCCAAAACCGCATGCGCGACACCAGCATAAATATTCAACGCACCATGCTTTTTCAGGATCTTGACGGCTGAAGTGAGTGTGCCGGCTGTTTCTGTGAGGTCATCAACCAGCAGGACGTCGCAGCCTTCTACTTCACCGATCAGATAAAGCGCTTCAGTCTCGGTCGAGCTTGTGCGCTGCTTTGCTACGATCGCAAGGTTTGCGCCGAGCGCCTGCGAATATGCCGAAGCCATTTTTAATCCACCGACATCCGGCGAAACAATGACCGTTTTGCGCGTCAATTTCTGGCGCAGATATTTAATCAATACTGGCAATGAATAGAGATGGTCCACGGGAATGTCGAAAAAGCCCTGAACTTGCTGCGCATGCAAATCCATGGTGAGAACACGGCTCACTCCGGCCGCGTGAAGTAGATTCGCCACGAGCTTAGCCGTGATCGGCACTCGTGGCTGATCTTTGCGGTCCTGTCGGGCATAACCGAAAAATGGAATCACCGCTGTAATCCGGTCCGCGCTCGCACGACGGGCGGCGTCGACCATGATGAGCAACTCCATCAAATGCTCGTTGGTTGGCGGGCAGGTCGGCTGGACAATGAAAACATCGCGACCGCGGATATTTTCTTCGATTTTGATGTATGTCTCGCCGTCGGGAAAGGAGCTGATCATGGCCTGCCCGAGCGGCACTCCTATGTAATGGCAAATGCGCTGGGCCAGCTCGCGATTCGCCGAGCCGGTGAAAATCTTCATCTCTGGTTGACGTGCGAACATGAGAGGGCCGCTAACCTAGGCGCGAAGCGGCATCGTTGGCAACGGGAGAATGCGCGAGAACACGCGCGGATTGCCCTTCATGAAATGTAGTCTGACAGTCCGGTACAACCGGTGGGGAACTTCGACGGTTGATCACTGAGGCTCGCACGATTGTCGACTGATTGAAATGAGCTTAGCGGCGACCCTAGTGAATCCTATTCCCTGTCCCGTCTCCGCGGGATGACATTCCTCAGGCCAACAGAGTGCGAAAGTACCCACCCGGCGGCATGGGAAGGTCAGACATCACTTCCAATCATTTGGCGGGCCGGCTTATTGATAACACTACAAAAGTGGCTAGCTCGCGAATGAAGCGCGCAACTTTTCTTTTTTCGCCTCGCAATCTTCCCGCAACCTCCGAAGCTCGATCGCGAGTTGTTGCTCGAGGGTTTCTGCTTCGTCAAAATTACCTTTCCCGCGGGCCGTTCGGATTTGGTCCTGCAGGAAAAGTTCCTTCTCGGCAATACGCGCGGTGTAAATAGAGTCGATCTCGGCGACCTTGCGCTTTTGGTCATCCGTTAAGGCGACCGTTGGCGCATTTTTCTCCAGGCGCTCCATCGCAAGTTCGTAGGCGGATTTCATCACATCGTGAACGGGCGCGCTTCCAGAGCGTGGCGCGTTGCGTTTGGGAAATCAATTTCTAAATTACTCCCATGCGCGCAAAAATCCGGCTGCTAAGCACGGACTTCGACGGAACTCTCGTTTCGCATGCGAGCGATCCGGTATTCGACCGTCCCTGCATGGAATTGATCCGCGCACTCCAAGATGGCGGGGCAATCTGGGCGATCAATACCGGTCGTTCGGTGGACTTGTTGGAGGAAGGGCTGGCGGACTTTTCGTTTCCATTGCGACCGGATTTTATTCTGACGAGCGAGCGCGATATTTTCCGCCCGGCTGAAACTGGCTGGGAACCGTACGGCGATTGGAATGAACGATGCGCACAGGCACACGCCGAACTTTTCGATTCCGCTTCTTCCGTCCTCGCGGAAGTGATTGATTTCGTAAACCACAAGACAAAGGCCCGGATAATTTACGAACGCGATGGCCCTGCCGGCTTGATCGCCAATAGCGAGGAGGAGATGGCCCGTGTCACCGGCTTCATTGACCGCGCGCGCGCAAGTCAACCGAAGTTCCATTATCAGCGCAACACCATCTATCTGCGATTCTGCCACGCCGATTACCACAAAGGTGCGGCACTTGCGGAGCTGTCGCGGCTTACTGAAATCCCTCACGACCTCATTTTTGCGGCCGGCGACCACCACAACGATATCTCAATGCTCGACGGGCGTTACGCGAAATATGCTGCGTGTCCGGCCAACGCGATTCTAGAGGTAAAAGAGACCGTCCGATCGGCGTGTGGTTACGTGGCAGAAAACGAATTCGGCGCCGGCGTTTACGAGGCGCTCAGGTATTTCGCCACTTGAAGCACTCGATCTAGGGAATAGAAAATATTTTCGTGCGCTTTCATATCACGGTCGCTGATTCGCCATCGAGGTCTGAACCGAACGCATGGCAAAACTGTTCGTAATATAGGTGAGCAAAAGGACCCAAAAAGTGAGCGCGAGACTGAAGAGTGGAAACTGCAACGCGAGCGGGAGCGAATAAATCATTGCCATCAGCGGAATCCAGACCGCCCACGTTGCCAGTAAGGTTGGAATAATCTTGTCCCGATAATGGTTCCAGCTAAACGTCCGGCGTAAAGATTCGCGGGAGTAACCGCAATTTTTCCATTCGTAAGTCAGCACTCCGAAGGGCGCGGCGAAAAATGGATTGTAGCCGAATTGATCAACGCAAATTTTCGCGAGCACGACTGGAATCGTGACCACGTTCCCCAACCATGCTGCTTCGCCTCGATAGAGAAGATCGACCAGCGTGCCATCAATTCCCCAGATCGGAACTGTAAAAAGAAGATTGCGAAGATTCCATCGGTTCGGACGTCCGTTCTGAAAAAAGCAGACCAGGGCAATTTCCGGCAGGATCGAACCCGCGCCGATCGCGGCAACCAAAACAAACGCCAGGCCGTGCGCCCGTTTGTATTCAGCGAGTTGGTTCAGCGCCAATGAAGCCGCGGGGCTCCAATAGTAAGTAAGCAGCAATGCCAGCATGCTTGCCTGGATCGCGAGCGCGGGCACGAGATTCGCGCGTGCGGCTTCCCAGCCGAGGGCGAATGGTCGCCGCGGATTCGAAAGTGACATTGGCGAAGAAGCTGACGCGTTCATTCTGGCGATCAAGTTCGAATCTCCGCCTACAAGGCAACATGCCCAAGTTGGACGTTCCGGTCCACTGAACGTAAGCTCCGAGGTGCAAAAAGAACGCAAAGCGTCAATAAAATCTTTGCTGTTCAATGAGCTTTCAAATTTGCTCACGGAATGGGGCGAGCCGGCTTATCGCGCCAGGCAGATCGCAGATTGGATTTATCAGAAACGGGTCGCGTCGTTTGAGGCGATGACCGATTTACCGGAAGCGATGCGGAAGCGTCTGGCCGAAACCTTTGTCCTTGCATCGACCACCATCATCCGAGTTCTTGGCTCGAAAGATACGACCCGGAAGTTTCTGCTTCGCCTTGGCGATGGCAATTTCATTGAGGCGGTCTTGATTCCAGCTTCGCCCGCGCTTTATGGGGACCAGTCCGATCGGCGGACGATTTGCGTATCCACGCAGGTTGGTTGCGCATACGGCTGTAAATTCTGCGCAAGCGGGCTCGAGGGCTGGACGCGTAACCTCGAGGCGGGCGAAATTGTCGATCAACTCATCGCGCTGGAAGCATCCACCGGCGAGAAGATCGACAACGTTGTTTTCATGGGAATGGGTGAGCCGCTCGCCAATCTCGCGAACGTCCTGCGTGCCATCCGCATTATCAATTCACCGTGGGGTCTTGGAATCGGCGCGCGACACATCACCGTTTCCACCAGCGGCCTCGCTCCGCAAATTCGGGCGGTGGCGGACGAGCCAATGCAATTTCGACTCGCGATTTCACTCCATGGCGCCACGGATGAAGTCCGCAATCAAATCATGCCCATTAATCGAAAGTATAATCTGGCGGCGCTGCTCGACGCCTGCCGGTATTACGTCAGCCGGAAAAAACAGCATCTCACGTTCGAATACATTTTGATTAACGGAATCAATGACAGCGAAGATCAGGCGCATGCGCTCGCTGCACCCTCGCGCACTCTTTCGGCGAAGGTGAACTTGATCCCGTACAACACTGTCAAAGGTTTGCCGTGGTCTCGACCACCGCGGAATCGGCAGGAGCGATTTCTGGCGATCCTTCGTTCGCATGATGTGCCGGCAACGCTTCGTCGGGAAAAGGGCCACGACATCGAAGCCGCATGTGGACAATTGCGATTGCAAACCAAGCACGAATTAGAACTGGTGTAGGGGGGACGACGCTAGTGTCCCGCGCGAAGCCGACGGCTTCCCCTGCAATTATTCGTCGGCTCGACAGAGTCTCGCCATACCGAAATTTTTTTGCACGGCGGTGCAAGCTGGCGTTTAGTCAACATGATGGCCAGCTTCGATCACGAACCCGAGAAAACCTGGGACGAATACGACTGGGAACGTTTTCTCCAGCAGCAGGACTCTAAGACGGAGAAATACATGGAGCTTCTCGAGAAATACATCGACTATCCGCAACGGGACCAGATCATCGCACGCGAAATGGGCTGGACCGAGTTGCTCGACGGAAAGGCAAATGATTGGAGTGAAGAAATCGATGCGCTTCTCGCACAGGACGACACCGCGGCGTTGGATTACGATCGTTTGCAGCCGAGCGGCCAAGTGGAACTGCCGGGCGAAAGCTTCGAAGATCACGTGCTCTATCGCGCGGCGTTCGCGCTGACCGTCTGGATCGATCAACTTTTTGATGAAAATGCAGCCATGCAAAATGAGCCCTCCGCAGTGAAGCTCGCTACTCACGCTGCCCTCGCCAGCGCCAAACTCGCCGCCGCTCTGAGTGACGACGACGTGGACGAACTCGGCATGACGATCGCGTATTTGAAGCGCGCCTTGAAAGCAATCACTGTCGCGATGGATGGAGGTGCCCAGCTTCTCGCCGAAAAACTGGTTGACCCGCAACAATATGCGGTTTTGCAACAGCGCCTTTTCCAAGTACGCGACGGTATCATCCTCTTGATGGGCGAATATCGCGGCGAATGGCTGCGCCGTTACGGCAATCTCTAGCCGTTGAATGAATTAGCCGCTTCCCCGTCTACATATGCACACGGAAGCGACTCCGGCTGAGGCCGATGTTTCTGAGCTGGACTTGGTGAAGCAATCCCAAGCCGGCAATACAGAGGCGTTCGACCAGCTCGTCAGCCGCTACCGGACACGGGTTTTCGGTATGATTTATAACATGGTGCATAACGAGCAGGACGCCTGGGATCTCGCTCAAGACAGTTTCGTGAAGGCCTGGAAATCGATCGGGCGTTTCCGGGGCCAGTCCTCTTTTTATACCTGGATTTACCGCATCATCATGAATGTGACGATCGATTGGCTGCGCAAAAAACAGGTGAAAGGCACAGGCGCGGAGTTTGATGATGCGATTCAATTGAAGGAAATCAATCCCGCCTCGCGCACTGTTCCGAAAGCCGACGCGCTGCCGCACGAGCGAATGGAACAACGTGAAATCCGTCAACGAATTGATGCCGCTATCGCACAATTAACCCCGGAACATCGGGCGGTGATTTTGATGAAAGAAATCGAAGACATGCAATATCACGAAATTGCTGAAGCCCTGGACTGTTCGATTGGCACTGTCATGTCACGACTGTTTTACGCACGCAAAAAGCTGCAGAATTTGCTGAGAGGTGTTTATGAAAACATTTGAGGAGAAGTTTA
This sequence comes from Verrucomicrobiota bacterium, assembly GCA_040003015.1. Classification (GTDB taxonomy): domain Bacteria; phylum Verrucomicrobiota; class Verrucomicrobiia; order Chthoniobacterales; family UBA10450; genus JBDUDH01. Next base: position 2,274 of record JBDUDH010000130.1, on the reverse strand, counting down.
CCGCATGGATCGACGATCAGCTGACCGGCGCTGAGCGCGCTCAGTTCGAAGCCGCGCTGCCGGATCGCGTGGCGGCCGATGCGGAAAAGGAGCAGGCGCATAAGCTCGGCGCGTTCTTGAAGGAACAATTGAAATCGCGGGCGATGGCGAATGAAGAATTTTTCCATCATCAACTGCGCGGTCGCATCGCACGCGAAAAGCCGGACGAGTCGGAAGCGCAATCATTGCCCGATCTTCGGACGACCTGGTGGTCGATCCGGCGATTGCTATGGGCCGGCGCGACTTCGCTCGCCCTTTTTGTCGTCTGCACATTTTTTGTGGTGCGCGAAAAGCAAACGCAGCAGCAATCGCAATATCTCTCGCAGATTCTGAACGCGCGGGTAGATCCCGCGGTCAGCCCCGATGCCACCGTTTCAATTTTCCAGACAAAAGAAGACCGGGTAACTGTGCTCTGGGTGGATGGTTTGAAATCGCTGCCATCCGATTACGCCGCCAAATAAACTGATGTTTCGTTTCCTTCTCGTTGCCGGCGCCGGGATTCTTTTTTCGAATCCGGTCCTTCCGACGGCGGCGGCGGCGGAGAATGTTTGGAGCGGGCTGGTCGTGGCGACGAACGTTGCCAAACCTGAGCCACCGCCGGCCGAACTGCACCGTCTCGATCGTACACTTCGCGAAATATTCGGTTACAACCAATTCGAACTTATTGGCCAGGCGCGCAAAAAACTCGTCAATGGCAACGAAGATTGGATGGCGTCGAGCAAACATTTCGCGCTCCATGTGGATGCCCAGGGAGAAAGCGCGGAAGGTTATCGTCTGAATCTGCAGCTGTTTCAGGACAAAACTCTGCTGGTCGAAACGGAAGCGAAGCTTAATAAAAGTAGTCCGCTCGTGATCAAAGGACCGCAGATCGGAGCCGGACAGTTATTGCTTCTGCTGGTGATACATTAGCTGTTCCGTCGGGAATCTCGCCTCGACGAAGCGGAATTGCCGCTGCAAAGAGTCGCGGACGCTGTTTAGTGACAGGGATGCGCGTTAATCACCTTCTGGTTTTGGCAATCTCGTTTACCGTTTTCTCGACAGTGAGCGCGGAAAAAAACTTCAACTTCGCAACGACGCCCGGAAAACTCCCGAAGCAGGTCCGACCTGAAACCTATGCAATTCGCATCGCCCCTGATCTTGAGAAGCTGACTTTTACCGGCTCGGAAACGGTGAAATTGCATGTGCAGAAGCCGGTCAGAAAATTGGTGCTTAACGCACTCGATCTTTCGATCACCGCCGCTTCCGTTGACGGTAAGCCACTCGGCACATCAGCCATCAAACTCGATCCAAAAGAGGAGACGCTTGCGCTCGCCTTGCCGTCAGAAATTCCGGCGGGATCTCATGAGCTGTTGCTGAATTTCAATGGCAAAATCAACGCCCAAGGCCAGGGCCTTTTCTTCGCTCGCTATCAGGAAGAAGGGTCGGACGCGAAAAAGACCATGCTCGGCACCCAGTTCGAAGCGACCGATGCGCGTCGCATGTTCCCCTGCTGGGACGAGCCAAGTTTCCGCGCCCGCTTTCAACTTACAACCCTCGTTCCAGAAAATTTCATGGCCGTTTCGAACATGCCGGTGGAACGTGAGGAAAAAGTTGAGGGTGGCAAAGAAGTCCATTTCAGCATGAGCCCATCGATGTCGAGTTACCTCATGGTCTTTGTCGCGGGCGAGCTCGATTCGATTGGGATGGAAAGCAATGGCGTGCAGCTCCGCGTCGTCGCGACGAAAGGAAAAGCCGAGACCGGCCGTTACGCGCTCGAGAGCGAGGCGAAAATTCTCCAATACTACAACGACTACTTCGGGATTCCCTACCCGCTTCCGAAGCTCGATCTCATCGCAATCCCAGGCGGATTCGGCGGCGCCATGGAAAATTGGGGCGGTATTACTTATTATGAATCACGGCTCCTTTTCGATCCGAAAAAATCTTCGGCGACTAATCAGCAGGATATCTTCGCGGTCATCGCGCACGAAATGGCGCACATGTGGTTTGGCGACCTCGTCACGATGGCATGGTGGGACAATCTTTGGCTGAACGAAGGTTTCGCCTCCTGGATGGGAACGAAGTGCACGGACCATTTCAATCCAGAGTGGAATGAATGGCAGCGCCACAATGTGCCGCGCGATCCGACACGCCGCATCGGCTACTCAAAAGATACGGCGATGAAATCTGACGCGCGTTTGACGACGCATCCCATCCAGCAGCCGATCGCGAACGAAGCCGAGGCCAGCAGCGCGTTCG
>JBDUDH010000042.1:0-6121 GCA_040003015.1 Verrucomicrobiota bacterium | reverse complement strand
TCTCAGGCGCTTTCGTCGCGACGATGAAATCGAGATCGCGCACGATCTCTTTGTGGCGTCGATAACTGCCGGCGACGCTGACTTTGAGTGTGTCTGAATGCTGACCGAAGTCATCTTCCAAGGTTTGGGCTTCCGCTGCGACTTCACCGAGTTGAAATGAACCGGCATGCTTCACGCGTTCGGCAATCGCCTTGCCCAGCTTTTCCTGTGTCGTCTTGCCGAAACCGGGCAGCTGCGCCACCTGATCATTCTCGCAGGCTTGCGCGAGCTGAGCGATCGAGCTGATCTGAAGTTCTTCGTACAGCGCCTTAATTTTTTTTGCGCCAAGACCGGGAATCGAAAACAACTCAAGAATATCCGGCGGAAATTCCGCGCGCAGCTCGTCGTAGAATTTGAGCGAACCGGTTAAAATCAGCTCCGTGATTTTTGCAGCGATGGCCTTGCCAATGCCCGGGATTTGTTCGAGCTGCTGCTGTTCCGCAAACTCGTGCAGATTTCCACCCCAGGTTTCGATGGAGCGGGCCGCATTGACGTAAGCGCGAATCTTGAACGGGTTCTCGTTTTTCAACTCGAGCAGTGTCGCGATCGTTTCGAGCATCCCCGCGATCTGCTCCTTGTTCATTCGTTCCACCTCGAAACAAATACGCGGGAATTTTCGTCCGTCGATTCACGGCGCTTCATGCACGCAGTGCCAGGGAGGGGACTCGAACCCCTAAGGATTGCTCCACCAGATCCTAAGTCTGGCGCGTCTGCCAATTTCGCCACCCTGGCATCTCCATTCCAGATTGCGAATTTTCAGCTTAGATTGCAGAGCGCGCAGCAGCAAGGCCAGCGTGCCGCGCCGCGACCTTCACTCTGGAAGGAATCAAGGGCTCGTATTTGCGCTAGCAAAAACGGAGGCATTGTCGCAGATTTAGGATTAAGGTTGTTCAGTTTTGCCCGACAATAATTCAACGCCGGTTCTGACAGAATCTGATGCTCCCACGGGCGCGCCAGACCGTGCCGATTTGCGCCCTGAGAACATCGATGACGCTGTAATCCGGCTCGCGGGTAATTCACAGGACGGCATTCAAAGCGCCGGCGCTTTTCTCGCGCGTCTCGCCGGACGCAGCGACCAGGATGTCATGACTTACATGACGATCCCGTCCACGATCTCGGGCGGGCCGTCGATCTTTCAGGTCCGCATCGGCTCGGGCGAAGTGTTGTCGGCGGGCGATGAGGCCGACTTCCTCGTAGCGTTTTATCAACATAGTTATCAGGACCATATCGACTTCGTGCGCGAGGGCGGCGTGGTGCTTTACGACTCGGATAACGTCGAGCCGAACCTCGACGATAAGCGCTTCGTTTACGTCGGCGTGCCCATCACCGGGCTGACCGTCGAAGCGCTCGGCGGAACGGCCAAGGACAAAGGCAAAAACATTTTCGTTCTCGGTTTGATCGCGAAAATTTTCAGTCTCGATGCCGACAAGCTAAAGAGAATCATAACGGAAAAGTTCGCCGGCAAAGACGAAAGCATCGTCAACACCGCGATGATGGCGTTCCAAGCAGGCTACGCATATCCCGTCGGCAATGTGCTGACCAAACGATATCAATTTGAACATGTCGTTAGAACTGACGGGCGCGCCCAAATCACAATGGATGGCAACCAGGCGCTCGCCTACGGATTGATCGCCGCGGGTGTGCGCTACGGCGCCGGTTATCCGATTACACCGTGGTCGTCGGTCATGGAAACCCTGCGGCGCGAGTTCCCGAAATACGGCGGCATATTTGTGCAGGCCGAAGATGAGCTGGCCGCGGTCTCGATCTCGTTGGGCTTTTCGTTTTCGGGATATCTCGCGGTGACGGGTAGCGCCGGGCCGGGCATTTCGCTCAAGACCGAAGCGATCGGCTGGGCGTCGATGGCCGAGATCCCGCTCATTATTTGTAATATCCAGCGGGGTGGACCGAGCACAGGCCTGCCGACAAACGTCGAGCAGAGCGATCTGCATCAGGCGATTTACGGTGGGCACGGTGACAGCCCGCGCGTCGTGCTCGCCGCGTCGACCGTGGAAGATTGTTTCTACCTCGCGATCGAGGCGGCGCGCATCGCGCGCAAATACAGCACGCCGGTTTTCATTTTGAGCGATACCTCACTGGCGACGCGGATCGAAGCATTCGACGAACCCGATCTGGCAAAGTTGATGGTCGATCCGAAACCGGACCTCACGCCGCGGGCCGCCGGCTTCAAGCCGTACGATCTCGAGCGTATTACGCAACACGTCCCGCCCGGAACACGAATGCTCGACGGAAAATATCCGCTCGTTAGTGGTCTCGAGCATGATGAGATGGGTCATCCGACCGGCAGCCCGAAATTGCACATGGCCATGACCGCCAAGCGCCGCACGAAACTGCGGAAGCTCGCCGAAGAAATTCCGGTGCCGGAAATCTACGGCGATCCCGAGGGCGAGGTCCTGCTCCTTGGCTGGGGATCGACCTACGGCCCGATCCACGACGCGGCGAAACGCGCGCGAGAACACGGAGAAAAAATCGCGGCCATCCATTTGCGGCACATTCATCCCTTGCCGAACGGACTCGAAAAAATCTTCGCGAAATTCAAACGCATCATCGTTGTCGAGATGAACGACCAGGGCGTTTATGGGTTCGGCCAGCTTGCTACCATTTTGCGCGCGCGTTACTGCGAACCGAAAATTGAGAGCGTCACCAAGACCGACGGTCTCACCTTCCGGGTGAAAGAAATTCTCGAAGGCGTTTTCAAAGGCCGCACGTTCCCTGGTAGGAACGGGTCGCCGGGCCGTCCGGCTTCGCACGCAGCTCACTCGGCCATGCATATTGATACTTCGCCCGAGAACGTGGACAGCGTCGAAGAAGTTGTGCCGCAAGGCGTCGGTTAATTTTATGAATGAGCCAACAGATTCTGGTGAAGAGGTGGCCGTGCCGGCCGCGAAAGACCCCACCACCTCAGCCGCAACTGACCGCGCACAAGCTGCGGTATCGCCGGCATCCGATCGTGCCGGTGATACAACCCCAACCAAACCCGGAACTGAAGCCGCCAAAGCTGCTGCCGGCACAAACGAATCTCGCGGCGATGCGCAGCTTACACCGAAGGAAGTTTGATTCTACCTAACGAATTTTAACATGAGCACTGAAACACTGATCCCACCCGCCGAAATCCCACGCGAAAAGCTCACCAAGAAAGCCGTCACCGCCGATCACCCCACCTGGTGTCCCGGCTGCGGCGATTTCGCCGTGCTCGCTTCCTATTACAAAGTCATCGAGAAACGCCAGCTCGATCACGAGAAGATCGTCACCCTCGCCGGCATTGGTTGCTCATCGCGCTTTCCCTATTTCGTCAACGGCCACGGCGCGCACTTCATTCACGGCCGCGCCGTCCCGCTCGCCTCCGGGATCAGCCTGGCCCGACCCGACCTGCACGTTTTTCTATTTGGCGGCGACGGCGATGGCTTCTCCATCGGCGGCAACCATCTCGACCACGGCGCGCGCAAGAACATCAACATGACCTATTTCATCATGGACAACTTCGTCTATGGCCTGACCAAAAAGCAGACCTCGCCGACGTCGCCCATCGGTTTCAAATCCAAGACCGACCCGCAGGGCGCGATCGATCAGCCGGTCAATCCGATGAAGAAACTGATCTGCGCCGGGGCCACGTTTATTGCGCGCACGCATGCCACGCAGGTCAATCACATGATCCAGATGATCGAGCGCGCCATGGATCACCAGGGCTTCTCCGTCATCGAATGCCTGTCTGAGTGCGTTGAATTTTTCCCCGGCGTCTTCGACCCGGCCAATCCGCGCAAAGGCGGCGCGTTCGAGTTGATCGAAGAAAAGAAATGGGACAACACCCCCGAGGACGAGTTACGTCATGACGTCACCGACGAGCTCGCCGCTTACAAACTCGCGCAGCTACCTTTCCCCGGCGTCTTCGGCGTCTTCTACCAGAGCGATCGTCCAACGAAAAACGCCTTGGAGAAGAAATGGATCGACAACACCCGCGAAAAAGCCGGCAACGCTTCCGACTTGGAGTTACTCCAGAAGACATTCGATCGAATGAAATGACAACGCGTTTCGCGTTGTCATCCTGAGCGAAGTCGAAGGGATCTCGCGTTTCAACGCGCCCTGGAGGGACGTGCTCTGTCACGTCCTCTTTGTCTGTCGCAAGTGTAGTCGCGGCTGTGTCAGCCGCAAATCTGTAGCGGCGGTCTATGACCGTCGAAGTTCTTGCACGACCCGTAGCTTTGTCGGAAGCTCGGAGCGTGAGCCAATCGGTCGTTAAAATCGATCGAGAAATCATAAGCGGCGCGCCGTGTTTCTCCGGCACGCGCGTGCCCATCCAGAATTTGATCGATTATCTCGAGGGTGGCGATTCGATCGAGGATTTCCTCGACGGTTTTCCGACCGTCTCGCGCGAACAAGTGATCGCGTTTTTGGAAGAAGCGAAAGATCGTATGGTCGCGGCGGTAGCCGAGTGAACATTCTGCTCGACGAATGCGTCGATCGAAGACTCGCGCGCGATCTTGTAGGACACTCGGTCTCGACTGTTCCGAAGATGGGCTGGGCCGGAATCAAGAATGGCGCCCTGCTCGCGCTGGCCGAGAAAGAATTCGAAGCATTTGTTACTGTCGATCGAAAAATCTCCGTCGAGCTAGTTGAAGGTAAACGTGTCGCGCGCGAAGGAAATCTTCTCTGCCGGAACTCCTGCGCGACAAGCGTGACAGCGCCCGTTCCTTTCTGCAAACCAAATCAAATTCAACCGGCGCGGACCGAAGAATCCGTCTAACCGGGAATCTCCGCTTCGACGAGTTTCGCCAGAAGAATGAGCGATTCCTGCCAGCCGAGGTAGCACATCTCGGGCGGAATCTCGTCGGGCACGCCTTCCTGCACGATGTTCAATTCCGTCCCGCACGACACCTTCTTCAAGGTGATCGACGCGTGTATTTCCCCAGGCATGTTCGGGTCATCGAACTTGTCCGTGTAACGGATGCGCTCATTCGGCACGAGCTGAGTGTATGTGCCGCCGAAAGAGTGACTCTGGCCGGTGCTGAAATTGGTGAACGACATCCTGTGGTTGCCGCCAACTTTCGCGTCCATTTGGTGAACCTTGCCGGTAAATCCATTTGGTGGCAGCCATTTCGCCATCGCTTCAGGATTAAGGAACGCGCGGTAGACTTTTTCAGGTGCGGCTCGGAGCACCCGGTGAATCTTGATCGTATTCGTTGCCATGGTTCACACTGGCCGACGGCTAATCTCTGTCAAAACCCTTCTGCCTTTTTCCAGCCACGTCAGGGTGTTTTCGCCGGTCCCCAGCTTCCTACCGCCAGCGCTGTCAGCACAATTTCCACCGCCAGCGAGGCGAGAATAATTCCCATCACCCGAACCAGGACGGCCGCGCCCTGCTGCCCGATGACCCGCAAGATGATATCGGAAAAACGCAGGAAAATGTAGGTCACCAACAGTACTACCAGCAGGACGACGCCGGTCTCGGCTTGCTGCGGCACCGTATAAACATCGTTATCCGTCAGCAGGATCACCGCCATGATCGCGCCCGGTCCCGCGATGGAAGGCACTGCCAGGGGAAACACGGCCAGGTCGCGCCCCGGCTCGGGCGATCCCGGGTTGGAATCCAGTCGCCCGAAAAGCATTTGCAGCGCGAACAGGAACAGGATGATTCCCCCTGCCACTTTGAGCGAGTGCAGACGAATCCCAATGGCGTCGAGAATAATTTGTCCCGCCACCACGGCTACGACCAGGATCACAGCGGCGTAGAGCGAAGCGCGCAGCGCGGTGCGGTGCCGTTCCGCCCGCGTCAGCGATGCGGTCAACCCGGCAAAAATCGCCACATTCCCGATCGGATCGATCGTCGTCCAGATCGTTGCGAAATCTTTGCAAATCTTGACGAGGAGCGGAGACATTCGACAAGTGTGCGTGAATCACCGATGACCGTGCAATCTTTCTTCTGCCTTCTAACTTCTTGTCACAGCCACTTTCCAATCACGGTGCGAGAGCAGAGATAAATTACGTTGTCCATCGCCCACGATCATATCTGCGACGATACGCTTGCTTCCAGCGCGATTTTGCTTCGTCATTCTTACTTCTGACTTTG
>JBDUDH010000111.1:0-20751 GCA_040003015.1 Verrucomicrobiota bacterium | reverse complement strand
GTTGCGCGAGTCGAGCAATTCACGCTGATTTGCACGCCGACAAAAGAAGAAGCCGGACCGACCAACAATTGGGCCGAACCGAGCGCGACCTATCGCAAGTTGCAAGGCTTGCTCGAGGGCGCGATGCGCGGGCGCACCATGTTCGTCATCCCCTACCTTATGGGACCACCGGGATCGTCGCTCGCAAAAATCGGCTTCGAAATAACCGACTCCATTTACGTCGTGCTCAGCATGCGGGTGATGACGCGGATGGGCGCGATTGCAACCAAGCGGCGCAAAAATGATGCGAACGCGGAATGGAACCGCGGAGTGCATTCGTTACTCGATGTAAACCCGGAACGCCGGTTTATCTGCCACTTCCCGCAGGACAACGCGATTATCTCGGTGGGCTCCGGTTACGGCGGAAACGTTTTACTGAGCAAGAAATGTCTGGCGCTGCGAATTGGTTCCTACCTCGCGCGCAAACAAGGCTGGCTTGCCGAGCATATGCTCATCCTTGGAGTCGAATCACCGGAGGGCCGAAAACATTATGTGGCCGCGGCATTCCCAAGCGCGTGCGGCAAAACCAACTTCGCGATGCTGATTCCGCCGGATCATTTCCGCGGCTGGAAAGTGACGACGATTGGCGACGACATCGCTTGGATGCAGATTGGTCTGGACGGTCGCCTTTACGCAGTCAATCCGGAGAACGGTTATTTCGGGGTGGTGCCGGGCACGAGTTACAAATCGAATCCGAACGCGATGCGCTCGATCGAACACGACACGCTCTACACCAATGTCGCGATGACCGACAACGGGGATGTCTGGTGGGAAGGAAAGGATGGCGCGCCACCCGCTTCCTGCATCGACTGGAAAGGAAATCGCTGGACGCCCGACTCGAAAGAAAAAGCAGCGCATCCGAACAGCCGTTTCGCCACGCCGATGCGCAACAATCCGGTGCTCGATCCCGATGTCGAGAAGCCCGCAGGCGTACCAATCAGCGCGATTATTTTCGGCGGGCGACGCAGCGACACCGTGCCGCTGGTTTTCCAGGCATTCGATTGGGAGCACGGCGTCTACCTCGGCGCGACCATGGCTTCGGAGACAACGGCTGCGGCCACGGGCGCTGTCGGCCAGGTTCGCCGCGATCCGATGGCGATGCTGCCTTTCTGCGGTTACAACATGGGCCACTATTTTCGCCATTGGCTAGAGATCGGAAAACGCCTCACCAGAGCGCCGCTGATCTTTAACGTGAACTGGTTCCGGAAAGACGAGGCCGGTAAATTTTTGTGGCCGGGGTTCGGAGACAATATGCGCGTGCTAAAGTGGATCATTGATCGCTGCGAAGGGAAAGTTGGCGCTGCAGAATCACCGGTCGGTTGGCTCCCGCGGGCAAAAGATGTCGATCTTGCGGAATTGGAGGGGGTCTCGCAGCAATTTGAGAAGCTGCTTTCCGTCGAACCCGATGAGTGGAAAAAGGAATTGGAGGATCAGGGGAAATTTTTCGAAACGCTTCAGCCTGATCTTCCGCAGGAACTTCTCGCGCAGCACAAAAAACTTGCGGAGCGGCTCAGTCGTTAGGCCGACGATCTTGGCGACTTCTGGGACTGTAGCCCGGATCGGTAACCCATGCTTGCGCTGGCCCCACCTTCAAACGCGGCCCAGCGGCCCAATAACTCTCGCTTCCGCGTGCACCAAGGACTGCGCGATTATTTTGCCAAAGCCGCTTGCGCCGCCGCCAGTCGCGCGATCGGAAGGCGGAAAGGACTGCAACTCACGTAGTCTAATCCCAAGTGGTGGCAGAATTTCACGCTTGCCGGTTCACCGCCATGCTCGCCGCAAATCCCCAGTTTAATATCGGGACGAGTTTTGCGTCCGAGATCGCATGTGATTTCCATTAAGCGGCCGACTCCTTTGCGATCGATCGAAGCAAATGGATTCGTCGGCACGATATCGAGCTCCGCGTAGGCGGGCAGGAAACTTCCGGAATCATCACGGCTCATGCCGAGGGCGGTCTGGGTGAGATCGTTGGTCCCGAAACTAAAGAATTGCGCCGAGCGCGCGATGTCATCAGCGACCAGCGCGGCACGAGGGACCTCGATCATCGTCCCAACGAGATAATTGAATTTCGTCTTCTTCGTCTGCGCAATTTCGTTGGCGATTCGATGGACGATTTCTATCTGCAATTCCAATTCGCGCGGGAATGCGACCAGTGGAATCATGATTTCGGGGCAAACCTTCTTTCCCTTCTTTTGCACTTCGGCTGCGGCCTCGAAGACGGCGCGGGATTGCATCTCGGAAATCTCCGGATAAACAATGCCTAACCGGCAGCCGCGATGGCCAAGCATCGGATTAAATTCGTGCAGCTCGTGCACGCGCCGCGCGATATTTTCCACCGCGACGCCCAGTTTGTTCGCAAGCTCGTTCTGTTGCGTATGATCGTTCGGCAAGAATTCGTGCAGAGGCGGATCGAGAAAACGAATCGTCGCCGGCAATCCATCGAGCGCAGTGAAAATTCCAATAAAATCTTCGCGCTGGTATGGCAGCAACTTTGCCAATGCCCGCGCGCGTTCGTCTTTTGTCCCCGCGAGAATCATCTCGCGCATCGCGTCGATTCGGTCGCCTTCGAAAAACATGTGCTCGGTCCGGCAAAGTCCGATGCCTTGCGCGCCGAATGCGACCGCGTTGCGCACCTGCTCCGGGGTATCCGCATTCGCGCGCACATCGAGCGTTCGAAATTCGTCCACCCAGCGCATCAACTTTGAATATTCGCGATACATCTCACTCTTTTTTCCGTCGAGCGTACGATTGACGAGCACCTGCACGATTTCCGAAGGCGCGGTCGTGACTTCACCGGCAAATACCTCGCCGGCCGTTCCGTCGATCGAAATGTAATCGCCCTGTTTCAAGGTCGTGCCGTGGGCGCTGAGCGTCCGCTTTTGGTAATCGATGCGAACGTTGCTCGCGCCACACACGCAAACTTTTCCCATTTGCCGCGCGACCAGCGCCGCGTGCGACGACACTCCGCCGCGCGCCGTGAGAATGCCTTCCGCCGCAATCATGCCGCGCAAATCTTCCGGAGACGTTTCGATGCGCGCGAGCACGACCTTATCGCCCTTTTCCGCCCGCCGGACCGCTTCCTCCGCGCTGAACACCACATGGCCCGAAGCCGCGCCAGGGCCGGCAGCCAGGCCGCTGCCAATCTTCTTCGCTTCGCGCGCCGATCGTCGATCAAAGATCGGCGCGAGCAAATGCGCGAGGGAATCGGCCGGAATGCGCTTTACCGCGTCCTGTTTCGAAATTAGTTTTTCCTCGACCATGTCCACGGCGATGCGCACGGCGGCGTGGCCGGTGCGCTTCCCGTTCCGCGTTTGCAAAATGTAAAGGCGATTGGCCTCGACCGTGAATTCGAGGTCCTGCATGTCCTTGAAATGGCGCTCCAGCTGAGCGCGTACCTTCATCAAGTCTTTGTGCGCGGCCGGCATTTCATGCGCAAGATCGGCGATCGGATGCGGCGTGCGCACACCGGCGACCACGTCCTCGCCTTGGGCGTTGATCAAATATTCGCCGTAGAAAACTTTTTCGCCGCTTGCCGGATCGCGCGTGAACGCCACGCCGGTCGCGCTGGTGTCGCCCATGTTTCCGAAAACCATCGTCTGCACGTTCACGGCCGTGCCCCAACCATGCGGGATCCCATATTTACGGCGATAAACGATGGCTCGGTCGTTCATCCACGAACCGAAAACAGCGCTGACCGCGCCCAAAAGTTGTTCGTGCGCATCTTGCGGAAACGATTTTTCAGTCCGCTCTTTGATTAGCGCTTTGAAGCGCTTCACTAATTCCTTCAAATCCGCTACGCTCAATTTCACGTCCGGGAAATCGTGCTTGCCGTAGCGCTCGTCTTTCAAATGTTCGATCACGCTCTCGAATGGTTCGTGATCCTCACCTGGCCGCTTCTGCACGCCCATCACGACGTCGCCGTACATTTGCAGAAAGCGACGATATGAATCCCAGGCAAACCGCGCGTTTTTCGTTTGCTTCGCGACGATCTCGACGACTTCATCATTCATCCCGAGATTCAAAATCGTATCCATCATGCCGGGCATCGAATCGCGTGCGCCGGAACGGACCGAAACCAGAAGCGGTCGGTCTTTGTCGCCCAATTTTTTTCCGACCGATTTCTCGACCTTCGCGAGAGCAGCTTCGACTTCGGCTTTCAGCTGCGGGGGATAGCTCCGTTTGTGATCGTAAAAATAAGTGCAGACTTCCGTCGTAATCGTGAAGCCAGGAGGCACCGGTAAGCCGATGCGAGTCATCTCCGCGAGATTCGCCCCTTTGCCGCCAAGGAGCGGTTTCATACTGCCCGCTCCGTCGGCATGTCCGTCGCCAAAGTAGTAGGCGTAACGGGGGGGTTTTGTCCCGCTTGCGGGATGCGCCTTCCTGGTCGCTGTTTTGGGTTTGGTTTTTCTTCGGTTTGTGGTCTTGAAGCGCGAACGTTTATTTTTGATTGCCATGAGAGACCGTAGATTGCGCGCGAAGTGCGAACCGAACGGCAAAGTATAGCCGCAAGTAGACGTGTCAACGCAGACGCCGCTTCGCGCCGCGCGCACCCATTGAACGGGAACAGAAATCTGCTCTGGCCCGGTGCGGAAGCAGACAGCTACGCACCCATTCGCTCGGTGCTCAGAACTTCGCCGATCGCTGCGGTGAGGTCCTCTACGCCAGTGGTCGGCACGATGATGGTATTGCGGCGTCCGTGAGTTTCCTCGGTGATGCGCAGGAATTTACCGCGGTCGTTTTCGCGGAGCTCCACATGGAAATGCTTGCGCTCAATCTGTAGTTCTTTGGCCTCGATGATGTTATCCATTTGGCAAAGATCGGCACTTTAACGCCGGCCGAATCGGGAATGGAAGCTAAATTCTCATCATTTTTCATTCAACCGTTTCGGGTGGAACAGCTTGGCGAACCGATGCGCTTAGTGGCGACCGACCGGGCGACGACGACCTTTGTCCGGGTGGACAGTCACCCTTTTGCCGTCTTCCGGCACAATCGCGAAATCGACCTGCTGCTTAAACGGATCGACTCGCGCCACGACCACGCGCAAAACGTCGCCGACAGCGAGTCGGCGTTTGGATTGGCGCCCAATCAGTCGCCGCCGGGCCCCGTCGAAAGTGTAGAAGTCATCATTTAAGGACGAAACATGAATCAAACCCGTGAGTAAGACATCGGGCAACTCGACCAGCAATCCATAGTTTCGAATATCGATTACAACCGCGCGAAAGACCTGTGGATCGCGTTCCGGCAATTGCCGCTGAAGGAATTCGAGCTTTTTCATCTTCACCGACTCGTTTTCGGCTTCCGCTGCCACCCGTTCGGTCGTCGAGATATGTTCGGCGATTTGCGAGAGCTGTCCCGCGTCGCCACGTGTTGCACGGCTCTTGTTCACTTCCGCGAGCGTGCGGTGCACGACGAGGTCGGCGTAGCGGCGGATGGGACTGGTAAAGTGAGTGTAGTTATTTTTTGCGAGCCCGTAATGTCCGAGAGGCTGGGTCGCGTAACGGGCGCGCTTCAGGCTTTTCAAGAGCGCAATTTTCAGCGCTTGCTCTTCCGGTTTGCCACTGAACGACGCGAGCAGCCGCTGAAGTTCAGCGCGATGCGTCAGATCGCCCGCTTTATATCCGTAGCTGACCGCGAACTCGCGGAATTCCGCCAGCTTTTCCGGATCGGGATTTTCGTGGAGGCGGTAGATCGCCGGAATCAGCCGGTTCTTGAGCTGGTGTGCGACGGCCTCGTTGGCAGCGAGCATGAATTCTTCGACCAACTGATGGGATTCGTCGTTTTCAACGCGTTCCAAGCGCACCGGCTTTCCGTTCTTATCGAGCCAGACTTTTACTTCCGGAAAATCGAGATCGAGCGAACCGTGCTCGAAACGTTTCCGCCGCAGCAATGACGCTAATTCCCAGGCGGTGTGAAGCCGTTTGCCTAATTCATCGTTAGGCACCGCGCGCAAAATCCCGTAGGCCTCCTTGTAGGTCAGCCGCCGCGCACTGCGAATGATCGTTTTCGCGAAGCGCACCCTTTGACTGCGCCCATTTTTCCCGAACCGGATGAAAGCAGAATGCGTGAGCCGATTGACGTTTGGATTGAGGCTGCAAACACCGTTGCTCAGACGCTCGGGCAACATCGGAATGACGCGATCGGCGAGATAGACGCTATTGCCACGACGCAACGCTTCGCGATCGAGCGCGTTTCCGGGGAGCACGTAGGCCGAGACATCGGCAATGTGAACACCGAGTTCCCATTCGCCGCCGTCAAGTTTCTCCACATGGATGGCATCGTCGAAATCGCGGGCATCGTCCGGGTCGATCGTGACGATAAATTGGGCACGCAGGTCTTCGCGATCGCCATATTTGTCGGCATCGACCGTTTCCGGAATTCGTTCTGCTTCCTGCAAAACACCGCGCGGAAATTCCGTCGGCAAATGATGCTTCCGAATAATCGAAAGCATATCCACACCCGGCGCTGAGGCCGGACCGAGCACCTCGATGATCTCTCCTTCGGGATTGACGTGGCGCGACTCCCACGCCTCCAGCCGGACGACGATTTTGTCGCCCGATGCCGGAGCTTTCGGAAAACGCGAGGCCGCGGGCAGCTGTACATAAACGTTGTGCACGAGGCGTGGATCATCCGGCACGACGTAGAAGAAATTGCGCGACTGCTGCAACGTCCCGACTACTGTTTCGTGCGCTCGTTCCAGGATCCGGATGACGCGGCCTTCCGCGCGATCGCTGGCTCGTTGCGTCCGAGCGTAGTCGGCATCCCGCGTGATCCGCGCGACAACGCGATCGCCGTTCATCGCAGTGCCGGTATTTTCTGCCGCAATGAAAATATCAGGCTCGTCGGATTTTTCGCGCACGAGAAATCCGTAACCTGCCTGATGCACCTGCAGTTTTCCCGTGATGAGGTCGGCCGCCTCGGGAAGAACGTAGCGGTTCTTGCGAATGCGCGCGATCTCGCCGGATTGCTCAAGCTCCCGCAGCGACGCGTTCAAATTCATGCGTACGCCGCTTTTGCGCCCGAGCATCTTTGCCAATTCTGATTTGTCGAGCGGCCGATATTTGGTCGCGCTGATCAAAGCGAGGATCTTTTGTTTGAGGTCCGCGTCGGGCTTCATTGAGTGGAAAATGATTAGGGAAGTCGCTGTGAATTAAAAGTGAGTATTTGACGCTCAGTCGCCGCGCCCGAAATTATTCCCCTGCGAATGAAATTTCGACTGCAGACGATTGGCCTTTTCGCATGCGGGCTCATCATCGCTCTGGCCCGAAATGCGCCATGCGAGTCGCAACTTCCCATCAAACACACCAAAATGAAAATCACAAGCACAGCATTTCCGGAAGGCGGGAACATTCCATCGCAATTCACCTGCGACGGGGCGGACCGAAATCCCGCGCTTCATTTCGCAGAAGTGCCGCCCGGCGCGAAGAGTCTGGTGCTGATTGTCGATGATCCGGATGCGCCGAGCGGACTCTTCACCCATTGGCTCCTCTGGAATATCGATCCGAAATTGACGGATGTGAGTGAGCGAAATTCCCCCGGCGGAGCGGTGGAGGGAACGAATGACTTCGGCAAAACTGGCTATGCCGGTCCGTGCCCGCCCTCTGGAACGCATCGCTACTTTTTCAAAATCTTCGCACTCGATCGCATGCTTGATTTGAGGAGTGGCGCGAAGCGTGCCGAATTGGATCGCGCGATAGAAGGGCACATAATTGCACAAGGCCAATTGATGGGTCGCTATAGACGGCAGAAATAGCGCTGCCGATCTGCGCTGGCAACATCGCGGCGCTTCGTCCCCGCAACACCGGTCGAATAAAGCTTTGCCTGTGATAGTCTCACCCATGGTGGGTGCGACGCACTGGAAAATCGGCGGAAACGCGATCGACCTATCGCGTCGAGCGCTAATCATGGGCGTACTGAATGTCACGCCCGATTCGTTTTCCGATGGTGGTGAATTCCTTGGCTGTGAGAAAGCCGTCGAACATGGCGTCGAGATGGCAAACGATGGCGCGGAAATCATCGACGTCGGGGGTGAATCGACCCGACCGGATGCTGAACCCGTGCTGGCTGACGAGGAGTTGGCCCGCGTCATTCCCGTGATTGAAAAATTATCGCGCAAAATTGACGCGTTCATTTCCATCGACACATCGAAATCGGTCGTCGCGCGGGCGGCTCTGGAGGCGGGAGCTTCCATCATCAATGACGTGACCGGTGGACGCGGCGACTCCGCGATGTTCGCGCTCGCGGCGGAAAAAAAAGCCGCGCTCATCATCATGCACATGCAAGGCAAGCCGCGAACGATGCAGATCGATCCTACCTACGACGACGTGGTCGGTGAAGTGGCGGATTTTTTTCGACAACAATATTCGAGCGCCCTAGAGTGCCGTATCGATCCCATGACCATCGCGTTCGATCCTGGAATCGGGTTCGGGAAGACGGTCGAACATAATCTCGAGCTCCTGGCAAATTTGCCACGGCTGCGCATTCACGATCGACCGCTGGTCATTGGCGTTTCGCGCAAAGCTTTTCTCGGAAAAATTTCCGCCACGAAAAAAATGTCCGATCGTGTCGCTCCGACCATCGCGTTGACATCGCTTTTGCGCGAGCGTGGTGCGCAGGTTTTGCGCGTGCACGATGTAAAGGCGAATGTCGACGCCTTGCGAACGACCGAAGCGCTTCTCGCGACAACGGCATGATTCAACAACTCACTCAGCTCTGGTTCGATAAGTGGCGCAGCCTCTTCGAGATTATCCTGCTGAGCGTGGTCATCTACTACGGGTATCTCTATTTTCGCGGCACGCGCGGCGCGAAGGTCTTGACTGGGATGGCGATCGTTTTTCTCACGCTAACCTTGATCTCGCAATTGCTGAATCTGGTGGTGATCAGTTGGATCATCCGCAGTTTCTCCGTCTTTCTGGCGGTCGCACTGGTGGTTATTTTTCAGCCGGAACTCCGGCGCGCGTTGGCGGAATTAGGTGGCCACCCGATTTTTTCCCTAACGAGCGCGAAACGCGAAACAGTGCACGATATTGCCGAGGTCGTGACGCAGCTCGCAAATAAGCAATTTGGCGCTTTGATCGCGATCGAGCGCGACACATCGATTCGTGTTTACGAAGAAACGGGCGTGATCATCGATGCCGATTTCTCGAGGGAATTGATGTTGACGCTTTTTCATCCAAAGGCGGCGCTGCATGACGGCGGCGTAATCATTCGCGGGGGCCGGATCGCCGCTGCCGCCTGCATTTTTCCGGTGAGTCAGCGCGAAACGCTGGACCGCAGTCTCGGTTTGCGGCACCGCGCCGGGCTCGGTATCACGGAAGAATCGGACGCCATCGCCGTCGTTGTTTCAGAAGAAACAGGTGGCATTTCCATCTGTCACCGGCGGCGGATCGAGAGAAATTTTACACCGGAAACTTTCCGCCAACGACTGGGCGAAATTTTACTGCATCGAAATTATGAAGAGACTGATCCTGAAGAACTGGCGCGCGAAAGTGATCTCAGTACTGCTCGCGACGACCCTTTGGTACCTCATCAAGAAGAACGTAGCAACGACACCCTATCCGTCTGACAACGCGCCCGGAGCGGGCGTGACGCAGACTCGTTAGGGCGCAACTCGCCCAGTCTAACGAAGAAAGCGGGCGAGATTGTCGTTCTCCCAGCGACGTGCGCGCCGGTATCTCGGGAACTCGCGTTCGCGGCGATTGAATTCATCTGTATGGACGCGGCGACGTCCAATGGTGTCGATCTCTTCGGGAACGACTGAATGCAGCATTTCATGATAAAGAACGTATTCCAAAAACCAACGCGGGACGAACGGCTGATCGAGCAGCGGATGAATGCGTATGATCCGGTCTTCCTCCTGGATTGTTCCAAAGACAAAATATTCCTTTGGGCGCACCTTCCGTTTCCGGCCCCACATCACTTTGTAACCGCGCATCCGCCCGCGAAAATGTTGCTCATTAAGCCGATCGAAAATTGCTCGAAGATCGAAGCACTTTCCTTCATGGCAAAGATTCAGTTGACGCTGCATGGGCAGCTTCGAGTGAGCCAGCTTGCGTTTTGTTTTTTTTGCCATGCGGTCTCCTCGGTGAGAATCAAGTAAAAGGTGTGCAAGTTTAAGTGGCTTTGACCGGCTGACAAGGTTTCCCGTTCGAACGGAAAGTTCCGAAAGTTCTAAAGAATTTACGTTAAGGGTTTTACGATTTGAAAATTTCGCGAGATTCCTCTTTTTGGCGTCGCGACTGACGGTCGTCCTTTTAAGCAGCCGGTGGACATTCTGCGACTCCTCACGATCTTGAGCACCGACGTGTTGCGCAGGAGTTTTTTTACTTGCAGAATGAAATGAAAAAATGACGCCGTTTCTTCGAAAACTTCTCGGTTTGAATTGGCTGTTACTGGCCAACATGCTCGCGCTCGCAATCTTCGGCGTGATTGCCATCTACAGCGCCACTTATATGCGCGACGATTCGGTCGCCTCCGAATTCTGGCGTAAACAGGCCAACTGGGTCGCAGTAGGATTTTTCGCGTTCATTGCCACGAGCTTGATCGACTATCGCTGGATCAAGTGGGGTGCGCTGCCGATGTATCTGGCCGGTCTTTTCTTTTTGATTCTGACGAAATTCATCGGTTCGAAAGTTTATGGCGCCCGCAGCTGGCTTCATTTGGGACCGTTTAACTTTCAACCAGCGCAGCTCGCTGTCGTCGCCGGCATCATGGTGCTCGCGCTTTTTCTCAGTCAGTTTCGCCAGATGCATCCGATGCTGCGGCTATTGCTTTGCGGCGCGATCATAAGCGCGCCCTGTCTGCTCATTCTGATGCAGCCTGATCTCGGTGAATGCATCATCTGGGCGCCAGTCCTGCTCGCGTTGCTTTTCGTCGGTGGAATTCCGCTGCGCTATCTGATCTGCCTTGTTCTGATCGCGATTGCTTTTGTGCCGATCGCGATCAATCTCGGCCTCAAACCATACCAGCAGGAACGCATCACCGCTTTCATTAATCCGGATATCGACCGGCAAGGCGCTGCGTGGGCGATCAACCAATCGCTGATTGCAATCGGCTCGGGTGGCTGGTCGGGAAAGGGATTCAAAGCGCCCAGCACCCAAATCGAGCTCGGGTTCCTGCCAGCGACCGCGGTGCACAACGACTATATCTTTTCCGCGATTGGTGAGGAATGGGGATTTGTCGGCGGCGCATTGTTGCTGGGCGCTTTTGCGCTGCTCCTGCTTACCTGTTTATTCGTGGCTTATCGCGCCGGAGATCAATTTGGAGCTTTGCTCGTCGTCGGAATCAGCGCGCTGATTTTCACACACATTTTCCAAAACGTCGGGATGACGATCTCCATCCTGCCGATTACCGGCGTGCCATTGCCCTTGATCAGTTACAGCGGCTCATTTGTGCTCATGATTATGTTCGGTCTCGGAATCGTGAACAGCGTCTGGGTGCATCGGAAAGTCCTTGAGCGCTGACGCCGGCTGCTCGCTCCGCGCTTCTGCTCATGGAAACCGACTACAAGGTAAGACTTGAGATTTTCGAAGGACCGCTCGATCTCCTGCTTTTTCTGATCAAACGTGACGAACTTGATATTTACGACATTTCGCTGGAGCGGATCACGAGCCAATACCTCGAATACCTTCAGGCATTCAAAGAGCTGAACATCGACGTCGCGGGGGAATTCGTCGTGATGGCGGCGAATTTAATTTATCTCAAGAGCCGCAGTCTCCTGCCGGCAGATCAACAGCCGCCCGAAGAAGATGTCGACGAAGATGATCCGCGCTGGGATTTAATTCGGCAGTTGATCGAATACAAGAAATTCAAGGAAGCGGCCGCGGGATTACAACAGCGCGAGCTCGAACAGGAGCGAATCTTTGCGCGGGTCGGAGATGGTTTGATTTCTCCAGAGGCGCCTCTGCGCCTGGGCGAAGTGGGAATTTTTCAACTGATAAATGCTTTTCAGAACGTGATCAAACGGTTGGAGGCCCAGGAAGATTTACGCGAAATGTTTGGCGAACATTTTACCGTTTCCGACAAGATCGACTGGATTTTGCAACGCGTCGCTACCGGATCGACGGTTCGCTTTTCGGAGCTGTTCGCGCAGATCGCATCGCGAGTGGAAATCGTGGTGACGTTTCTCGCTCTTCTCGAATTGATTCGCTTGAAACAAGTTCGGGCGACGCAGTCGAATCCATTCGACGAGATAGAGATCGCGCCGCCGGCCGCTTGATCGGATCGGATTATGGCGCGGGTTCTCATCGCCGGATGCGGATACGTCGGTATGGCGGCAGGCGATTTATTTCACGCTCGCGGTTGGGAAGTGGAAGGCTGGACACATTCCGCGGAGTCCGCAGCCAGACTCGCGAAGAAGCTTTATCGAGTCCGCGCGGTTGACATTTCCGCGCGCAATCAAGTTGCAACAAACCGCTCGCGCTTCGATGCGGTGGTGCAATCTGCCAGCACGCGCGGCGGCAATGCCGATGAGTATCGCCGGATTTACCATGATGGAGCGCGCAATCTGCTTGAAGTGCTCAAGCCGCCAACCTTTCTGTTTACGAGCAGCACTTCGGTCTATGCACAAACCGACGGTGCTTGGGTGACCGAAGAAAGTGAGACTGCACCCAAACGGGACACCGCAATTGTTTTGCGCCAGGCCGAGAATTTGGTGCTCGAGCGCGGCGGGATTATTTTACGGCTGGCCGGAATTTATGGTCCGGGCCGTTCGTTTCTGCTCCGTAAATTTCTCGCTGGAGAAGCAAAGATCGAGGATGATGGAGCGCGCTACATCAATCAGGTGCACCGCGACGATATTGCGACGGCAATCGTTTTGCTGGTGACGCTTTCCTTGACAAACGCACTCAGGAATATTGCGCTGAAGCAATCCAAAATTTTCAACGTGGTTGACAATGAGCCACTGACCCAGCACGACTGTTACCAGTGGCTTGCACGCAGATTCGGACGCCCGATGCCGCCTCACTCGGCAATTCCGGAAAAGCGCAAACGCGACGCCACTAATAAAAGAGTGAACAACGCGAAACTGCGAGCGACCGGATGGGCACCAATATACCCGAGATTTCAAGACGGGATCGAGCAAAGCGTTCTCCCAGCTTTCGACCTTCTGGGCGCTTGATTGTGCGCCGGGACGTAACCCGTAACGGGTTTGGGGGTTGCTAAATGAAGATATGCGGATCATCAACCTCACCGGTCGCGAGTGCTCGATTCTCCGCGCGATTGGATTCACCGAGTCAATGCTCGCACAGAGATCCTGGGTTTTACGCGTATGTGGAGGCAGATGATGTGGCCGAGTCCTGCATGGTTTGATGGCTGCCGGATACGTCGAGAGCATCCCGTATTGCGAGCAAATTGAGCTGGCCGAAACGCCGGTAACGGCGTTCGAAGTGAATGCGGCTTACGCTCGCGACTTAAAGAACGCGGTTTTGCAGCGTTAAGACCCGCTTCGGCGTCCTACGCGGCCGCAGGTTCAGCCGCCCGATTCTGCTTACGCTTCTCCCCAAAAAGTTGGCGAATCACATCTTCGACCGGCAATTCCTGGACATTGATATCGGTCACGCTGCATGCGCTTAGCAGTTGCCGGCACGTATCCGTCACCTGCGCGCGCGGGACTTTCAGCTGCACGCTCATCGGCGTTTGTTCGATGATCTCCCCGAACTCGCTGAAGTTCCTTTGTCCCTTGTTTTCAAATGTGAGGCTAACAATTTTGTGTCCGGAAAATCGGTCGATGATGGCGTTGAGCGGACCATCAAAAAAAATCTTGCCATGATCGATGATGATGACACGGCGGCAAAGCGCTTCGATATCCTGCATGTAATGACTGGTCAGCATCGTCACGATCTTGTGTTCGGCGTTATAAATGCGCAGGAATTCGCGCACCCGTTTCTGGCTTACCACATCGAGGCCGATGGTTGGCTCATCGAGAAAAAGCACGCGCGGCTCGTGGATGAGCGCGGAGATCAACTCCATCTTCATTCGCTCGCCTAACGACAGCTCGCGCACCATCACGTTCATCTTATCCTGCACTTCGAGCAGCTCGGCGAGGCCGCCCACGACTTTCTTAAAACGCGCGCGGTCGATACCATAGATTGCCCGATTCAACTCCAGCGATTCCTGTGCCGGCAAATCCCACCAGAGCGCGTTCTTTTGACCCATCAAAAGGCTGAATTGCCGCTTCATTTCGTTGCGGCGTTCCCATGGCACGAAACCGAGGACACGCGCGTCGCCGGAAGTCGGATTCAGTAAACCCGAGAGCATCTTGAGCACCGTCGTTTTGCCGGCGCCATTGGGCCCGAGGAAACCAACGAGCTCGCCTTCTTCGATTTGAAAAGAGACATTGTCCGCGGCGCGCGTCTCGTCATGTTTTCGCCGACCCAGTCCCTTGATCGAACCCCAGAGACCGCTCTCCTTCCGATAGGTGCGATAAACCTTCGTCAGCCCGCGGGATTCAATAACGCTCATGAATAAGTTCTAGCCCCAATCGGCCTGCGCAACCGGAACTCTCTGCAAACAAACGCGAATCGCGCGATTGCGCTACTGATTCTCGCCGGCCGCGACTTCCGGCTTGGGACCAGCTTTTTCCTTCAGCGCCTGCGTGAACTCCTGCAAGCTCGAAACAATCTGCGGCGCTTTCGTCAAAATCATCCTCGCCAGCTTCTCGGCATGATCCGGCCGGCGCTGCGACATCTCCGAGAGCGCCATCATCACCGCGAGCGCGTTGTTGATGGAATGTCTGATCTCGCTGAGTTCTTGTTGCAGCTCAGCCATTTCTTCCCTGCGAAATGGTGCGGGCGGGCTCGGTCATGGTTAGTTCCATTTCTCTGGAGAAAAACGAGAACTATGCTTGACTGATAGGTTCGACATTTCTCGTTCCGATGCCTGCGAAAGTCATCAAGATCAGCGGTGCGCGCCAGCACAATCTAAAGAATCTCCACGTCGAGATTCCGCGCGAGAAACTCGTCGTGATCACGGGTTTAAGCGGCTCGGGCAAATCGTCGCTGGCTTTCGACACCCTCTACGCGGAAGGCCAGCGACGCTACGTCGAAAGTCTCTCCGCCTACGCCCGGCAGTTTCTCGATCAGATGGAGAAACCCGACGTCGATTTTATTGAAGGTCTTTCACCTGCGATAGCGATCGAGCAGCGCAGCTCGGGCACGAATCCGCGCTCCACCATAGCGACCACAACCGAGATTTATGATTATCTGCGCGTACTCTTCTCCGCGATCGGCCAGCCGCATGATCCGCTCACCGGAATGCCGGTCTTCCGGCAAACGCCGCAACAAATTGTCGATCAGATTCTCGCTTATCCGGCCGAAACAAGAATCATTCTCCTCGCGCCTCTCATACAGAATCAGCGCGGCGAATTCCGCGATGTAATCGAGAAGATCAGGCGGGAAGGTTTTGTCCGCGTTCGTTTGGATGGAGAAATTGTCGAGCTGGGCAAACCGGAGCCGATCCGGTTAAAGAAAGCGGAGCATCACACCATCGAAGCGGTGGTTGATCGACTTGTCATCCGCGAAGGGATTCGCGGTCGTCTCGCCGATTCGGCGGAGACCGCGCTAAAATGGGGAGGCAATCGGATCGTGGTTTTGCGCGCCGCGCACAATGGCTCGGAAAAATGGGAAGCAGTCCGTTACTCGACTGACTACGGAAATCCGGACACCGACTTCTCGTTAGGCCAGCTCACGCCCAAACATTTTTCGTTTAACAGTCATCTCGGCGCTTGCCCCGCGTGTCATGGACTCGGCACACAGCTCGTTTGCGATGTGGAGCTGATGATTTCCGATCCTAAAAAAACGCTCGCGGAAGGCGCCGTCGTACCCTGGCGGCGCGGGACAAAACGAATGCAAGCCTATTACCGAGGATTGCAATCGGCGCTCGTTAGGCATTTTGGCGTAATGGAAGATATGCCGTTCGAAGAGCTGCCGGATGCCTTCAAACACGCGCTCTATTTCGGCACAGGCGATCAACCGATCGAGATGAGTTTTCGGGGCAATGGCCGTGCTGCGAAGACCGCCCGGTCGTTTGAAGGGCTGGTCCCGCAAATGCAGCGACTCTACGAGGAGACTGAGAGCGAATTCACGCGCAACCGCATTCGCAGCTTCATGAATCGCAAAGTGTGCGAAGTCTGTAATGGCGCGCGCCTCAAACCGGAGATCCTCGCGGTCAACATCAAAAACAGCGATGGCCGCGAGCTGAATATTCATCAATTCTGCGAGCAGACAACGGACTCAGCAGCGAATTACATTGCAGCGCTGGTTCTGACCGAGCAACAGCGCTTCATCGCGGCGGAAGTCATCCGCGAGATTAAATCGCGGCTGGAATTTCTGGTTGAGGTTGGCTTGGGTTATCTCACGCTCAACCGCGAAAGCGGAACTCTTGCCGGCGGAGAAGCGCAGCGCATCCGACTCGCCACCCAGATCGGTTCCGGTCTCGCGGGCGTTCTGTATGTTCTCGACGAGCCAAGCATTGGTCTTCATCAGCGCGACAACGCGCGGCTTATCGCCACCTTGCGCCGGCTGCGCGATCTCGGGAACTCCGTGATCGTGGTCGAGCATGATGAAGAAACAATTCGTTCGGCTGACCACATTCTCGATCTGGGACCCGGTGCCGGTCCGCGCGGTGGCGAAGTGATAGCGCAGGGAACGCTGGAGGAAGTGCTCGCCGCGAAAGATTCACCGACGGCGGCGTATCTTTCCCGCCGTTCGCGGATCGCCATTCCGCGCCAACGCGTTGCGCCGCGTTCAATCGCGAATCAGAAATCGCCCGTGACGAGCCCTCCACGGTCGGGCTTTGCAGTTGCAAATTCGGATGGCTGGCTCACTATCGTCGGTGCAGCGGAAAACAATCTCAAGGAGATCACGGTCGCATTTCCGATCGGCTGCCTGACATGCGTGACCGGCGTTTCCGGTAGCGGCAAATCGACGCTCGTCGATGACATTCTGCGCCGGTCACTTTTCCGCCACTTCTACAACTCGAAGGACAAACCGGGGGCGCACAGTGCGATCCACGGTCTCGACCAGTTGGATAAAGCGATCATCATCGATCAAACTGCAATCGGTCGAACGCCGCGTTCCAATCCTGTGACCTACACTGGTGCGTTTACACCGATTCGTGAGCTGTTCAGCCAACTGCCTGCATCGCGCATTCGCGGTTACAGCGCGGGCCGTTTCAGTTTCAATGTGAAAGGCGGCCGGTGCGAAAATTGCGAGGGCGATGGCCTGATTAAAATCGAGATGCATTTTTTGAATGACGTTTACGTCGAGTGCGAAGTCTGCCGCGGGAAGCGTTACAACCGCGAGACGCTCGAGATCACTTATAAAGGCAAGAACGTCTCGGACATTCTCGATATGACGGTGGATGAAGCTTCGCGATTTTTCCGCAATGTGCCGTCGGTTTCGGACAAATTGATCGCGTTGCTCGACGTGGGGCTCGGATATCTTCGGCTGGGACAGGCGGCCACGACGCTCTCAGGCGGTGAAGCGCAGCGAGTTAAGCTTGCGACCGAACTGGCCAAGAAAGCGACCGGTCGCACGCTCTATATTCTGGACGAGCCGACGACAGGTTTGCATTTCGCCGATATCGAAAAATTGCTTCAAGTGCTGATGAAGCTGCGCGACGCCGGCAACACGCTCGTCGTGATTGAGCATAATCTCGAGATGATCAAGTGCGCCGATTGGATCATCGATCTTGGGCCCGAAGGAGGCGAACGTGGCGGGGAGATCGTCGGGGTAGGAACGCCAGAGATGATTGCGACTCTGGCTGGAAGTTACACCGGAGAGTATCTTCGGCCCGTCCTGACGAGTTGATGAGAAAATCTGACGATCAATGGAAGAAGCGCGTGTCCGCGATTGTCGGGTCGATCGTACTCGGTTTAGCCCGGTTCGCGCATGCGCGGGAATTCCCCGAGATCGCGGCGGCGGCCAAGCCGATCGAAGACGGAGTTCCAGACGTCGCGGCGCAACGATTGAAGAGGCTGCTCACCAACAATCTGCCTGCTGAAGGACGGGCGATTGCGACTGGCAAACTGGCGGAAGCGCTCGTCCTCGCCGGCCAACCTGCGGAAGCGCTGAAGTTGTTCGAACCGCCCGAATCTCTTGGCGGCGTCTCCGCAGATTTCTGGCATGCCCAGGCTCTGGCAGCTCTCGCGCGTTGGGAGGAAGCGCTGGCGATTTATCAAAAGATTGCAGCTGGGACATCGATATTTCGTTCCGATGCCATCTTTGGCGCGACGGAAGCACTCCGCGCGCTCGGGCGAGGCGAGGAAGCGCTTCGATCCCTTGGGCCGCTTCTGCAAAACGTGCGGTGGAGCGTTCGCGCCAAGCTGCGCTCCGCCGACATCTTACTCGACCGAAAAGATGCCGAGGGCGCGAATCGTTTTCTGCGCGAAACCCAACCGCAATCGGTGACGGAGCGAAAAGAAAAGCACTTTCTCAACGGCCGTCTTCGGGCGCAGCAAAATCAACTTGATAAGGCGATCGATAATTATTCCAGCATTCTGAAAGATGTGGAGGGAGTTCCGCATCCATTGCTGGTCGCGGCCCTCTTCGCGATCGCCGACGCACACCTCCAAAGGCAGACGCCGGACGAAGGCGACGATGTCCTGGAAGATTTTATCGATCATCACCCGAACGATCCGGCGTTGCCCGCGATTTTTGCGAAGCTCGATGAACTGTATCGCACAGAGCGAAAGCCATCGCGCAGTACGCTGAGCCGGTGGCTGCGCGAGAAGAAGCAACCGAGGCGGGCGTTGGCGCAGTGGTATTTTGCCCGCAGCGAAGGGCGCGCCGGACGTCATGACGTCATGGCGCAAATGCTCGGTGAGGTGCGCGCATCCGGCGTCAAGCTCCCGGCGTTGGCCGAGGCACTGCTGGAACTTGCGCACCTTCAACTCGAGAGGAGGCAATGGGATGACGCATTGGTTACATTGCAAAGTGCGCGGACGCAGAATCCCGAGCCGCAAGTGCTGGAACGGATCAACTGGCTTACCGCTCAAGCCGAATATTATGCTGGCCGTTTCGCGAAGGCCGCTCCAATCTTCGAACAGATCGCGCAGACATCGCCCGCCTTTGCCTCGCCCGCATTTTTTAACGCTGCGCTCTGCTGGTTACGCGTTGATAACAGCGCCGAGCAATTCAGCGCCGATTACAAAAAGGTTAGCGACAGTGAGTCCGGTAAATCAGCGCAGGGAGATCTGTTGCTTGAAGAAGGGTTCGTTCGAGCGGCGCAAAGAGACAAAACGGCGGCGCAATCTCTTCAAACTTTTATTCGTCAGTTCCCGCAAAGTCCCCGCGTCGCAGAAGCATGGGTCGCGCTGGCCGAACTGGCGTTTCATGCCGCACCGCCCGATCTCAACGCGGCCCGCAAAGACCTCGAGCGTGCGCGGCAGTCTCCTTCGAACGCGGCGGCGACCGAGCGGGCGGCTTATCTCGCGATCTGGATGGAGGATGCCGCTCAGCCATCCGATCCGGCGAAAGTGATCGCGCTGGCGAATCAGTTTCTTCAGCAGCATCCCAATTCTGCTTTCTCCGCTGAAGTGCGAATGAAACTGGCCGAGACTTATTTCCGCCGCGAAGATTTTGCCAATGCGCAAACCCAATTCGAATTGCTCGCGCAAAAATATCCGAAAGATCCTTTCGTTGAGAAGGCGCTTTTCTTCGCGGCCGAATCGGCGATGTCGAGCATGGGCGTGCAATCGCTCGACCGCGCTCTGGCGCTGCTGACGCAGGTGGTGTCGATGAATGGCGAGATGAAGTGGGCGGCGCGCAACGAGCAGGCCTTGGTCGAACGCAAACTGGGCAAGGATCAGGATGCGCTCCTGCTTTATGACGAGGTTCTAAAAAACAATGCGCGCCCGGCTGAAAAGCGCGAGGCGCTTTGCGGAAAGGGTGACATCTATTACGAGATGGCGGCAAATGATCCCGAAAATTACAAACGGGCGCTGGAGCTTTTCGAGCAACTTGCCGCTGAACCGGGCGTTTCGGCTCATTGGCGCAACCAGGCGCTCTTCAAGAAGGGCAAATGCCTGGAAAAGTTGAACGATATGAATGGCGCGCTCGCCAGCTATTATGGCGTTATCGAAGAAGGCGCGCGGCCCGACCTTCATGAATTTTTCTGGTTTTACAAAGCGGGTTTTAACGCAGCGCGCTTGCTCGAAGAGCAAAACAAATGGCAGCCGGCCGCCGCTGTTTACCAAAAGCTGGCGGCCGTTAGCGGCACACGCAGCGACGAGGCGAAAGCACGTCTCACTCAGTTGCGATTGGAACATTTCCTCTGGGAAGAGTGAGGCGCAGCTGCGCGCTAAGTGATGTAGTTTGTGCTTGCTTCCGGTGATTCCCAGCCTCACTGTTCTCGCATGAAAACAAGAAGCAGATGCACCCGTCTGAGCGGCTTGCTTCTGATGTCCGTCGGAGTCTTCCTCGGATTTGCATTGTTCGGTTCGGCATTCGCCGGCCCTACGGAAGCGAGAGACCTGACGAGCTACAGACAAAAAACCGTTCAGAACAAACCGCAGAAAAAGAAGATCGTCTATTACGTGCTCAGTTCTGCATCCGCGATCCCGATCCCACTCGCATGGGTCGAGGGAGCGGTCCCGACGACTACGATTCCCATGAACGTAATCGGACGGCAGGACCACGTCAACCGGTAGGAGAAGGTACAATAGTTTGCGAGGAAACTCGCGCGTGCCGAATGCCGTTTCGGCGGCAAATTCGGGCT
>JBDUDH010000077.1:0-6358 GCA_040003015.1 Verrucomicrobiota bacterium | reverse complement strand
ACTGAAAATTTCACCGCTCCCGCGCGAAAAAGGACTCGGTCTCATCTTCTTCGCCGCGGTCGCTGAAGCGATGCAAGCGACAGTCGAACTGCTTGATCTGAAACCAGCCGCGATCGAGCACATCGATCGACCTTTATTGGATCAAACCAAAGGTCAGCTTCATTTCCAGGCAGCGCGCGATTTGATGGAGCTCGATGCGAAACCGTGCAATGCGATTTTAATCGTCGAGTTCTACGACGATGTCGCCGAGCGATTGTCGATACTGCAATCGCGACAACTCGGGTTGCGCACAAAAATTCTGACCGACGCTGCCGAGATGAATCTCGTGTGGTCGGTGCGCAAGGCGGGTCTATCGCTTCTGACTGGTTGTGTCGGCGCGGCAAAAACGGTCGCGTTCATCGAGGATGCGGCGGTTCGTCCGGCGCAGTTGCCGGCCTATGTCGCGGGACTGGAATCGATCATGAAACCGCTGGGACTCGAAGCGAGTTACTACGGACATGCCGCGACTGGACTGCTGCACGTCCGGCCGGTGCTGGATTTGCATGAGGCCGGTGATCTGAAAAAGTTTCGACGAGTGGCGGACGAAACATCGGCACTCGTTAGGCAATTTCGCGGCTCGCTTTCCGCGGAACACGGCGTCGGCATCGCGCGCACCGAGTATATGCGCGAACAACTCGGCGATGAATTGCTGAACGTGATGCGTGGAATCAAGAATGCGTTCGATCCAAAAAATACTTTTAATCCCGGAAAAATTTTCAGCGATGGCCGACACCAGATCGACAGTCACTTGCGCGATAATTTCACCGCTCCGATCGAGCTGCCGTTCCAGCCGCGGCTCGCCTTTGCTTTCAAGGATGGCTCCTTCATCGGCAACCTCGAGCAATGCAACGGCTGCGGTGGTTGTCGCAAGGACGCGCCGATCATGTGCCCCACATTTATCGCGACCGGTGACGAGATCATGTCGACACGCGGTCGCGCGAACATCATCTGCGCCGCCCTGCAACTGCGGGTAAACGGACACGATCCGCTGCGATCAGGGGAACTGGATGCGGCGCTCAGCAATTGTCTCTCGTGCAAAGGATGTACGCCGGAATGTCCGTCCAACGTCAACCTCGCACTGCTCAAGGCAGAAATGCTCTATGCGCGGCACCAGCGTGATGGATTGCCGTTGCGCGAGCGCATCTTCAGTTCGGTCGATTTGTTAGGTCGACTTGGCTGCGCGACGCCGCGATTCGCAAACGCAATTGTCGATCTTGCGCCGATGCGCGCGCTGATGGAAAAGACCCTCGGAATTTCAGCGAAGCGTTCTTTGCCCCGTTACGCGAGCGAGAGATTCGATCGCTGGTTCGCGCGAAGAAACGGATCTGTAGCGGCGGTCTATGACCGCCGAAATGAAAATGGGTCGGCGCTCCCAGAGCGCCGCTACAGCCGTGGCCGCGTCATCCTTTGGGACGATACATTTGTGCGCTATCACGAGCCGCAGATCGGGATTGCTGCGGTCAAGGTGCTCGAAGCGCTCGGGTTTGAAGTGACGCTCGCACAAGATCGAAAATGTTGTGGTCGACCAGCGTTCAGTCAGGGAAATCTCGATGCGGCAGCGAAGCTCGGAAAACACAATGTCGATCTTGTGAACGAGATAACTGCCAGTCCGGCTCGGACTGATCCGACGCCAATCATTTTTCTCGAACCATCGTGCTGGTCGATGTTCGTGGATGATTACCGCGAACTGAAGATCGATAATGCGACGAAGGTCGCGGCACGCTGTTTTTTATTCGAGAAATTCATCGACGATTTGCTCGATCGAGAACCAGACGCGCTGCAATTCAAAGATCGACCCGCCTCAGGCGGGCAAGATCGGCAGGTAAACGTGGCGATTCATGCGCATTGTCACGCAAAATCGCTTCTTAATCCGGCGTTCATGGCCGGGCTGGCTGAGCGATTGCCTGGACGAAAAGCAACTTTGCTCGATACCGGCTGCTGTGGGATGGCGGGGGCTTTCGGCATGCTCGAATCGAAATACGAATTATCATTGAAGGTCGCAGAACCGTTGATTCAAAAAATTGCCGATCAACCGCGAGACGCCGTTGTCATCGCATCCGGCACGAGCTGTCGCCATCAGATCACCGATCTTAGCACGGCGCAGCCAAAGCACATGGCCGAGCTCGTGGCAGACGCGATTGAGTGATCAGCAGCGGGATCGACTACGGCTTCGGCGGCGCGGCAGGTTTTCCAACTTCGCCAGGTTTCGGCGCGATTGAGGTGCCACCGGCAAGATTGGCCTCGGCTGGGACCGCTTGGAGATCAGCCTCCGTCCAGGAATCTGGGTGACCAGCAAGTTCTTTCCGCAGAGCGGCGACGCCGTCGGGCGAAACCGGGCCGCCCGTATTCCCCCACTCCTGACGAATATAAGTCAGCACGTCCGCGATTTTCTGATCGTTAAGCGTTTTTTCCCATGGCTGCATGACGGCAGTGCCGAAGTGGGAGCCTTTAACAGTGAGCGGACCTTGCAATCCTTTCAGTACGATCATGCCGAGGCGGCGCGTGCCGCCGTTGACGTACTCGGAGGCAGCGAGCGGTGGATATTGCCCGGCTACTCCGAGACCAGTAGCTTGATGACAAGTGGCGCAGTTGGCCGAGAAAATTTTCTTCCCTTTCTCCACTGGGGTCAGTTCGGCGGCCTGCGCTGAAGATCCGGCGCCGCCGCCTTTGCTCGCGATTCGCGGCGCTCCGCCAAGATCGTCGAGGCCGTCGCCTTGGAAATTTCCCGAGTAACGCCCGAGGTAAGCGCCACCGAAAAATACCGCGAGCCCGTAGATTGCGATGAGCCAAAGAGAAAGTGGTTCACGACCGACACGCGGCTCGACTTTTTCTCGCGCAATCGCGGCGTGAGATTGTTGCACGTCCTCGGTTTCGCCATAGTCCATTCCCTGCCGAGGAGAGTTTTCTGGATATGACGCTTGCCCGTTCATTTCTTCGCTTCCTTTCCGGCGGCCGGCGACGAGGCTGGTGCGGTCGCGGCCTTCGCTTCTTTAAGAGAGTGCGATTGATCGAGCGACATCAAATAAGCGACCAGGCATTTCGCATCGTAGTTGGGAACGATTTCCCAGCCTTCCGCCGGTCTGTCGTTCGCGTTCCCGGCAAAATTCAGAGAGTCAGGAGATGCCTCGCCGTTGATGCGGCGCTTCTGGTAAAGGAAGCGGAAGGCCGGCATGTTCGAATCCGGCGTGATACTGCGCGGCGCATAGAGATGTTGATGATGCCAAGCCGCCGTATAGGGCAGTGGTTTTCCATCGGGCGTGGTCGTGGGCGCGACGATTTCTGCTGGGGTTGCGGCGGCGGTCGAGGTGCTCCCCGGTGAAGGCGGCTCGGGCGGGGATGCTGAGGCAGTTGCAGCAGTCACTCTCACGGAAGGAGAAGCGGACGCGGCCGGAGCCACAGAAGCAGTGGTTGCGGCTGTTGTCGAGGTGGTCGCCGGCGAAGCTTGCGGGGGCGGCGATGCTGAGGCCGTGGCAGCAGTAACGCTCACGGAGGGAGAAGCGGACGCGGCCGGAGCCACAGAAGTGGCGGCTTTGGTTTCGGCCAGTGCGCTTGTTGCGGGCGTTCCAGCTGGAGTCGTCGGCACCGGACTACTCGCGACTGCAGGGGCTGGTGAGCCAACAGGAGCCGAATTTTTCGTGGTTGCCGCTGCTGCTGCGCCTTGTTCCTGGAGGGCGGGCCGCTTTCCAACGTTGGCGAGATCAGGGCCGGTGCGCATTTGGCCGAGAAATGCGATTGGATGGAAAAGATAATCGCGCGGCGCGCTCCGACGCTCGCCCCATTTCCGATCGATGTCCGCGGCTGCATAATCCGGTCGCACCTGCTGGCTGTGGCAATAGACGCAACCGTTCGCCGCATAAACACGCGCACCTCGCAGCATCATGCCCGATGGCGGTGCGGGATAGACGTCGCCCCCTTCTTCGTCAGTTTGTGGGTTGAGCGCTCCGATCTGCACATTCGGAATCACCGTTAGCCCAAACCAGGAAAAGGCGAACGTGCCGAAGATCCCGAGAAAAAGCGGCAAGAGACCTCTCATCAGTGAGTTCTTCCAGGTTCCGGTTCCAGCGGATTAAGAAACGTCGGCAAGCTCGCGGTCCGACCCAATCCGAACAACATCAGGCCAAAATGAAACGCGAAAACAAAATGCGATACCGTCAGCAGGATTCCGGACAAGCTGCGGCCGCGCAGATAAGGCAGGACCGATTGCGTGCTCTCGGTGAATGGGAGCGAAGGATCGTTCAAGTCAGTGCCTTGGACGAACCCTCCGACCAGAAGCATCATCACCATTAATCCCACGCCGTAAGCAGAGGACCAGAAGTGAAGTTTGATCAAGGTCGCGTAACGCCATTCGCGACCGACCAGTCGGGGCACGATGTAATACATCGATCCAAACATCACCATGGTGAAAAACGCGTAAAGACCGAGGTGTGAATACGCGATGCTCACCTGCGTGAAATGCACGTAACGGGCGACGGAGCGCAGCGAGATCAACACCCCGAGGCCGCTGAAGACGGTGTATGAAATCGCGCCGAAAACGGTGAAGCGCAGTGTGGGGCTATACCGCATCATTGGGAAATAACCCTGCATCGTCATGTGATGATTCAGTCCGACGGTGGCGACTGGAATGACCGTTAAAATTGTCGCCGCGATGCTCGCCGTAATCATCCAGGCAGGAAAAGGTCCGTCGACCAGGCGCTGCATTCCCGTCCAGCTCGAAAATAGCGCGAAGCTCCAGAATCCGATCGTCGCCAGATAATAACTGTGCACCGGTCGCCCAATCACTTTCGGGATCATGTAATAAGCGGTGCCAAGACCGATCGAGCCAAACCACAGGAAGAGAAGATTGTTCGCGAACCACCAATTAACGGCCGATTGCATCACGCCTTGCACCGGCAGGACGAAAAGCATCAGTTGCGCGGCGGCATAGAGCCACGGGAACCAGAAAAACGCTCCAAGCAGATACCATTGCGTAATGTAAATATGATCGCCCCGCCGGTAGCGGAACATTAGCAACGCCCACGTCATGATGAGCAAGTACGCGACAAAGAGGACGATCGCCGAGTAGCCCGGAAACTCGAGCCATTCGTAACCAGTGCTGTCCCCTGCGAGAATGCCGCCAACGCCCAGGAGCACACCGAGATTCCAAAAAGCTGCGCCCGTCACAAGCAAAAGCGGATGCCGCAACGTCGTCCGGCAAAGGCGAGCCATCAGCCAGATCGCCGTTCCCATTCCGGCCATCGATGCCCAGCCGTAAATGCTTGCGTTCACGTGCGCGGGACGAATGCGTCCCCAAGTGAGAAAATCAACCCCCGCCAGAAAATCGGGCGAGTGCATTTTGAACGAGGTGAATGCGGCGAACAACGTGCCAATCAGCAGCCAGGCAATTGCCGACGCATAGAAAACGAGCACCGGCAAACGGGTTGAAGCGTCGATCAGGGCGCGCTCGACCTGTTCGATTTCACTCGCTGTCACCTCGGTGGCTGGCGGTGGTTCTTGCGTTAAGCCGGCGGGAGTCATGACGAACGGAACGCGGAAGAAGGAAGATGTTTGTTCGTTCGGGCGCGGCGGAAAAAGCGGCGGCGGCGTGGCAAAACCAAATCGGTCGCGCGGCCGATCGGTTCCTCGGAATCAAAAATAATCTGCGCGTTTTGGTTGTAACGCTTCATTTTGGCGATCAACTCAGAAAGCTTCATGGCGTTTTACCCGGGACCGGCAGTGGCGTTCCAGGCGCAGTTTGGACTGGCGTTCCGGTGGGCGAAATGGCTGGCTGCGCTGCCGGTGCGCCGGTAGACGCAGCGGGAGTTGCCGATGTTCCCGGTTGAGTGGCAGGCGGCGCAGAGGGCGGGTTCGCGCCCGCGGCGGGTTGCCCCTGAATCATCGAGTTCGGCCCTTCGACCGAATTCGGTTTCGGGGTGCCGCTTGCTGCTGGCTGAGCGACGGGGCCGGCCGCGCCAGCAGTGTTCGCCGCCGGAGCCGGTGCCGCCGGTGCAGGAGTTGCAATTGGATTCGCCGCCGTTGGCTTTTTCGTCCGCAGATCGGCCAAGGTCAGTTCCATTGCGCGGTCAATCGGAACGTGCGCTGCGCCCTTGGCCTTATTGGTCCATCCATAAGTCGTTAGGGCCTTCGCCGCTTCCTCACGCGCAGTCTTTAGCTTTTCCATGCGCGCTTTCGCCCGTGCTGCCTCGTAGTCCGATCCACGATGCATCGCGCTGAAACTAATGAGCACAATCACTCCGAAGAAAATGAAAAGCGTGACCGCCCACAACCACGCGGAAAACATAAAGCGCGGTTGTTCCGGATGAAAAAGCGATGTGTTAGCCAC
>JBDUDH010000104.1:0-6470 GCA_040003015.1 Verrucomicrobiota bacterium | reverse complement strand
ACGCATCCCATCCAGCAGCCGATCGCGAACGAAGCCGAGGCCAGCAGCGCGTTCGACGATATTACTTATCGCAAAGGGCAGGCGTTCATCCGCATGATCGAGAGTTTTCTGGGAGAAGACATTTTTCGCGACGGCATTCGCAAATACATGGCCGAGCACAAGTATTCGAACACAACAACCGCCGATCTTTGGGCCGCCCTCACGAAAGTCTCAGGAAAGCCGATTGCACAAATCGCGGCGGATTGGACGGAGCGCCCGGGGTTTCCGCTGGTGAAAGTCGAGCGCGGCCGAGGCAAAGTGAAGCTCTCGCAGGAACGATTTGCGGTGCATTGTCAAAGCTCGCCGCCGCAGAACTGGCGGATCCCGCTTACCTACGCGGCTCAAGATGACGACACGACGGCAAGCTTTTTGATGGCGGGAAAAAACGCGGAGTTGCCTACCGAGATACCCGTGGATCGAACGGTAAAGATGAATATAAACGACGCCGGTTACTATCGCGTCGATTACGACGCCGCTTCCTGGAAATTGGTTGAGAACAAGGTCGCGACGCTTTCCGAAGCCGACCGGGTCAATTTGTTGAGCGATGCGTGGGCGCTGGTAGAAGCAAATCGAAAGCCGCTCGCGCATTATTTTGACCTACTCGAAAAGTTGTTGGACCGCGATGAGCTCGCCGTCGTTAATGTAGCGGTCGATAATTTCGATTTCATCAATGGCCTGCTGGCGGGAACACCAGAGCGCGAAAAATTTCAACAGTACGCACGCTCGGTTTTGCAACCGGCCTTCGATCGCGTGGGTTGGGAAGCGAAGGCCGGTGAACCGGTCAAAGCCGGATTTCTTCGTGACGTTCTGATTCGCGGCCTCGGAAAACTAAACGATGTGGGCGTGATTACCGGCTGCCGTGCCCGTTTTGTTAGGCTTCTAACTGTTTCTGCCGCGGTTTCACCAAATCTTCGGCCTGCGATTTTTGCGGTCGTTGGCCGTTACGCCGATGCCGAAACGTGGGGAAAACTACACGCATTAGGTTTGAAAACAACCAGCATCGAGGAGAAGCAAAATTACTATGAAGCGCTCGGCAGCGCCCTCGATCCGAAGCTTATGCAACGCACCCTGCAAATTTCACTGAGCGATGAGCTGCCGACCAGCCGGGCGTCCTCTCTCGTGGCTTTCGTCGCGCGCGAAGGTGAGCGCGCCGACATCGTGTGGGATTTCGCGAAGGCGAACATGAAAGCGTTGCTGGCGAAGCAAGATGCACTCAGCGTCAATAGTTACGCGGCTGGTCTTTTCAATTTTTTCTTCGATGCCAAAGATGAAGCGGAGCTTGCGGCTTACGCGAAATCAGATCTTCCGCCGACTTCGGCGATCCATGTCGCCAGGGCCATCGACGAGATCGGATTCCGATCGGAATTTAAACAAGGTTTGATCTCCCAGTTGCCCGCCTGGGTGAAGGAACACGGAAAGTTGCCGCGGTAAAGCAGACCGAGCCAAGGACTCGTTAGGCACGGGGCGCTCCTCAGAGCATCGTCTTTCTTGCCGGCAATTCCGACTCCGGAACAACGATGGTCGCTGCTTCCGCGTCCGCCTCCTCCGCGAGCGCTCTAGCATAGCGCAAACCATAAGCGGCGCGACTGAGAAGAAACGCTGCCATGATGCCAACCCAGATCGCCTGCCACCAAAATGCGGCCGCAAGCAGGGTGATGCTGCCGGCAATACCAACGATGCTGGCAATTTTGAGGCTGCGGATTTGCCCAAATGGAAACCAAAGCAATGCGCGAAGAATCTGACCGCCGTCGAGCGGATAAATCGGCAACAAATTAAAGACAAGGAGCGCGAGATTAATGAACCAGATCGCGGTAATTAATCGGTACGCATCCGGCGCAGTAATGAACCAACCGCCGTGACGACCGGCGATCGCGATGAACGCGATGATCGGCACAAGAGCCACATTGACGAGCGGACCCGCCGCGATGCTCCAAAGCATCGCAGCCGCGCGCGGTGGCGGCTCGACGAAGGCCAGACCGCCGAGTGGCCAAAGCACGATTTTGTCGGCGCGACCACCGGTCTGCCGGCAGGCCAGCGCATGTCCGAACTCGTGCAACAGGACCATGAGAAAAAGCGCTAAATATTCCACCGCACCCCAGATCGGCGAGACGTAGCGGCGCCCCAACGCTGTTGTCTCCCAAGCCGCGATCAGAAACCACGACCAGTGCAGAAAGACCTCCACTCCGGCGATTCGGAAGAGCCGAAACGACCCTTGTTGGGTGGGCATGATGATTGGTTCTCGCACGCTGCCGCATTGCGGGCAAGCAGCATCAAGAATTCATGAAATCAATTGATGAATCTGTCGTTATGAGAGCCGCGTATGCGCGCAGATTGTGCGTTCAAGAACCCAACGCCTTTCTTACTATAGCGTCGGCTCTCTTCCACCGTTCGGCGGAGAAATCAGCAATCGCATCGGCATCATCGCCGATTCGTAGAAGCCATGGCGCCGAAAGAAATTCTGGGAACGAATCTCCGGCCGATCGGTGAGTAAGGTAATGCGAAGGAAATTTTTCTGCTTCGCAAAATCTATCGCGTACTGGAGCAGCTTCGCGCCGTAGCCGCGGCCGCGATATTCCTTATGGATGACCAGATCTTCTAAAAGAATAACAAAGCCGCCCTCCGCCGTGCTGATCGTAAAGAGCAGATTGATCATCCCGACGATCGCATTGTTGCTTCGCAAAACAAAAACGCGACCGCGATTCGGCTGTTCGAAGATCAAGCGCAAGCCACGGAGTTGCTTCTCCCTGTCCGGCCGAAAATCGCTTTCTTCGGCAAATAATTCGCCAAGAAGGCTGGAGAGCTCGTCCAAATCTTCCAGGATCGCCGGTTCGATGACTACGTCGCTCATTTTGTGCCTCTTATCCCACAAACTGAGCGCACTGGCAAGGTAGTAAGGCGATCACCTGGCCGCCGTTGACAAAGCACTTTCTCCTTCTAGGATAACGGCTCCTCCGCCGCGTCGCCGAAATTCTGCTTATGAAACGGACCTACCAAGCTTCAAAACGCACGCGAAAACGCCAGCACGGTTTCCGGGCGCGAATGAGTACCAAAGCCGGGCGGGCAACGCTCGCGCGCCGGCGCCAGCGTGGACGCAAACGCCTGCTGCCAAAGGGCACCGAAATTCATTACGCGCGACATACGCAGGCGTAGAGCGCGCGAGAGAAATTACCGCTGCAGTTCCTGGAAAGATGCGGCGTAACCCGTGAGCTCGAGATATCCTCGACCGCTAATCGGCTTTTCGTTCTGCATACCGCTCACTTCGATCGCACCTTCCCAATAAGTCAGCGGATTCAGCGCGAGTTCCTGATTGTCGAGCACAGCGCGCACCGCGAAACGGAGTTGCAGCTCGGGAATCTCGATGCGCCAGCCGATGGGATAATTCGCACCCGTCATTTTGCTTTTCCAAAATCGATCCGCCTTCATGTGAAAGGCGCTGCTCGGCAAATAAATGTTTGATCCGTCCGCGCCGAGGAAAGTGCCACTGGAAATTGGATCGATTGTCCCGTCCTTCAAGCGCATCTCGTAAAGCATTAGCTCGGCGTTGCCGCCGAACTGCACGGCTAACCAATTCCAGCCGGCTTGTTCTGGCGCGAGCTGATTCGTCGCCCACTCATGATCGAACCAGCTCTCCCCGGAAACGGAGAACGAGTCGCCGCCGCTGCGCAAGTGCCCGGTCGTCGACAGTCGCGTGATCGAATAATAATGAGATGTGTGTTCGTTACCCTTCGCCTTCTGGCTGATGCCATTCGTTCCATGAATGGTCGGCGATTTTCTCGGACGAAGTTCCAAATGTATGCTCGCCTCTGTGCTGTCGGCGGATATTTCGAAAGAGCCGTCGTCCTTCATGAGAAGGTCCCACGATTCAACCCAGGCAATGCGATTGCCGTTATCGAATCCTGCCTCGCCGAAACTCCCGCGACTGGCTTTCTGCTGAAAAGAAAAGCGTTTGCCGGTAACATCGGTGACGGTGAAATGCGCAAATTTTAGATTATTGGCCACGAAGCGTGAGAGTCGCTCATTGCGCTCGGCCGGCAGTCGAATCCCCTGGCGAAAAAACGTTAGCTCGTAACCAAAGCGGCGACCTTTTTCGTCCGCAAGATTTCCCGTGAAATACCACCACTCTGTTTTGAATTCCAAATGAGCGTGATGGTCCTGCGGAAATTCGTACTGCCAACCCGGCTCCGCAATTTTCCACGGATTTGCCGCGAGACAGCAGCATGCGAGGGCGCTGATCGCCCAATCAGAAATCTGAGATTGGAGATTTGAAATCTTTCTCATTCATTCCGAACGGCCTCGGCGATGACACTGCGGCTCGCGCGCCACGCAGGTAACAATCCAGCGATGAATGCTGCGCCGATGATCCATACCGGCGTCCACGCCAGTGATTCCCACGGAAACGCGAGCTGAATGGTCCAGCCGAAGAAAGCGCGGTTAATCACCCCGGTCAGAACAAGGGAGAGACAGAGGCCCGAGGCCAGGCCAAGGGCGCTCGCGAGCAAACCAATCATGCCCGACTCCCACAGCAACAGTCGCCGGATTTGTGCGGACGAAGCACCGATCGCGCGGAGGACGCCCAGCTCGCGTGAACGTTCTGTCACTAGCGTGGTCAACGTCAGAAAAATTCCCGCGATCGCGACGATCACGGCGATGGTTCGCAGGACGTAGGTGACCGCGAACGTCTGGTCAAAAATTTCGAAGATGCGCGATCGGAGCAGACCGTTGGAGTAGATCGCGAATTCGCCTTGCTCGCTGAATTTCTCTTGAAAGCGTCCGGACACCAGGTTCGCCGACGCGTTTTTCTTCAAATAAATCGCGAGGCTATTGACGCGAGCATCGTTCCAAAACCGGACAAAGTTCGCCGCACTCAGAAAAATGATTCCCTGGTCGCGAGTATAATCGTAGAAAATTGCGATCACCGGAAATAGCTTTGCGCCGGCAGGCGTCGGAAGATCAAGCGTGTCGCCTTCGTGAAGGTGAAAGCGTCTCGCGAAACTCTCGGATACGAGCACGCATTGGTCGCGGTAAAAGCGCTCCATGATCGCGTCGTTTCGACCATGCAGAAAACGAAGGTTCCGGCGATTGCTCCCGCGTGTAATACCGAGTTCAGCCGTTCCTCCGCGAAATGGCAACTCGACTTCGCGAAACGTATCGACCGCTTCAACGCCGGGATCATTTTCCAAAAAGTGGATCGCATCAGCCGGAACAAAAGAAGTGGGGCCGGCTATTTCATTCGATGCCGGCGCAATGAAGAGGTCGGCAATCAGCGTTTGATCGACCCAGGCCGCGACTGTTTGGCGAAATGAAAAAATCATTACGGCGACCCCGACACTCATCGCAACCGCCGCGGCGAGCGAAGCGACCGTAATCGAATTTCGCGAGAGAGAACGTCCGAGATTTCCGGCCGCCAGCTCCTGCGTCACGAACGGTTTAGCGCTGCGCCGGCGAATCCCGTGAAGGAGGTTAATCGTGATGCGGCTGAAAAAGCGTGTCGCATTCGGCGCAACGAAGGAGAATCCCGCGAGCACAAAAAAGGCAGCTGCAAATCCGAGCGAGGGCGGACCAGTCCGCAACGCCAGAATCGAAAAGAGGACCGCAGAACTGAGCGACGCGGCGCCGGCAAAGAGCCAACCATTGGAAAGACGCGCAGAATGTTCAACGATCGCGCCGGCATTGAGCGCATGGACAGGATCCATTTTCGCTGCGGCGTTAGCCGGAAACCATGCTGCCGCGATGACAGATAGAAGACCAAGAAAGATCGCGCTGAGCCAGATCCAGCCGGCAATCGAAACGTGTTGCACGCTCAAAAGCACATAGAGCGATGAAATTGTTTCGCTCACTGTTCCGATCAGCACTTTGGCGAGCAACATTCCCGCTCCAATTCCTGTAGCAACTCCGAGAATTCCGAGAACGATCGCTTCTCCAAGAAACAAGCCACGGACTTCGCCGCGCGTCGCGCCTAACGAGCGAAGAATTCCGATCTCGCTACGCCTTCGAACGACGGAAGCCGAGACCGTGTTATAGATCAGGAACGTTCCCACGAGCACCGAGACAAGACTCATCGCGGCGAGATTAAGCTCGAAACCTGCGAGCATCTTTTCGAGCTCGGCACCACGTTGCGCCGGAGGGGCGACCGTCACATCGGCCGGCAAAATCTTTCGAAGGCCCGCGGCTATTTTTTCGGCATCGCTTCCAGACGGCAGGCGCAATTCGATTTCGCTGAGAAAGCTGCGCTGACCGAATAATTCCTGCGCCCAGCCGATATCCATGGCAGCAAAATGCGGATTCGCAGCGGCAACCGTACCCTGCATCCGCATTACAAAACCAATCTCGACCTGATGAATCTTGCTGTTTGTCGCAACGGCCAAGACGTCCCCGGATTTCAGATGGTGTTGTTGGGCGAAATCGTCGCTGACGGCAATGGTGACCGGTCC
>JBDUDH010000089.1:0-6483 GCA_040003015.1 Verrucomicrobiota bacterium | reverse complement strand
TTTTTTTGGCGCGACCTGAATGAGTTCGATCTCGTAACCTTCCGGCGCGTCGATAAAAGCAATCGCACCGCCGCGACCATGCGGATGCGGACCGTCGGAAAGGGGATAACCTTTGGCTGCCGTTTCCCGCGCGAATTTCTCGAGGTCATCCACCTCAAAGGCCAGATGAGTCAGATCCGGGCCAACCACGACTGGACCGCTTTGATCGAACTTGCAGAGTTCGATTTCCTCCTCGCTTTCCGGCGCTTTGAGGAAGACCAGTTGCGAGCCGCGCCCGGAGGTGTGGCGCCGGATTTCTTCGAGACCGAGAACATCTTTATAAAACGAAACCGTCTTTTCCAGGTCGGTCACGCGATAACGTGTGTGCAGCAGCTTCTTAATCATTGGTAATCTTATTGCGCCCGCTCGGAGTTAAATTCAAACTCCAATCTGTCCTCGACGAATGTTGAAATCTTAATCGGATGAAACTTGTCATCGCCGCCACCGGCGCCAGTGGAAGCATCTACTTGCAGCAACTGCTGAGGCAGATTGATGCGTCGCAGCACGAAGTCCACCTCGTGATGAGCAGTCACGCGAAGCAAGTCGTCGCGCAGGAGATGGACCAGCTCGACGTGCCGGCGGGGGTAAAGGAACACCCGGACAATGATCTGAACGTGCCGTTCGTCAGTGGCTCGTCGCGATTTGATGCCATGGTGATCGTGCCTTGTTCGATGGCCACACTGGGCCGCATCGCCTCCGGCTGCAGCGATAGTGCGCTCTTGCGCGCAGCGGATGTTTTCCTGAAAGAGCGCCGCAAATTAATAATCGTTCCGCGCGAAACGCCTTGGAATTTGATACACGCACGCAATATCGTTACCCTGCTGGAAGCGGGGGCGGTGGTTTTGCCGGCGATTCCATCTTTTTACAGTCGGCCAAAATCGGTGGTCGATCTCGTCGACACCGTCGTTTGGCGAATTCTTGATCAACTCGGCTTGCCGAATCCAAAAGCCTTTCGCTGGGCAAACAACGCCGAGTGAGTCCGCGACGAGTGCAACTTATCGCCACGTTCGGGGCGTGGATTGTGCGTCTCATCGTCGCGACCTTGCGTTTCCGCGTGAGTGACGATGCGGGCGTTATCGGTGGACCAGCGAAGCCGCGGCTCATCTGGGCTTTTTGGCATAACAGTTTGTTCGTCATTCCCCATCTGGGAAACCATTACCTTTCGCATCGCCCCGGCGCTGCGTTGACGAGCGCGAGCCGAGACGGAGAAATTCTGGCCGCTTTTCTGGAACGTTTTAATGTGCGACCGATCCGCGGCTCCAGTTCGCGCCAGGGCGCGGCCGCTCTGCTTGAAATGAAGCGATTGATTGAACAGGGTTTCGACGTCGCGATCACGCCGGACGGACCACGCGGCCCCCGTTACCATTTGAATCCTGGAGTAATCACGCTCGCACAAAAAACCGGCGCGCTCATCATGCCGATTCGAGTGCATTATTCACGTTGTTGGCGGCTCAAAACCTGGGACGCGTTTGAGATTCCGAAGCCTTTCGCGACCGTGACTGTCGCTTTGCTTCCGCTTTATCGCGTGGCGGCGGCCTCCAACGATGAAGAATTCGAACCCGAACGCGTGCGTCTCGAACGGATCTTGCGCGAGCCGCTCGCCGCGCCGGATGTTCATTGACCGTCGACTGTTCGCGACCTCACGTTCCTCGATATGGCTACTCTAATAAACGGACGCGCAGTTGCGGAAAGAATTTATGCGGAGCTGCGCGGCGAAATCGCCGAACTGAAATCGCAGGGCGCCACGCCCGGCCTCGCGGTTGTGCTGGTGGGCGACAATCCGGCCTCGCGTGCTTATGTGCGCGCAAAAGACAAAATGTGCCGCGATCTGGGGTTGCATTCGGTGAAGCTGGAATTGCCGGCCGCGACGACGCAGAAGGAATTACTCGCGCAGGTCGAGGAATTAAATCGCGATCCGGCGATTCACGGTATCCTCGTTCAATCGCCGCCACCGAAACAAATCAATGAAGCGGCAATCGTAAACGCTCTCTATCCGGAAAAAGATGTGGACGGATTTCATCCGCTCAATGTGGCGAAGCTGGCATTCGGCGACGTAAGCGGTTTTGTGCCGTGCACGCCGCTGGGTTGCCAGCGTTTGTTGATCGAGAGCGGTGTGGAAATCGAGGGCGCGCATGTCGTCGTGCTGGGCCGAAGTATGATTGTCGGCAAACCCTTGGCGCTTCTCCTCATGCAAAAAGAAAAGGGCGCGAACGCGACCGTGACCGTGGTGCATTCTCGCAGCCGGAAGCTGACGGAGATCACGCGCTCAGCCGATATTTTGATCGCAGCTATCGGACAATCGGAATTCGTCAAAGCGGAACATGTCCGCGAAGGCGCGGTGGTGATCGACGTTGGAATCAACCGTGTGCCGGACGTCGCGAACGAGCGCGGTTACCGGCTCGTAGGCGATGTCGCGTTCGATGAAGTGGCCGCCAAAGCCGCCGCGATCACGCCCGTGCCGGGCGGTGTCGGCCCCATGACCATCGCAATGCTGATGTCGAACACCTTGAAAGCCTGTCGACAGCAAACACGAGAGCGCAAGAATTAGCGGACAATTTTTGCCGTCATAAAGCGCAGGATCGACGGCTGACAACGGGCGGCCTCCAATGCAAGTGATGTCATCCGCGGATTGAGGACGGCCATACGTGCCACTCGATTCAGCCATAAACGGCCTCGATACATCGCTCCATG
Organism: Verrucomicrobiota bacterium; assembly: GCA_040003015.1. Classification (GTDB taxonomy): domain Bacteria; phylum Verrucomicrobiota; class Verrucomicrobiia; order Chthoniobacterales; family UBA10450; genus JBDUDH01. Next base: position 3,753 of record JBDUDH010000089.1, on the reverse strand, counting down.
AGCGGCGTTAAATTTGCGTCGGCCAGGTTCCTCGTCCCCTCCATTCACAATCGAGATGATGCTCTCCGCCGCCAGCTCGCCTGAGCGAAGCGCGTAGTAAATTCCTTCTCCAGTGAAAGGCTCGACCACGCGTGCGGCATCGCCGACCAGGAAAAGTCGTGGATGCGTCGATAAGATGGGCGCGCGGGTTAATGGCGTAACTGTGCGCCACGAATGATCCTGTGGAATCGCGAATTTCTCCTCGGCCCAGCGTTTCACTTCGGCGATATCGCCGGGTTTCGCGACGAGGCACAGATTCAATTGATCCTCGCCCACTGGCGCCTGGCCGGAATAACCAGCGCAGAGAAATTGCAGCACGATGCGATTTCCAAATCCGCGCGGAAGCGGAAGGTGTGTTTGCAAGGCAACGCGTTCCTTGGTTACGCGCGGCAACGAATCGCAAAGCCGGGCCACCGTGGAGTTGCGTCCATCGGCAGCAACCAAAACGTGTGCTTGAAAGATTTCGCCGCGCGTTTCGATTGTCCAGACGGTGTCACTCAGCGAAACCGACGTAACGGTTGTTCCTTCGCGAACTTCGGCGCCGAGCTTTTGCGCTCGCGACATGAGAAGTGCGTCGAAAAAATTGCGCTTAACCGCGATCTCCGCATTATCGCCGCGAGGAAGGGCAATTCGCAATGACCGTCCGCTCGTGCCGATGAACTCGACGCTATCAAGACGACCATGCGGCAGTTGCCGAACCGCAGCGTCAACGCCGAGTCGGGCAAGCACCGGCCAGCAGGCTGGATTCAAACAATCGCCGCAGACTTTTTCGCGCGGAAACTTTTCGCGCTCGAGCAAAAGGATCTGAACACCCGCGTGCGCGCAAAAAGCGGCGCAGGCCGCTCCAGCCGGTCCGCTTCCGACAATGGCAACATCGAACATTCGCGTTAAGCTTTTAACATCGAGATGTCATCGCCGTCCAAAGAGAAGCCCGATCTCACAAAAAGAGTGCACGAAGTTCCGCACAAGCCGGGAGTTTATCTGATGCGCGACCGCTTCAACCGCGTTATCTACGTCGGGAAAGCGCGGGATCTGCGCAAGCGGGTGGGTTCATATTTCCTTCCATCGAAAGTGGCGCAGGCCGATCTGAAAACCCGAGCGATGCTCGAGAGCGTCTGGGATTTCGAAACGCACACGGTTCAAAGTGAGGCCGAGTCGCTTTTGCTCGAGGGAAAGTTGATCAAGGAATTTCGGCCGCGCTACAATGTTTCGTTTCGCGACGATAAACGCTTTCTCGTGGTGAAAGTGGATCCGACGGAAGAATGGCCCCGTTTTCGTCTGGCGCGATTCAAGAAAGATGATGGCGCTCGCTATTTCGGCCCTTATGCGCACGCCGGCGCGCTGCGGCAAACGCTCAACTTCATGCGCAAAAAATTCGGGGTGCTGACATTTGGTCGCGGAGCGCCCACCGAGCGTGAGCTGAAGTCGGCAACCTATCAGGTGCCGATGCGTTTGAGCGAGATCACGGCGGATGTTTATCGCGAGCGAGTCGCGCAAGCCTGTGAATTTCTCGACGGGCATTCGCGCGAAATGATCGCGACCCTCGAAGAAGAGATGCGTAAAGCGGCCGATAAAATGGATTTCGAAAAAGCGGCCGAACTGCGGAATATGCTCGACGATTTGCGCCGAACAACCCGACCGACGCGGCGTTTCACGCGTCATAGTTTAGCGAGTGCGATTGATCCCATGGCCGAGGTTCAGGCCCTGGCCGACGCGCTTCAACTTTCGCGCTTGCCGCGGGTCATGGAATGCTTCGATATCTCGAACATCTCCACGACGCATGTCGTGGCCTCGATGGTTTGTTGCCGCAATGGCGTGCCCGACAAAGACAATTACCGTCGCTATCGCATTCGCACGGTGGAAGGACAGGATGATTTTGCCAGCATGGCCGAAGTCGTTAGGCGACGCTATTCGCGGGTTCTGCTCGAAGCGCGCGAAGCCAATCCGAACGCAGCTGAATTTTCGCAGGAGAATCCGGCGGAGGCGATGGATCGCATCAGTCATCCGGAGCAAAGTCGAGGGATTTCGTTGCGAAACGTGCACGTAACGCCGCGGGATGGAAAGCCCGGCCTCGGCGGCTCTGCCACTTACGTTACGGCCTCGACTTCGCTACGCTCCGCTCAGAATGACGGCGAAGACTCTGTCGCGGATCGGGAAAAGTTCGTCGCAGTGCGGCTGCCTGATCTCATCATCGTTGATGGCGGGAAAGGTCAGCTTTCTGCCGCGTGCCGAGAATTGCAGCGGCTGGGGTTGCACGACCTGCCGGTCATTGGGTTGGCGAAAGAATTCGAAGAAATTTATCGGCCCGGGCGGGCGATGCCCTTGCAGTTGCCAGCGGATTCCGGCGCGTTGCATTTGCTGCAGCGGATTCGGGACGAAGCGCATCGCTTCGCGAATACTTATCATCAGCTCCTGATGAAGAAACGAATCGCGGAAAGCATTCTGGATGATTGCCCGGGCGTGAGTCAGAACCGGAAAAATCTTCTTCTGCGGAAGTTCGGTTCCGTGCAGCGACTGCGGAAAGCGAACGTCGAGGAGATCGCGGCGACCGAAGGCATCGGATCGAAGCTGGCCGAAGAAGTTCATCGCTTCTTGCAAAGACATTAACCGTGCAGATTGCGCAATTTTGAAAACGGCCGTCATTCTGAGCGTAGCGCAAACGGAGTCGAAGAATCCCGTTGCTCGTGCGCCCCGGGATGTCTCGACTGCGCTCGTCATGACCGCGAGAAAAGCGTCGGTCGAAAGAATCCGCGACCATCTGCCCAATTTGCGGTTCATTCTCTTCTTTTTTTTGCTAGCGCCGGTCGCACGTGGGCAAGAGCCGGAACCGGCGACTTCGGCGACCCCGTTCGAGGAGACAATCAAGCCGACGTTTGAAACGCAAAAAATGGCGCGCACTTATGTGCTCGATATTCCGGCGCCGCGCGGTCAGATCACGGATCGCAATGGCGCGCCGCTCGCCCAAAATAGGTTAAGCTATAACCTCGCGATTAATTTTCCGACGCCGCTTGATTTTTCCAATGCGCAAGCCAACGCCTTTGCGCGCGAGAAAATCAGGGCGGCGGAAAAGTTACTCGACCGTGAGTTGAAGGTTTCCGAAGAACTGATTCTTCGGCACTACCGCAACCGCGGATTTCTTCCGCTCGAGATCGCGCAAAGCTTAAGTCGGTCCGAATACAGCGAATTGAAGGAGCGTTTGCCCGCGGGATTATCGTTGCGTCCGATTTATTTGCGCACTTATCCGAACGGGAACCTGGCCGGACAAATCATCGGTTACACGGGAAAGACCGGGCGCAATCCGGACGGCATCATCGAGAACAACGAGGTGCTTTGGCCGGAGACCGAGGGACGCGAAGGGCTGGAACAAACATTCAACAGCATGCTCACCGGTCGTCACGGCAAATACAAAGTCACGTTCGATCGCGACGGCCGAAAAACGTCCGAGCGCATCATTTCTCCGCCCGTGCCCGGATATAACGTCGTCACAACGCTCGATCTGCACTTGCAGGAACTCGCGCAAAAAGCGCTGGAGGCGAAAGCCAAGCGTGGAGCGATTGTCATCCTCGAGCCGAACAGTGGCGACGTCCTCGCAATGGCGTCACGTCCCACCTATGATCCGAACGAATTTGTCCCGTCGATCTCGGCCGCCAAATTCAAAGAGCTTCAGGATGACCCGGACATTCCGCTTTTGCCGCGCGCATTTCGCTCTTCGTA
>JBDUDH010000048.1:0-6506 GCA_040003015.1 Verrucomicrobiota bacterium | reverse complement strand
CCGATGAAGAGCGGGTGCGGGCATTATTTACTCCCTGGCTTTTCCGCAGGGATTGCTGCCAGATCCGGAGGTAATTTGTCCGCTTCGAAAGTTTCCACGTTCAGCTTGATCAAGCTCACAAATGGACATCCGAAATTCCGAGTCGAATTCCCGCTCCGATCCACAATCACGCCCACAGCGGCCACCACGCCGCCATGCGCACGAACAATGTCGATCGTCTCCTGCACGCGCCCGCCGCGCGTGACCACGTCTTCTGCGACGATGAATTTCTCGTTAGGCGAAATTTTGAATCCACGGCGCAAGACCAGCCGGCCGGCTCCCTTTTCCGCAAAGATATGACGTTTCCCGAGGACGCGGGCCACTTCCTGACCGACAATTATCCCTCCGAGCGCAGGTGAAATGACCACATCCGCGGTGATGCCCCGCAATTTCGCAGCTAACTGACCGCATACTTCGGTCGCAATCTCTGTGTGTTGCAACAGGAGTGCACACTGAAAAAATTGGCGGCTGTGCAACCCGGAACGAAGAACAAAATGCCCATCGAGTAACGCGCCTGTCGCGCGGAAAAGCGCCAGCAACTCCTCATTCATCGGAGAGATGGCTTAGCCCGAAGTATCGCTGACAATTTTGTCGTCACGCGCCTGATCATCCGCCACCGCAATTGCTTCGATCTCGACCCGGGCCGCTTTCGGGAGCGCTGCGACCTGGACGGTGGAACGCGCCGGCGGCTGGGTGCTGAAATATTTCGCATAAATTTCATTCACCGTTTGGAAATCAGCGAGATCGGTAACAAACACCGTCGTTTTCACGACATCGCTCAGCGTGAGACGCTCGGACTTCAACACCGCGGTCAGATTATCCAGAACGCGGCGTGTCTGCTCGGCCACGTCTTGCGAAACGATCTGACCGCTTTTCGGATCGAGCGGAATCTGACCGGCGCAGAAAACCATCGCACCAGCGCGAACGGCTTGCGAATACGGCCCGACGGCGGCAGGAGCTTCACTTGTCGAAATGATTTTTTTCATCGCCAGAAGTGTAGCTGAAGTGACGCAAGCTTCCAGCCTGTCATCCAATCGTTGAGTGCAACCAGGATGCTTCGCGCCACAATTCGGTTGCGAATTCCCTGCAACAAACGGATGGTTTCCATTCGGATAAACCAGGGAAATTTCGATGGTTGGTTGGATTTTAAAGAAAATACTCGGCTCAAAAAATCAGCGCTCGATCAAGCGGATGCTGCCGGTCGTCGCGCGAATTAATGAGTTCGATCAGCAATTCAATTCGCTCTCCGACGAGGATCTTCGCGCCAAAACAGCTGAGTGGAAAAAGGAGCTCGCCGCGATAGGGGATCCTGAAGAGCTGGCGCGGCGACTCGACGAAATTTTGCCGGAAGCCTTCGCGGTCGTGAAAAACGCCGCGCGCCGATTGAACGAGCGGAAACATACTTTCACGGTCTGCGATCAGCCGATGACATGGGCGATGGTGCACTTCGATGTGCAACTGGTCGGCGGCATCGTCCTTCATCGGGGCCGCATCGCGGAGATGGCGACTGGTGAAGGAAAGACGCTCGTCGCCACCTTGCCGCTCTACCTCAATGCGCTCGCCGGCCGAGGCGCGCATCTCGTGACGGTCAACGACTACCTCGCGCGCCGCGATGCGGAATGGATGGGGCAGCTTTACAATTTTCTCGGGTTGACCTGCGGTTGCATCCAGCACGATCAACCACCCAATGTTCGCCGCGAACAGTACGCGATGGACATTACCTACGGAACGAACAGCGAGTTCGGTTTCGATTACCTGCGCGACAACGGCATGGCCACGACCCGCGAGCAGCAGGTCCAACGCGGTTATCACTACGCGATCGTCGATGAAGTCGATTCCATTTTGATCGACGAAGCGCGCACGCCGCTCATCATCAGCGGGCCGACAACGATTTCCACCCATCAGTACGACAAGTGGAAACCGTTGGTCGATCAACTTGTCCGCAAGCAAAACATGCTTTGCAATCGTCTCTCCAGTGAAGCGAAAGAGCAATTCGAGCAGGGCAACATCGAGGAGGGCGGCCGGCTTCTGTTCAAAGTGAAACTGGGACAGCCGCGCAACAAACAGCTTCTGCGGATGATGGAGGATCCGGAAAAACGCAAGGCAATCGATAAAGCGGAGCTCTCATTTTATCAGGACACGCGGAAGGAAGAACTCTTCGCGCTCAAAGAGGAGCTGTTCTTCACCATCGACGAGAAATCGAACGAAACGGATTTATCGGAGCAAGGCCGCACCTTTTTGAATCCGGACGATCCGGATTCGTTCGTGCTCCCGGATTTGATCAGCGAATTCACCGAGATCGATCTCAATCGCACGCTCTCCGATGAGGAAAAAGAGCGGTTGAAAAAGGAGCGCCAGGAACATTGCGACGCGCAAGGCGAGCGCATGCACAACATCTCACAGCTTCTCCGCGCTTATTGTTTGTTCGAGAAAGACGTCGCCTACGTCGTCGAGGAAAACAAAGTCGTTATCGTCGATGAATACACCGGCCGCAAAATGCCAGGGCGACGCTGGAGCGATGGCTTGCATCAGGCGGTCGAAGCGAAGGAAGGCGTGCAGATCGATCGCGAGACGCAAACGCTCGCCACCATTACGATTCAGAATTACTTCCGGCTGTATCAGAAACTCGCCGGCATGACGGGCACGGCGGAGACGGAGGCAAACGAATTCCACGACATCTACAAGCTCGATGTCACGGTCATCCCGACAAACCGGCCGGTGGCGCGGAAGGATGCCAACGATCGCATCTACAAAACGCGCCGCGAAAAATACAATGCGGTTATCAACGAAATCAAAGAACGTCACGCCCAAGCGCAGCCGATCCTGGTCGGCACGGTGAGCGTGGAAGCGTCGGAGTTATTGAGTCGCATGCTGAAGCGGGAAAAAATTCCGCACAACGTTTTGAACGCGAAATATCACATGCAGGAAGCTGAGATCGTTGCGCGCGCGGGACAGGCCGGAACGGCCACAATCTCGACGAACATGGCTGGTCGCGGCACCGACATTAAGCTGGGTGAAGGCGTTCCGGAAAGAGGCGGCCTCTATGTTATCGGCACCGAGCGACACGAATCGCGACGGATCGATCGACAATTGCGCGGACGTTGCGCACGCCAGGGCGATCCCGGCGCGACGCGTTTTTATGTCAGCTTCGAGGATGATCTCATGCGCAACTTCGGCGCAGCCGATCGCATGACGAAAATCATGGAGCGCTTCGGACTGGAGGAAGGCCAGGAGCTCGAACATCGCTGGCTGAACAAATCCGTCGAAACCGCGCAGAAACGCGTCGAACAACGCAATTATCTCGCTCGCAAACGCACGCTCGATTTTGACGACGTGATGAATAATCAGCGCGAGGTCGTTTACGCCTATCGCAACGAGACGATCGACTCGGAAGAGCCGCGTAAACTCATTTACGAAGTCATCGACGAAGCCGTGCCGGCGAAAGTAAAAGAATACCTCGGCTCCGGCGACGCGCGCGAGGAACCGAATTACGCGGGACTGATGAACTGGGTCAATACCACGTTCCCGCTCGGCCTAACGAGTGAGAAAGCGCAGTTTGAAACGCGCGCACCGGATGAGAACGGGCAGTTCTTGATCGAGAAAATCAAGGATGCCTATGAGCGGAAATCGAGCCACGAGGAACCGACCGCGGTCAAGAGTCTCGAGCGCTACATCATTCTGAATGCGATCGATCGTCTTTGGCAGGAGCACTTGTATGCGATGGACGCATTGCGCGAAGGCGTTTATCTGCGCGGCTACGCGCAAAAAGATCCGCTCATCGAATACAAGACGGAAGCCTACGAAATGTTCGTCGAGTTAATGGCGAACATTAAGAACGAAGTTTTGCACAACCTCTTCCGCAGCACCTCCAACTTGCAGGCCTTCGAGACATTTCTTTCGACGCTGCCGCAGTTCCTTATGCGGGAAACAACCCCCACCGCGCCGACGGCAACCGGCCCGGTGTCCGGACGGCGTCCCGAGCGCGTGGCGGCGGCGATCGGCGGGAACGGTGAAAGTAACGAAGTCGCTCTCGACCTCCAGCCGGTCCGTCGCGAGATGCCGAAAGTTGGGCGCAACCAACCTTGCCCATGCGGGAGCGGCAAGAAATATAAGAACTGCTGCGGCCGCGTGGCGTAACGACTTCTTCCGAAAAAATGCGAACTGTCGCGTCCGGCAAAGCTAAGTTCGCGCCGACGCGCGGCCTTCCACTTCATAGGTCGTGATCTCGAGTTCGTGACCATCGGGATCGCGGAAGTAGATGGAGTGCGCGATCTCGTGGTCTTCGAAATGGAATTTGATGCCGCGTTTTTCGAGCTCGCGTTGCGCGAGCCGAAAACCGTCGCGATCAGTGCGGAAGGCAAGATGAAATATTGCAATTCCGCAAGGGCGCGAAGTCGACTTCACAGAATGGTCGCGTGAAGGAAAAAGAGCCATGCCAGTAGCGCCTTTGCCGACGAACACGGGAACGCCGTTCCACATTCCTTCGTGACGGCGCTCAAACCCGAGCACTTCAATATACCACGCCGCCGAGCCCTCGACATCGTGCACCGAAAGAGCGACGTGATCAATTCCTTGAAGCTCGAACATAAAAAGTTTGTCTACGCGCGATGCTCGTCTCAGAATCATTAAGCCGAATCGGGAGGGAATTGCACGTTCCTTTGCACAGATGAGCCGTGAAAATTCGACAGCGTGGAGCCGCCGGGACTTTTTAAGAATCGCTGGTTCTACCGGTTTGCTGACAGCATTTCCAAATTTCGCGCGCGCCACGGACGCGCTGAACTCGGATACGGTCAGAATTTCTATTCTGCACACGACCGATCTCCACGGACATATTTTGCCGACCATCGATTACGATGGACGACCGAATCTTGGCGGGATGGCGCGCTGTATCACCCAAATCCGCCAGTGGCAGGCCGAGAATCCGAACAACATTCTCCTCGATGTTGGCGACGTCTATCAGGGCACAGATTTCGCATTACGCGATCGCGGGCAGATGATGATCGATCTCTTCAACTTGATGAGATACGACGCGTGGATTGTCGGCAATCATGAGTTCGACTGGGGTATCGAGCCGTTTTTGCGCGTGGTTGAACGTTCGTCGATGCCGGTGCTGGCGGCGAATACGTTGCTGGAAGGAAGTCCGGCCGGTGAATTCAAAGACGCGAAAAATCCTTTCGGGAAAATTCAGCCTTACATTTTAAAACAAATCGCTGGAATTAAGATTGCGGTCATCGGTGTGACGACGCCCGGCATGCCGCTCTGGTTGCGACCCGAGTTCACGAGAGGAATCGAATTTCAATTCCCGGTTAAGTCGGTGCGGCATGCGATCGCGCGGGCAAACGCCGAGCGAGCGAATGCAATTGTGTTGGCCGGTCATATGGGATTGAAGGAACGGACCGGTGGCGATGATTTCGCGAACACGGTGATGGCGCTTACTTCGGAATTTCCGGAAGCGACAGTTTTTATCGCAGGTCACACGCACAAACACATACCAAGCCGTCTCACCAATGGCGCATTGCTCACGCAAGCGGATCATTTCGGAATTCACGTGGGACGGGTCGATTTATTGTTCGATCGCGACTCGAAAAAACTGCTGCACCAGGTAGCGCGATGCGAGTTGATGGATCATCGTTTCGAGCTCGACCCAATGATTCTCTCACGCGCGAAGTCGCAGCTGGACGAATCGGCCGCTGCATTAGCGCAGCCCATTGGCGAGCTGGCGGAGACGCTCAGCGTTCGAACGCACCCGGGTGAACCAAGTGATGTCGAGAAATTGATCGCCGCTGCGGTCATGGAAGCTCTCTTTGATCGCGGCACGCGAGCAGATGGAGTCATGCATGGTTTGTTCGAAGAAAAACATTCCTTCAAAGCCGGCGTGAAAACAGTCGGGGATATCTGGGAAGTACTCCCGTATGAAAACTTTCTCGTCACGGCTGAGCTGACGCCACCCGAGATCAAGATCGTGATGGAGGAGGTTTTTCAGAGCCACCAAGGGCGCAACTTGATGGGATTTGAAATTACAACCGCTGGCCGTGGTTATGAGCGTCGCATTACCGCCATGACACTTTCCGGGCGCCAGCCACTCGATCCCGGAAAACGTTATCGAATCGGTTTTAACAACTTCGATTCACGCAGCGCGGGCCATCGTTTTATAAAACTGCGCGATCTGCTCGAAACCGCCGCCGCGAACTGCATCCTTCATCCTGTGCAAACGCGCGAAGCGCTGATCGACTACTTCCGCCGGCACAAAATCGTGCATCGGATTCGATCTAGTAGCCCTCTCAGCGCTGCGGCCTGAGATTCACTGCTTGACCCAACTGCTATTATTTTGGCTCAGTCGGATCTCGGTGAAAACAATTCCGCGCCGCTTCCGCGCGATCATCGTCACTGCTATCTGCTGGGCATGGCTTTCCCCGGTCCTGGGCCACGCTGAAGAGAAACCAGAATTCCGTCCCGCGCTGGTCGGC
>JBDUDH010000037.1:0-6517 GCA_040003015.1 Verrucomicrobiota bacterium | reverse complement strand
TATTCGCAAAAATCGTTTAGCCTTGCGGCTTACAAGGGTCAGACGATCCGGCTGCAATTCCGTAATACGATGGACTTTTCGATAACTACGACTTTCCGCGTAGACGACGTCTCGTTGAAGTAATCAGCGCAGACTAAAGAGCAGAAAAGGAACGGTAACGTGCCGTTCCTTTTTTGTTGCACATTGCCAGATGTCGCCCGGTTCGCTCTTTTCGGCGACGGGCAGGTCGTCGTCACAATGAAAAGCGGCGTCGAGATCCGTTTCCCGGTCGCCGAGAATCCTAACTCGCGAGCGGAACGCTCAACCGGCTGAACAATATCGAGCTGTCTCGGTTTGGGCTGCACTTGGCCTGCCCTCGATGAGAATCTCCCCTCCCGCAGGCTGTTGCGAGGCGATTGCGGCGAAGGACGATAGCAGCCATTCCAAGCTCACTACCGCTGAGTCGTAGGAATTCCCGGCCAGAGAGGACGCGCTTGTTCTGCGCCGGTTTTGAAAACCCTCGCGCGCTGCGAAGGTGGGGCGGGGAAAGGATGAAGGATGAGAAGCTGCGATAGGGGCGTCACCGTCCTGCCGGATCCGAATCTCTTCCGCAATGAAAAAAAGGAATCTGGAAGCCTGAGGGATTCGCCCGAAAATACTGCTTAGCAACGAGTGAAAAGCAACGGCAGCCGTCTCGGAATCAACATCGACAAGGCTTTTTCCTGCGTTTCTGGGTTCCTGATTCCATTTTGCTCATGACAGCCGACCGGCGATCCGAGCGGCGGGCGAGGGCTGCCGGTATGGCCGCTTCTGGAAGACTTGCGCTTTACGCTTCTTCATTTCTTGGGCGATCGTCCGAGCATCGCCGATTGAGCGTGCAGGCGCTGCAGTGGCCAGCAGCCGTCAGCGGAGTCAGCCCGCCTTAATGACGGACAAATAGTACGGCAACATGTCGCACCAGTAGTTCCAATCGTGGCCGCGCCATTTCCCATCGTCCAGCCAATGGTTGATGCCTTTCGAATTCAAAATCTCGGAAAGACGAAACGTTTCGTGGCGGGTGTTGTCCCATTCGCCTGTTCCGAGGATGATTCCCATGTGACCATATTTCCATGGGTCAGTGATGTTCGGGAGATATTCGTACGGGCTGTTGAAATAAATGTTGTCGTCGTGGTAACCGTCGAAGAATGAGCTGATGTCGAACGAGCCGCTCAAACTAATGAAATTGCTGATCAGATCTGGGTGGCGAAATGCGATGTTGCCCGCGTGATACGCGCCGAGGCTCGCACCGGACACAGCGACGCGCTGGCACGAACATTCGCGGCGCGCAAGATCGAACACGTCATGGACGATCACGTTTTCGTATGCATTGTGCGTGCGCATCCGATCGGCGGGATGAATCGATTTGTTATAGAAACTTTCGAGATCGATCGCGTCCGGGCAATAGACCGTGACTTTGCCTGCATCGATATAGCCGCTAACGGAACCGACGAGTCCGAAGTCTTTGTTCTGATAATAACTGCCGAACGAAGTCGGAAAAAGAATCAGCGGCAGCCCGCCGCCGTTTCCAAACGCAAGCATTTCAAACTCGCGGCTCAAATAAGGGGTCCACCATTTTATGTAACGTTCGTTCATTTGGAGTTTGTCATTTCGAGCGAAGCCGAAGGCGAAGTCGAAAAATCTCTCATTCCAAGTTATCAGACTTGCTCAAGGCAAACAGTAAGAGATGTCTCGACTTTCGCTCGACATGAAAAAATGGGGAGGCAGGGGTTGGACAAGATCGACATCTTCAACGATGCGTTTCGCCTTGCATGCCCAAACATACACTCACTGGAAATATCAAGCGGCATCGTGGATTCAAATCAAAGCTGCTGGGGAACCGGCGCGATGTTCTTGTTTATTTGCCGCGTAGTTACCGGCGTTTCTCGCGAACGCGTTACCCGGTTTTATATTTGCACGACGGCCAAAATGTTTTCGACGCAGCGACGTCCTTTGCAGGGGTGGAATGGCGTGTCGATGAAACGGCGGAGAGCCTGATCAAACAAAAATTAATCGAACCGCTGATCGTCGTCGCGGTTGCAAACATAGGTGAGGAGCGAATTCACGAATACGCGCCGAGTCCAGGCGCGATTCATGAGACTGCTTTGCGCGAAGACCGCAGCCACGGCCTCGCAAAAAAATACGGCCGGTTCTTGATCGAAGAACTCAAGCCTTATATCGACAAAAAATATCGAACCAAGCGCGAAGCGAAATTTACCGGCCTGGGCGGCTCGTCCATGGGCGGCCTTGTCACGATGTCCCTCGGACTTTGGTTTCCAAACGTCTTTTCACGACTCATGATCATGTCGCCCGCCGTTTGGTGGGACGATCAAGTGATCGTCCGAATGGTGAAAGAACTCGACGAAAAACTGCCGCTCAAAATTTGGATCGACACCGGCACAAACGAAACCGGCTGGGAGCTCGCACGCTCGTTGCGCGATGCGCTCGTCGAGAAAGGCTGGCGGCTACAGGACGATCTGCAATATCTTGAGGCGGAAGGCGCGAACCATAGCGAAGGGGCATGGGGAAAACGGATTGACCCGATGCTGCGATTTTTGTTTCCACCGCCGCCGCCAGTGACGTAACAGGCAGGCTTGAATTTAGCGGTAGAATAGTCGCCTACCGTTTGACAGTCGCGGCGGTTTTTTCGGCAAAGTTGCCTAACCGGCGAAACTTTTCGTAACGTTTTTTGAGCAACTGTCCGATCGGTTTCTCCGTGAGTCGTTGTAAATTTCGTCGCAGCGCGCCGCCAAGATTCGCAGCCGCGGTATCATGATCGCGATGCGCGCCGCCTTCCGGCTCCGGCACGATTTCATCGATGACGCCGAGCCGCATCAAGTCATCCGCGGTCAATTTCAGCGCTTCCGCGGCTTCAGCTGCATGGCGACGGTCTTTCCAAAGAATCGCTGAGCATGCTTCCGGACTGATGACGGAATAGTAGGCGTTCTGGAGAATTAGAACGCGGTCGGCCACGCCGATCCCGAGCGCGCCGCCGGACCCGCCTTCGCCCACCACCGCCGCAATGATCGGGACGCGCAACGTCATCATCTCGCGCAAATTCACCGCGATCGCTTCGGCAATATGCCGTTCCTCGGAGCCAATCCCAGGAAATGCGCCGGGTGTGTCAATGAGAGAGATGACCGGCAATCGAAATTTCTCGGCCAGCCGCATCAGTCGCAGAGCTTTGCGATAGCCTTCGGGATGCGCGCATCCGAAGTTGCGTTTCACGTTTTCCTTGGTATCGCGGCCTTTTTGATTCGTGATCACGACACAACGATGCGAACCAATTTTGGCCAGTCCACACGGCATCGCTTTGTCATCACCAAAAGCGCGGTCGCCCCGTAGCTCAATCCAGTCGGTAAAGCAGCGCGAAACGTAATCGAGTGCGAAAGGCCGCTGCACATGCCGCGCGATCTGCACTCGTTGCCAGGCGGTCAGATTGTCGTAAATTTCGCGCCGGGTTTCCCGGATTTTCAATTCCATCGATTCCACTTCGGTGTCGAAATCGATTGCATGTTCGTCGGAATGATTTTTTAGATCCTGGAGCCGCCGTTGCAGCTCCAGAATTGGTTTTTCGAAATCGAGCGGTTGAGAATCCATTCCTGCGGTCAGAGCGCTTCCAAAATGTTACAATTTCTCCGCAAGTTTGTCATCCTGAGAGCGTCAGCCTGCCAGATGAAAGACGACCCCGCGATTCGCCTGACTTTTTTGTGAGATGTTTTCGCGCTCAAACATGAACCGCCTGATAGAACGCTAGTCCGTAACGGTGACAGGCGTTTTGCTGTTTACAAGACCGCTCAACTCCTCGAGATCACCGGCGGAGAGCGCCAGACCCGCCGGCGGCGGAGCGACGTCGAGAACGCGGTGCGCATCATCGGGCTCGGCGTAGAGAACGTAATTGGGCGCCGCGATCCGCACCCAGCGCGTGCTGTTGACATAGTCGGTCGTGCCAAACCCGACGCGCTTGTTATCTTTCCACGCCATCACCTCGGCCACATGGGTGCTGATTTTCGGCGGCTGCTTCGGCGGCAGCTTCACGCTGCGGATGTGATAGCGCTTAAAAAAAAGGCCATGATCCAGCAAATAGACGAGTTGCGCTTTTCGTTGGATTACGAGCGAAAAGTCAGGATGCGAAACGAGCAGCTTCTCGCCGATGTGCAGCATCGTTCCGTTGAGATTGTTCGTGCGCATGATTAGCTCCGGCGTCGATTTCAGCTTTGCCGCGATCCGCGCGAGGACATCTCCGCTTTTCACGATGTATTCCTCTTTTTCCGGAGACGGATAAGTGGAAATCAGAATGTCAGTATTGATTTCGCCGAGCAGATCCTCTGCTTCTCCGACGTGCAGGCCGCTCGGATATTTTTGGATGAAGGCGGCCAGCGCAACGCGCGCTTCGGTCAGCTTCCCGTCCGCTTTCAGTTTCGCCGCCGCCTGAAATTCCGGCAGGCTGATGTCGAGCGTCGGCAGCGGACTGGCGACCGATTTGCGTTCCGCGCGCATGGCCAGTTCGGGGCCAATGAAAATCCGGTATCCGAAAAAGGCCGCACTGCCGAAAATCACCGCCGCGAGGGCCAGAACGAAAAGCCATTTCATGGATCGAAGGCAGCGATGATGAAACCTGAAGTCCTCTCTGCCCGGTCGCTAACAAGTTGCCCACCCCTCATGCCGTCTGGGAGCGAAAAAATCGCGGCCGCCTCAGCTCCTTTTGTCCGAATCGGAACGGGGAAAGAAAAGATACCAGAGCCGGGCGAGTGAGCGCTCCTCTTCGTTGCTCCAGGTGAACTGACAATTCTGACAGTAAAATTGCTTCGGAAAAATTTTCAACGCGAAGAGCACACTCGCGATGCCGGGTGTAAGAAATTTGCGAGTGAGCTGCGGATATTCGATCCGCGGCGAATTGCACTGCATGCAGCGGATGGCAGAGCCAACATCTGCGTCCGAGGCTTCCCATTCCACCATCAACTGCTGCGCACGTTCAAAATCTTTCTCGTCTACTTTCACCTTCACATTTGCCTGCGGTCTCGACATGAAGGCGAAGCTCTGAAGATTGGCCTCGTTGTTTACATCGACTTTCACGCCGACCTCCTGAAAACGGCGCTTTAAATGCTTCGCCTTGGCCTGGTCATTATAGGTCGCGATCGTCACCATATATTCAACTTCGCGGGTTGCGCTTTCCGATCAAACATCAACTCGCGAAAGAGCGCAAGGCTGGCGGCGGCTGGTCGAGCGAAAGATAAAAGCCGCGTTGAAAGACGGCCTCTAGAGCAACGCGCGATAACGAGCGAAGATCTCATCACCCAAAACGACGAAGATGACCTTCCCCATCTCACTGTGCGCTTGCAGAAATTCCCGCGTCGTTGCGATCGCGATTTTCGCTGCTTCGACAATGGGATAACGGTACGCGCCACAACTGATCGCCGGAAACGCAATTGTCTTGACGCCATTTTTTACCGCGACGCCTAACGAGTTGCGATAACAGTTTGCCAGCATCTCGGCCTCGCCTTTCTTCCCACCGTTCCAGAATGGACCGACCGTATGGATAATAAACCGCGCCGGCAAACGATAGCCGCGAGTGATTTTCGCTTCGCCCGGCCGGCATCCGCCTAACGAGCGACATTCTTCGAGCAGCTCTGGTCCAGCCGCGCGATGGATTGCTCCATCCACTCCGCCGCCGCCGAGCAACGTCGTGTTCGCCGCATTTATGATGGCGTCAACAGCGACTTTCGTGATGTCGCCGCGAAGCAATTCGAGCTTGTTTAAGGGAGAAGCGGCCATCGACTCCCTTACGAAGATGGAATTCCTGGTTTGTGAATTAGACCAAGGCCACACGCATCTTTATAAAGTGGACGTGGCAGTTCCATCGTTCGCGATTCACCGTTGAGACAAAAGCCCTCGGCTTCAGGATGCTCTTGTCGCCATTCCAGAAAGGCGCGGCGCACACCGCCCGCGTTTGTGACATCGAATTCCGCGGCGAAATGGCTGACATCGTGCAACACCATCAAACCACCGCGGCTTAGCGCCGGATACCACAGATCCAGCTCTCGCAATGTGGAGGTGTATTCATGCGAGCTATCGATGATGATTAATTCGGGTTCGCCGCTAAGATAACTGGCCGCTGATTTCGTTGCATTCGGGTCGAGCGAATCCAGTTGTGCGATCTCGACAAAATCCTGCAGTTGCGCGCGTTTGATCCAATCGCGGGACAGGGCGCACATCGCCGGATCGATATCCAGGCTGAAAAGCCCATGCGACGTTTTCATTCGGCGCAACATGAATCCCAGCAGAAGCGCCAAGTAACCCGAACAGGTCCCGAGTTGCGCGATGCGAACGATTCGATTGCCCAGCACCAATCCCTGCAGCAACGAAATCAGAGGCACGGCGCATTCGCCGATGGCGCCGTTTTGGTCAGTCGCTTCATACCAGTCGCGCATGATTTGCCATTCCTCCTCGCGCAGATCGGAATAAATGGGCGGAATGAAATCCATCCCGGGCAACCGATGCC
>JBDUDH010000050.1:0-6543 GCA_040003015.1 Verrucomicrobiota bacterium | reverse complement strand
TTAGGCGAACATTTGTCTAACGAGTTTCACAGCAAACCAGAGCATGACCGCAGCGCTCACGGCTTGACTGCCGACCTGCCAGCTTGGCCGCGCGAAAATCCGCGCGCCTTGTTTCACGGCAAGACAGAGGACGAGCGTCCATGCGATTGCACCCGAGACAACCGCGCCAGCCAGCGTCAGCGAATGGAAAAGTGTGTAGTTTTGTCCGCTGGTTTGTTGACTGCCGATTACAGCCAGCCAGAACCCAATGTTCCAGGGACTCGTTAGGGCGAGGGTAAACCCCAGGAGATAACCGCGTGAGCGATTCTCTCGCCGATCAATTGCGGCGCAGTTATCGCCTGACGAGTTACTTTTTTGACTGGCTCGCCAGGCGCCGACGGTGAAGGTGAAAGCAAGAAAAAGTAGAAGCGCGAAACTGATGAAGCCGAGGACGCGGCGGATGGCTGGCGTGTTGAGCAACGCGCCGGCTCCGACAGCCACTCCCAGCGCCCAGAGGAAATCGCCGGTGCAAGCGCCGAGCCCCAATCGCCAGGCGGACCAGAACCCGCCGCCTTTCGATGAGGAAAGTACGCTGCGCCGAATCATCTCGGCATTGATCGGACCGGGCGGCCACGCCACCGACCAGCCGAGCACAAAACCGTTCAGGATTGTCGCCCCGGTGAACGTGGAAGTCATGACGCAAGCGGTCGAACGTCGACAACGCCGAAAGCATTTACATCCCGCATTTTTCCTTTGCCTCTGCGTAACTCGAACGTTTGCTGATCAAGCCGGCAAGATAACTGTCGACTAGCGGCACCTTACCGATATGCGCAAGATTCGCCGGATTATAAAGCCGCGAGAAAATCGCGTGCACGATTTTCGTGCGTGGCACTGTTCGTTCTCCATAGCCAAATGGAATATTGCTCGACCAGAAGCGGACGTAATCGAGATCGAAACGTTTTTCCATTCCCAGAAATATCACGGAGTGGCCGTGTTCGGATCGACCGACTTCCGGAGACCAGAATATTTTCATGAAATCACCGGGTTGCGCCTGAGCAAAGTCGTCGAAATTTTCTCCGATGCCGAGCTCGTAGAAAAGACGCGCCGTTCCCGGTCCATTCGCGTTCCAGCGGCCCCAGATTCCCTCGCCGTCGGGCTGATTACGGATCATGAGCGCATCGAGTGTGTCGTAGCCGAGTTGGACTGAGCCGCGCGCCCGCAGCGCTTCGATCGTCTTCATAAAAACGAGATAGGTCGCGCCGGAGCAGTAACTGGGTGACGCGGCGGACGGCAGCACGAAGAACTTTCCCGATTCGAAATGCGCGGCTGCTTGCAATCGAATCGTCGCCACACGCGAAACAGAATATTGACCGCCGCGAGGCATCCGGCCGACTTGCTCGAGAATCAGATCGTTGAATTTCCCGGGCGCGATCTGGGCAAAGGCGGCGTCTCGTGCACAGACGAGGAGCGCGAGGCCGAGGAGGATTTTTGCGAAATTCTTTTCCAAAACGCCGCGACACACATAGGATTCTAAAGCTTCCGTGGCAACTACCTGATCCTGTCATCCTGAGTGAGAGTGAAGGATCTGTAACTATTTCCCTGCCTTGCAACGCAAAGGCTCCAAGGAACGATTAGAGATTCTTTTCCCGCCGCTGCGGGATCAGAATGACGGTGCTATCTGTGAGATTCCTCTACTGACTTGGTTTTGAGCGCAGACTATGCTAGACGAATGTCCATGCTGCGTTTCACGAAGATGAACGGCGCCGGCAACGATTTCGTTCTCCTCGACAATCGCGCCGGTGAGTTGCAACTCGCGGCGGATGATGTCGTCCGCATTTGCGATCGGCATCGCGGCGTCGGCGCAGATGGCATTCTCGTTTTGGAACGTGCCGAAAACGGCGCAGATTTCCGGATGCGCTACTACAACGCGGATGGCGGCGAAGTCGAGATGTGTGGGAATGGCGCGCGTTGTTTTGCACGATTCGCCAGCCGGGTGGCCGGCCCGATGCAAAAGCTTTCTTTTGAAACGCCGGCCGGCGTGATCGGAGCGGCGTTAGAAGACGAACTCGTTTCGTTGCAGATGAGCGATCCGAAGGATTTGCAACTGGCGCTGGATTTGGATCTCGAGGGTGAGCAGCCCCGGGCGTCTTACATTAATAGCGGCGTGCCGCATGTAGTCGTATCGGTTTCCGATCTCCGAGCGGTGGATGTTCAGAAAATCGGTTCGCTGATTCGGTATCACCAGTTGTTCGCTCCGAAAGGTGCAAACGCGAATTTCATTGAAAAACGCGGCGAGCGAGAGATTTCGATTCGCACTTATGAGCGCGGCGTCGAAGCGGAAACACTTGCGTGCGGAACCGGCGTCGTGGCCGGAGCCTTGGTTTTTTCTGCGACCGAAAATGTGGATGGCCCGATTACGGTGCAAGTGCGCGGCGGCGATAAATTAAAAGTGAATTTTTCGCGCAAAGGCGATCAATTCACTGGTGTCATTCTGACCGGTCCTGCGGAATTCGTCTTTGACGGAACGATCGAGCTTTGATCCAAACGGCCGAGCGGCCAAATTTCTGAACGATGTTTCGCGGCACTTTTACGGCGCTCGTTACGCCTTTCCAAAATGATGAGATCGACGTGGCCGCCTTCGAGCGCCTGATTGAAACGCAAATCGAAGGCGGGATCACCGGGATTGTCCCGGTCGGAACGACGGGCGAGTCACCCACGCTCAATCACGAGGAGCGGGAACGTGTCATCGAAATGGCGGTGAAATTTGCCGGCAAACGCTGCCTCGTGCTTGCCGGGACCGGTTCGAATTCCACCCGTGAAGCGATTGCCTACACGAAAGCTGCAGAAAAGCTTGGCTCCGACGGCGCGCTACTCGTCGCACCTTACTACAATAAGCCGAGCCAGGAAGGACTCTTTCGCCATTTTCGCGCGATCGCGCAATCCACCGCGCTCCCATTGACGCTTTACAACATTCCAAGCCGTTGTGGCGTGGATATCGGCGCGGAAACGGTCGTTAGGCTGGCAGCGGAATGTCCCAATATCGTCTCGATTAAAGAAGCGAGCGGAAGCGTGGATCGGGTGAGCGAGTTGCACACAAGATTGCCGGATGGTTTCACGATCTTGAGCGGCGACGATTCGTTGACCCTGCCGTTTTTATCCGTCGGAGCGGTCGGAGTGGTGAGCGTCGCCTCCAATCTCTTTCCCGCAAAAATCGTCGAACTCGTCCAGGCGTTTCTTTCGGGAGACGCAAAACGCGCGCGGCGTCTCCACCAAATTTTCCTGCCGCTTTTTAAAGATTTGTTCATCGAACCGAATCCAGTCCCGGCAAAAACGGCGCTCGGTTGGCGCGACGCGATGTCGAGCGAGTGCCGGTTGCCGTTGTGCGAGATGTCCGGCGCGAACGAAGCGCGCCTGCGAAAGACGGTGGAGGACCTCGAACGAGTGCTGCAATGAAAAAGCCGATTCGCATCCTGCTTGTAGGCGCAAAGGGACGAATGGGAAAGGCGATAGTCGCGGCGGCGGAGAATCGGTCTGAGGTCACAATTTCTGGGAAGGTCGATCGGAACGATCCGCTCGACTTATCTATCCATGATCCCGACGTCGTAATCGATTTTAGTCAGACCGAAGCGACGGAGCTCGTTTGTCGAACTTGCCTCGAGCACAAAAAGCCTCTCGTTCTCGGCACGACCGGTCACACGGAAGAACAGATCAAATTGATCGAAGCCGCGGCGCAATCGGTGCCAATTCTTTGTGCCCCGAATTTCAGCATTGGAGTAAACACATTGTTTTGGCTCACGCGAAAAGCCGCGGAGCTGCTTGGGCCGGATTTCGATCTGGAGATTGTCGAAATGCATCACAGATCGAAAAAAGATTCACCGAGTGGAACGGCGAAACGGCTGGGGGAAATTTTAGCCAAGGCACGCTCGCTTGATTGTGTAAAGAATGTCGCACACGGTCGCAAAGGTCCGATCGGAGAACGGCCGCATGATGAAATTGGAATGCACGCCTTGCGAGGCGGCGATGTTGTTGGGGAGCATACCGTCATTTTCGCGGGTCAGGGGGAGCGGCTCGAGCTGACTCATCGAGCGTCGAGCCGGGAAACGTTCGCGCTCGGCGCATTGCGCGCGGCGCAATGGATTGTCGGCAAATCGCCGGGACTTTACTCGATGCAAGATGTGCTCGGACTTTGAATCTGTAACCGGGGTCGTTGACTCCGGCGGCCGCGGTCAGCGACCGCGGCTACAGGTATGAGAGCCGGCATCGCCCTCGGCTCGAACCGCGGCGATCGGCTCCAGCAGCTGCGCGAGGCGCACCGCCAAATTGTCGAGTTGCCGGACGTTTCGCCACCGATTGTCGTTTCTTCCATTTACGAAACCGAACCGGTTAATTGCGAAACCGGGGCGAGCAAATTTCTCAACGCTGTAATGGAAGTCGGTTTCGAACGCGCTCCGCTCAGCTTGCTCCATGCGCTTCGCCGGATTGAAGAAGCAATGGGCCGATCGCCGCGACACGCACCGAACAGGTCACGCACGATCGATCTTGATCTTCTCTATTGCGGGGATTGGACGCAGAACACGCCGGAATTGCAATTACCGCATCCGCGTTTGCACCTTCGCCGCTTCGTGCTGGAACCTCTGGTGGAAGTTCGACCCGATTTGAAATTGCCGGGCAGCCATCAGGCAATTCGCGATCTGTTGACGTGCGTGGAGAGTGAGCCAATGGTGGTGCGCGCTTCAGAGCAATGGTAATATGCCGCGGCGATGGAAAATTTTCGCGAATGGAAGCGTCAAGGCCGGCGCATCACCGCGCTGACGGCTTACGATTATCCGACCGCGCGCTTGCTCGATGAAAGCGGCATCGATATCATTCTGGTCGGCGACTCGTTAGGCATGGTCGTGCTCGGTTATCCCGACACGACTCAGGTGACCATCGACGAAATGCTGCATCACACCCGCGCGGTCGCGCGCGGCGTCAAGCGCGCATTGCTTGTGGCCGATCTTCCCATCAACACTTACAACTCACCGGATGAAGCGGTCACGAATGCCCGGCGTTTTGTCGAATGCGGCGCGAAAGCCGTGAAGCTCGAGGGTGGCGCGAGTCACGCTCCGCAGATTCGAGCGATTATCGCGGCGGGTATCCCGCTCATGGCGCACATCGGAATGCTCCCGCAGAGCGTGCGGGAAGAAGGCGGTTATAAAGTCAAAGGCCGGAGCGCCGCCGAAGCGGAGAAATTGTTGGCCGATGCGCACGCAGTGGAAACAGCGGGCGCGTTTTCGGTCGTCCTGGAGATCGTGGCAGCGGAGACGGCGCGACAGATCACGGCCGCGATCGACATTCCCACGATCGGTATCGGCTCAGGAGAAAATTGCGATGGGCAAATTTTGGTCACGCACGATCTGATCGGGCTGTATCCCTGGTTCACGCCGAAATTTGTTTCGCCGGAAGTGCACGTCGCGGAAGAAATTCGCAAGGCCGCGCGCATCTTCATTGATCGAACCCGCGGCAGTTAGATGTCCTCACGTTTGACAACACGTGCACACTGCGGGTTGGTGAAATTTACAATATGAAAGCAGAAACGGCCCGCGTTATCACCGCGCTGCCAGTTTGGTCGGGCGCGAAACAGCGGCACTGGCTTCTTGTCGGTTTGATTGGATCGCTCGCCCTGCACGTTCTGCTCTGCCTGTTTTTTTATCGCACCCGGTTTCAACCGGCTGAGCCGCTCGATCTCGACCAGCGCCCGTCTCCCACATTCAAAATAAAAAGCGTCGATCTCGAGCCGCAGCCGCTCGAGAAGGCGGCGGCTGATCAAACCAATCCGCCGGGGAAACCGAATCCTGACAAGACCGATGTGCAACTTCCCGAAGAGCAGAAATCCTTCGACAAATTGCTGGAGGAAGTTCACGCCAGTGCCGCCATGCCCGATGACACGCGCGACGTCTTGCCGGACAAGCCGAAAGTCGAGCCGACAAACCCCAACACACTGATCAACGACATCGAGCGGACGACAGCGCAAATGTTGGCGACCAGCCCGAATGCCGCGCGAGAGCAATCGCTTTTGACTGACGCCGGCGAATCGGGTCGTCCGCAACCGGCGATGAATGGGACGGAGATCGCAGCCAGCACCACGATCAAGCGGCCGAACAATTTCAATGGCATCCCCGGGGACAGCGCCGGACCGCGGACCAATCGCGTTCCAGGTTTTAGTGACCTGGAATCGTTGCTTTCGCAAAAAGGACCGCTCAGCTCGGGCACGAAACTGCTGATGCCGGACAATCAGCTTTTCGCCTACGACAGCGCGGAGCTGCGACCAAGCGAACTGCTGGCAAAACTCGGGGCGCTGATCAAGCGAAACCCGAGGGCAACTTTCACCATCGAGGGCTACACCGATGCGTACGGTCCGGATGATTACAATCTCGATCTCAGTCAGCGCCGCGCCGAAAGCGTGAAGCAGTATTTGGTGCAAGTAATTGGGATAAACTCCGAGCAGATCGAGACGCGCGGTTACGGGAAAGCGAAGCTGCTTACTTCGCCGGACGCTTCAATTGAAGAACAACAAATCAATCG
>JBDUDH010000150.1:0-6553 GCA_040003015.1 Verrucomicrobiota bacterium | reverse complement strand
CGGGCGGCGCGTGCTCGAAGATGGATGCGCCGAGGAACGGTGCTGGAACCCAGATCGGGTTCAGCACCGGAAGTTTCGAAAATTGAACAGCTGGCTGGGGAACCGAAACAAGCGGGGGAGCATCGCGCTGCTGGTATTTACCTGAAGCAATTAAGGTGACCGCGCACTCGTGCTGGCTCGCAGCCGCTTCCTTGTGAATGCGTTCATGCAATTGCGGCGCGACCGCGAGCGCAAGCGCCAGGAAGAATGCGGCGAGCAACCCGCTCGTGGTCAACACGCGAAAGCTTTGACCTTGCTTTCCCATTGGTCGGGACTCTGCGCCTTCAGGATTTTTTTTGCAAGATTTTCTTTCCACCTGTGGCCTAACGAGCAAGGCCGACTGGACAGCCGACGCGACTTGGCTTAACGATGCGACAGAAGTTCGTCACATGATCGGTGCAGCAAAAGTCTATTTTATTGTTTTCGGCCTTCTCACCATTCTCGGTGGAATCATCGGCTACGTTAGCAAAGGAAGTGTGCCGTCGATCATCGCCGGATCGATCGCCGGAATTCTTTTGCTCGTGGGCGCATTGCTTTTGCCGAATCACTTGATGGCCGGACTCGCGATCGGATTAATCACGTCGCTCCTGCTCGCCGGTCAATTCGTGCCGAAATTCATCCAGACGGGGAAGGCGATGCCGGCAGGAATGATGTCGATTTTGAGCGTGATCGGTATCATCGCGGCATTAGTTGCCTGGGTGAAAAAATAACCGGCGCGTGGGCAAAATCCGTCTGAGCACGTTGGGAGGGGTCGTGCTGTTGCTTTTTCTCGCTCTTCTTCTTGCAATCATTCTTCGGTGGATTTCGCTCGAGCGATTAGTTCCTCGTCTCAGACCGCTGCCAATCATCGCATCGGGCCCTCGTCCAATTCCCGAAGTATCGCCCACGCCTTGGAAAACGCCGGTGATCACGGGCCGATTGGATACGGCGCGTTTATTTAACGGGATCACTGTGCATGCGGCGGTCGAGCCGACTCCTGGCAAAGCCGCATCGGACGAGCGCGGCGATCCGCAAAGTTATGTGCTCGATCTGAACCTGAAGGTGCGGGTGCCGACGCCCAACAAAACGCTCGATGAGCTGGCGAAGGTCAGTCCGGAATTGCCCAAATTGTTGCCCGGCCTCGCCTCCATGCTGACGCCCGACTCAGTCTCGCCGCTTTTCAAGGATCTCTACGAAACGAAAATCCAAATGTTGCGCAAAACTCTCGTCCGGCTCGATCAATTGCTCTCGCGCCATAACTTTTTCGATTGCCAGACCGTCTTGCAATTGCGCCACCCGCAAACGGAACGTCGTGCTCTGCTCCTTCAATCCGAAATGGATGTGGACTCCGATGGTTCCGATGGAGATCGATTGCCGCTCGGGAACGGTGCTCCTGCGAACTTCAAGCCGTTCACGAGTTATCGTTGGAAGAAGAAAACCGCGACGGCGAATCCGTTTCTCGCGCCGAGAGAAGAAAAGTTAAAGCAGGTCGAAACAGAATTCGCGCACAAAGGATTGACGCCGGAGCGTAACCGCGAGCTCCGCTTGGCGATCGAGCAATTGCGCGCCGAAGTCGATGCGCTCAAACATTACAGCTTTCTGATCGGCGCGACTGATCCCTACGTCGTCATGCCCGGGGTTTTCGCTCATGCAAAGGACGCTGGAAAAGTGGGTGATTACGCGGTTGTGGTGTTCGGCGGTCAACTTTATCCCGCGATCGTCGGCGATGTCGGTCCGTCCGACAAAGTGGGCGAAGCTTCGTTGCGCATTGCCAAGGAGATCAACGCGCTCGCCACGCCCTATAATCGCCCAGTCAGTGACCTGAAGGTGAGTTATCTAATTTTCCCAGAAACGGCCGAACGCCCGTTCGGTCCGCCGGACTTGGAAAAAATTCAAGCCCGTTGTCAAAAGCTCGTGGATGAAATTGGCGGCGCAAGTGTACCTCTGCATCACTGGCAGAACTTGATTCCGCCGCCGACCCCGCCGCCAACACCGACACCATCACCGAGTCCAAGCCCATCGCCCAGCCCATCGCCGGCAGCATCATCGGCACCTGTTTCACAGAGTCCATCAGTCTCGCCGACATTTGCATTTCCAACCGTCACGCCGAGCGCAAGCGAAACGCCCACGGCGACGCCGTCTCCGAGCCTGGCCCCACCGCGACGCCGGCTTTGTCATTGATCCCGACAACATCGCCTTCGGTCACGCCTTCACCGTAAAGAGCACGTTTTCGCGCTGGATCGCTGCGCCGCGGCTGAGGAAAAATTCTTGCAGCTCGGGCGTGTAATAAGCGCCGGCCTTGTCCGCATTAAGTGCGAGAAAAATTGTGCCGCCCGGAGCGAGGAAGCCGTCGAGCTCGTCGAGAAAAAATTTCCACTCGTTAGGGCCCCACCACCAGGTGCGCTCCCGGTTGCGATTGAATGCGGTCGCAAACGCCGTGATCCAGTCAAACTTTCGGCCGAAATCAGGCAGCCGCTCGAACGGTCGAATTGTCCAGACTCGCCGCTCGACGCGAAAAAGATCGAGCAGCTCTGTGAAAAGCGGGAATTCATCAAGATCCACGCCTAGGCAGGTGTGTCCGAGCTGCTGTAGAATAAACAAAAAGAAACCGCCGCCGCAGCCGATATCGAGCACGCGTTTTGGCGGCAGACGATGCAAATTCAAATCCTGCACGCGGCGAATGTTCAACTTCAGCAAGCGTTCTACATCCGCATACTTCGCGTAGTGCTCGGGAGAGTTGGCGTAACGCGTCTGAATCTCACGCAATCGCCGCTGATCGACCTTCGCCAGAAGCGGCGCGACCGGGACTGGATGCAATCGGCGCTGCGCATTGCGCATGCTCCGCCGGTAGGTCTCCGGTTGCGTCAGTTTTTTAACTTTGTGCGAAAACTTCACTGTCTGACGGCCCGCAGCAGAGCAAAAGAGTCCCGTTCGTTAAATGATTTACCGGGAAGGGAACTGAATCTGCCGGAGATGCGATTATTTAACAAACATGAAAGCCATTTTTCGACGGAAACTCTTTTGGTTTGTCGTGATCATTGTTGCCGCGGCGCTGGGGGTGCACATGATGCTCGCAATCTGGGTGCGCGATTATGTCAATCGCAAGCTCTCCGAACTGCCTGATTATCGCGCCCACGTCGATGCTGTAACGCTCCATTTGTGGCGCGGCGCTTATTCGGTACACAACATCAAGGTTGTAAAGACCAGCGGTAAGGTACCGGTGCCGTTTTTCTCCGCACCAATGGTCGATTTGTCGGTCGAGTGGATAGCTCTGTTTCATGGCGCACTCGTTGGCGAGATCGATTTCATGCAGCCCCGGCTCAACTTCGTCCATGCGCCGAGCAGAGCCGGCACGCAAGTTGGGATCGACCAGCCGTGGACCGATAAAATCAAGCAACTGTTCCCTCTGAAAATCAATCGGTTCGCGGTGCATAAGGGCGAAGTGCACTACTGCGATTTCAACAAAGAGCCGAAAGTCGACATGGTCATCGACCACGTGCAGATGGTCGCGACCAACCTGACCAATAGCAAGAAGTTGTCCGAGACTCTCAATGCCGACATCATGATCGAAGGGCGGCCGCTCCGCACAGGTGATTTGCGTTCCCGGATTGAGCTCGATCCGTACGCGCCGAAGCCGACCTTCGCCACGAAAATCGAGGTCAGCGAAATTCCGCTCGTGAAGCTAAACGATTTTGCAAAAGCCTATGCCGGCCTCACTTTTGAAGCGGGAACGTTGCGCGTCGCGACCGAGATGAACGCGAAGAACGGCAGCTTCACCGGCTACGTCGAACCAGTGTTCGATCACATGGCAATTTTCGATCCGCGGCACGATGCCGACAATCCGATCGACTTGATCTGGCAGGGAATCGTCGGTGGAATCACGCGCATCATTCGCAATCATCCGAAGGACCGCTTTGGCACCAAGGTCCCGCTCGCGGGCAGCTTCGATCAGCCGCGACCGGAAATCATCACGACCGTGCTGAATGTCTTCAGAAACGCCTTCATCCAGGCGTTTGAAGGAAAACTGAGCGATGACAAAATCGACCTGCCGAAGGTCGATCCCGAAAAACATTAATTGAAACGAAAGCCGGAAGGTTGCCGTTGACTGGCTACCCCGCATGGATTCGAACCATGAATAACGCCTCCAAAGGGCGCTGTGTTACCGTTACACCACGGGGTAATCGAATTTTCGATTTCGGCGTTCGCCGCTCACATTCTTAGATCGCAAATTGCAATTCGCAATTCGCAAATGTGGCCGCTGTCGGCGGCACCGAAGGAAGCGCGCGGCTTATTGAACGGTGGCCGCGCCGGCAAATGAGCGTCGTTCCGTGGACCAAAACGACATTCGCAAACGCCGCAAAATCGGCTATATTTTCGTTCCGGCCTTATGAAGGAATTGACCATTCAAGATTTGCGCGTCTCCATCGACGACCAGGAGATCATTCGCGGCCTCAGCCTTGCCGTGCCTCGGGGTGAAGTGCACGCCATCATGGGACCGAATGGCTCGGGCAAAAGCACCCTGGCCAAGGTTTTAGCCGGACATCCCGATTACACCGTGACGCAAGGAAAAGTTAAGATGGATGGCGAAAATTTACTCGAGCTGGAGGCGGATGAGCGGGCGCGCCGAGGACTTTTCCTAGCCTTTCAATATCCGAGCGAAATTCCAGGCGTGACGATTGCGAATTTCCTCCGTGCCGCCGTGCAGGCGCATCTGCCCGATGGCGAGGAACTGGAGGCGACGGATTACTACGCGCGGCTTTACGAGAAGATGGAGCTGCTCGGAATGGATCGCTCCTTCACTTCGCGTTCGGTCAACGAAGGATTTTCCGGGGGCGAAAAGAAGCGCAACGAAATCCTGCAACTCGCGATGCTTGATCCGAAATACGCGGTCCTCGATGAAACCGATAGCGGTCTCGACATCGACGCGCTCAAGACTGTCGCACATGGCGTGAACGCAATGCGCGGACCGAACATCGGAATACTTTTGATCACGCACTATCAGCGGCTGCTGAATTATATCGTGCCGGATCACGTGCATGTGATGGTTGCCGGGCGTATAGTGCGGAGTGGTCACAAGGAACTCGCGCTCGAACTTGAGGAACGCGGTTACGACTGGGCCCGCGAACAGGAAGCCGCTTTAGCTTAACCAAAGATCGATTATGAAAACTGAAACCTCAGCCGTCGACATCAATCGCAACATCGGCGATTTCTCCTACGACGTCGCGCACACTTACGACGCCGGCACGGGGTTGTCGGAGAAAACCATCCACTACATCTCCGACGTTAAAGAAGATCCGGAGTGGGTGCGCGAATTTCGTCTTAAAGGACTCAAGACATTTTTGGAAAAACCGATGCCGACGCATTGGGCGAGCAAGGATCTCGAAGCGATCGATTTCGACAAGATCCGTTATTACCTGAGCGGAGGAACCCAGGCCAAACGGACTTGGGAAGAAGTGCCAGAGGACATGAAGCGCACCTTCGAGCGGCTCGGCATTCCCGAACAGGAACGCAGGTTTCTCGCAGGTGTTGAAGCGCAATTCGATAGCGAGGCCGTCTATTCAAACATCAAGAAAGCCGTCGGGGAACAGGGCGTCATCTTTGTTGGATCGACAGAAGGATTAAAGAATCATCCGGAAATTTTCCGGAAGTGGTTCGGCAAAGTCATTCCGATCGGCGACAATAAATTTAGCGCGCTCAATTCCGCCGTCTTCAGCGGTGGCTCATTTATTTACGTGCCACCCGGTGTGAAGGTGAAACATCCGTTGCAGGCTTACTTCCGCATCAACGCCGAGAACTTTGGCCAGTTCGAGCGCACGCTCATCATCTGTGACGAAGGCTCAGAGCTGACTTACATGGAAGGTTGCACCGCACCGAAGTTCAACACGGCCACGTTGCACAGCGCGGTCGTCGAGCTCGTCGCGCTCAAAGGCGCGAAGCTCCAATACATCACCGTGCAAAACTGGAGCGCGAACGTTTTCAATCTCGTGACGAAGCGCGGGATCGCGCACGAAGACGCGGAAGTGAAGTGGATCGACTGCAACATCGGATCGCGCCTGACCATGAAATATCCGGGCGTGATCATGAAAGGCCGGAAAGCGCGCGGCGAAGTTCTTTCCATTGCGCTCGCCAACGACGGCCAGCACCAAGACACCGGCGCGAAAATGATTCACGCCGCCGACGAGACCACGTCGAACATCATCTCGAAATCGATCTCGATCGGTAAGGGCCGCGCCACATATCGCGGGCTCGTGCACGTGCCGAAGCATCTCAAGAATTGCAAGAACAACACCGAATGCGACGCGCTTCTCATCAACTCGACTTCGCGCACCGACACTTATCCAACGATCACCGTGCGCGGCACCGGCAACGCCGTGCAACATGAAGCGAGCGTCAGCCAGGTCAGCGCCGAACAAATTTTCTACATGCAACAGCGCGGTTTGAGCAAAGCGCAAGCCATGAGTCTGAGCGTCAACGGTTTCGTCAACGACCTCGTCCGCCAATTCCCGATGGAATACAGCGTCGAGCTCAAACGCCT
>JBDUDH010000142.1:0-6724 GCA_040003015.1 Verrucomicrobiota bacterium | reverse complement strand
ATGCCATCGATGGGCATGACTTTGATGCCGCCGGCCTTTGTGTAGGCCAGGCCAACGTATCCGGCGCCGTTCGGATTTTTCCCGACTTCCGCAGCGATCTGCTCGTTGCCGGCCATCTTTTGCGAGCCGGGAGCGTAATCGCGCTTCTTCATCGCGAGTTCTTTGAAATCAGAGTACGTGCCCGAAGAAGTGTTGCGCGTGTAAATGGAAATCTTCCCGCCCGACCCGCCGATCGCGCTCCAATCGGTAACGTCGCCGGTGAAGATTTGTTCGACCTGTTTTTTCGTCAGGCCCTTGATTGGGTTGGCGGAATTAACAATCACCGCGATGCCGTCGTATGCGACGATGGTCGGTTTCATGTTAATGCCTTTGCTGGAAGCAGTCGCGACTTCCGCCGGTT
The DNA here is from genome assembly GCA_040003015.1 of Verrucomicrobiota bacterium. Classification (GTDB taxonomy): domain Bacteria; phylum Verrucomicrobiota; class Verrucomicrobiia; order Chthoniobacterales; family UBA10450; genus JBDUDH01. The sequence goes on along the minus strand of JBDUDH010000142.1, from coordinate 6,324 downwards.
TCGCGCGCCGGCTGGACATGCCGATCTGCGCGGTGCCGTCGGTAATCGCGGCAATGCCGGTGGTAGAACCTTCGGCCGCAATGTCGAAGGTGGTGCCGGGATTTTGCGCTTTGAATTGCTCCGCCAGTTGCGGCACGAGCTTCGCGCCTAACGTGTCGGAGCCTTTGATGACGAGGCGGTCGGCCTGTGCATGCGAGGCAAGGAAGGCCAGACCAAGGGTCAGAAGCAGTGATTTCGTTTTCATTGTTTGTTTGGTTCTTTGCAGTTGCAGTTGAGGTTAAAACTTCACGCTCAGGTCAGCTTGAAAGATGCTGTACTTCCGCAGCGGGTTAAGGCTGAAAGCGTCACCCACTCCGCCGGTGCCCAGGTTGCGATCGTTTTGTTGGCCGTAGCCATAGGTGAGATTGAAAGTGACGGCGTCGCTGAGGGCATAGCCCCCTTGCACCGCGAACCCTTCCATGTTGACGCGACTGTCGAAAATGTCCGAATCGACGAGGTTCGGATCGAGCGCGAATTGATCGGTGTGCTGCCAAAAGGCAGTGAGTTGCCAATCATTCTTGGCTTTGATTTTGCCGATTCCGAGGCCGATTTGGTAGGCATAGCGTTGGTCACCCTTATCGGGATGTCCGGCCGCGTTTGCGCGTTCGTCTCCGTCAAGGTTAACCGCGAAATCTCCGAATACACGCATAGGGATTTCGCCCACCGTCCAGCCAAATTCTACCGGCGCATCGAACACCAGGAGGCTGTTTATGCCGGTCTGGTTTGGTGTGACCGTCGTGACCGTGCCGGTGACGGGATCAACCACGTTAAACGCCGGATCGCCGACAAAGTGCTTGTTAAAGGTATCGCCGTTGCCCGTGTAATTATAAAGGGTCGGGGCGAGTTGCAGATAAACGGTCTTGGTGAAGTTAATCTTCGCGCCGATCTGCCAGCCGAGCAGGAACGCGTCTTTGTTGGGAACTCCGTTCGGTGCGGGGCCAAGCGTATTCTCCGGGTTCGAATCGTCGTAAACGAATTGCGCGAAATTAGCGAAGAGATCGATCGTCATCGAACGCGGCGCTGATGTTTCGGTCGTGGAAGCGACGCTCTTTCCGTCCTTGCTCGTGGACTCGACGGACTTCGCCGGTCCTCCTCCGCCGAGGGAAATATTGAAAGTATGTTTCCACTGCTCCGCCAGGCCTTCAGGATTAATGTCGGCGTCCCAAGTCATGAGAGTGGTGACAAATGGGTTGGGCATTCGGCCCGCGGTGAAGGTAAAATCGCGGAGGCCACGATATCCGAGATAGGCTTGGCCGACGTTGATCCGGTCGCTATCTTTTGAGAAGGGGCCGTTGACGCCGCTGTCGTCGCCGAAAGTCACATTGGTGGAACGTGGATTGGTGCTCGTCTCCAGGCGAAGTCCGAAGAACCAGTCGTCCGCAAGCGTGCCGCGCAGACCGAGGCGCAGCCGGTAACGAAAACGGTTGCGCTGCGTGTTGTCGTCGGGGGTACTCAAGGTGTCGGGCGGGCCGGCTTCCGTCGTCCGAATTTCGTAGCGCATGCGCGCGTCGCCGTAGAGCTCGAGCTCGGTGATGGGCGTCGATAATTTCCATTTTCCCGCCGAAGACGAGGCGTACTCTTTGGTCAGCTCGGCCCGGACTTCTTCGGCTTCTTGGTCGTTGATGACGCCTTTGCGCACGAGCAGGTCGAGCAGGGCGCCATTGTCTTGTGCACGAGCGACGCCGCTGAGGAGCAGGCTCGCGGCCGCTGCAATTAACGTAAGCTTCTTTACCAACATCTCGGTTCTCCTTGTTTGTGCGGCGGTGGCCGCGGGGTTGTTTGGCGCGAGAACCTTCCGGTTACCCGCGGTCCGCGTTGGCGAACGCGAGTGAAGCTAGAGAGCGATTGTTACAAGCGTATGGCGACCAGGTGACAGTTGCGTGAAATCGTTGATCCAGCAGAAAGTGCCGACCGGATCGCAAGCTAGTGCCTGCGGCACAGAGTGCGCCGCGAAATGCTCTTGCCACTGCTGGAAAGCGGACGGAACCTTCGGCCTATGAATACGCTACCGACCGCTTATGCGCATCCCGAAGCGTTAGTCGACACCGAATGGGTTGAGAAACATTTGCAAGATGACGGCATTCGCATCGTGGAATCGAATGAGGACATTCTCCTCTACGATACCGGACATATTCCGGGCGCGGTGCACATTGATTGGCGCGCCGATCTGCAGCACCCTGTGATCCGCGATTATATCAAACCGGAAAAATTCGCCGAGCTGTGCAGCCGCAATGGCATCACCCCGCAAACGACCTGCATTTTCTACGGCGACAAGGCGAACTGGTGGGCATGTTATGCGCTCTGGGCCTTCCGTTTGTTCGGACATGAAAACGTCAAGATCGTGAACGGTGGCCGGGATAAGTGGAAGGCCGAGAATCGACCGATGACGCGCGAAGTACCAAAATATCCGCGCACAAATTATCCGGTACCGAAGAAGCGGTTCGACAAGGAAATCCGCGCTTTTGCCGATGAAGCGCTCGCGCAAAGCAAAAGCCGCAAGCCGTTGATCGATGTGAGATCACCGGGCGAATACAAGGGTGAGATCACGCATATGCCGGAGTATCCGCAGGAAGGCGTGCTGCGGGGCGGACACATTCCCGGCGCTCAAAGCGTCCCATGGAAAACCGCGACGAACGACGACGGCACGTTCAAATCGGCCGCGGAGCTGGCGAAAATTTACATGGATCAATGCGGCATTAATCCGGCAACGGAAACGGTGGTTTATTGCCGCATCGGCGAACGCTCCAGCCACACGTGGTTTGTGCTCACTTATCTGCTCGGGCTTGATAATGTGCGAAATTACGACGGTTCATGGACGGAGTGGGGTAATAAAGTCGGCGCACCGATCGAGAAATCGGCCTAGCAAATTGTCATTTCGAGCGAAGTCGAGGAATCTCGTCGCGAAACCCAAAAGCGATGCAGTGGGATCCTTCGACTCCGCTTTGCGCCGCTCAGGATGACAGAAGAAAAAATGTATCCAGAGAAGCTCAATAAGATCATCAACTTGGTCGAGTCGTTACCCGAGGACGAGCGACGCGAGACGCTCGTCTCCTACGCCGACAGCGCGAAAAAGCAGGAACCGCGCGCGGGCGAAAAGTTCGACCTCGAGGATATTCGCAAGGATGAGGAGTGCGCTGACAAAGTAGGCGTTTACCTGCAGGTGGATGATCAGGGCAAAGCGCATTTGCGGATGACGCTTGGCCCGGAAGTGCAAACGCTGACCCGCGCGATGACGGCGATTCTTTGCAAAGGTCTGGACGGCGTGACGCCGCAGGAAATTCTCGATCTCCCCAGCGATTTCGTCACTCGCATCGTCGGCGCGGAGCTGGTGCGCATTCGCAGCCAAACGACCTATTACGTGCTCACTCGCATCAAAAGCATCTGCAAAGTTTATCTCGACCGTCAGCGCATGGCCGACGTGGCGTGAAGTCTCGTGGCACAGGCTTCCAGCCTGTGGTGGTTTCACCTCAATCCAAATATCGGCAGTTACCGTCGGAGCAAAACCACACAGGCAGGATGCCTGCGTGCCAGCTTTCGCTCGTGATCTTCGGCTGATTTCGTCTATCCTCCGCTGCGCAATGCCGCGGAACGATCAACTCAAAAAGATTTTGCTCATCGGTTCCGGCCCAATTGTCATCGGGCAGGGCTGCGAATTTGATTATTCCGGCGTTCAAGCCTGCAAGGCGCTGAAAGAAGAAAATTACAAGGTCGTGCTCATAAATTCGAATCCGGCCACGATCATGACCGATCCGGAATTCGCCGACCGCACCTATATCGAACCGATCACGCCGGAAGTGGTCGAAGCGATTCTCGAGCGCGAAAAGCCCGACGCAATCCTGCCGACAATGGGCGGACAGACAGCGCTGAACGTCGCGATGGAGTTAAATCGCAACGGCGCGCTAGCCCGACACGGCGTCAAGCTGATCGGCGCGAACGCCCAGGCGATCGCGAAGGGCGAAGATCGTCAGCTGTTCAAAGAAGCGATGTTACGCATCGGGCTCGAAGTTCCGCGGTCGGGCGTCGCGCACTCGCCCGCGGACGTCAGCCGTGTCGCGGACGTAATCGGAACGTTTCCCCTGATCGTTCGTCCGGCGTTCACGCTCGGCGGATCGGGCGGCGGGATCGCCTACAACCGCGAGGAGCTCGACCGGACCGTCGCGCGCGGCCTCGATCTCTCGCCCGTCAAAGAAGTTCTGATCGAAGAATCGCTGCTTGGCTGGAAAGAATTCGAGATGGAGGTGATGCGTGATCGCGCGGACAACTGCGTCGTCGTTTGCTCGATCGAAAATTTCGATCCCATGGGAGTGCACACCGGCGACTCAATCACGGTCGCGCCTGCGCAAACGCTGTCGGACAAAGAATATCAATGGATGCGCGACGCTTCCTTCGCGGTCATTCGCGAGATTGGCGTCGAGACCGGCGGCTCGAATATTCAGTTCGCCGTCAACCCGGAGAATGGGCGAATGGTTGTGATCGAGATGAATCCGCGCGTGTCGCGCTCGAGCGCGCTAGCCTCGAAAGCAACCGGTTTTCCGATCGCCAAGATCGCAGCGAAACTCGCAGTCGGTTATACGCTCGATGAAATCAAAAACGACATCACCCGCGAAACGCCCGCATGTTTTGAGCCGACGATCGATTACTGCGTCGTGAAAGTGCCGCGGTTCACGTTCGAAAAATTTCCGCAAGCCGATGCCACTCTGACCACCCAGATGAAAAGCGTAGGCGAAGCGATGGCGATTGGCCGTACGTTCAAGGAAGCGCTGCAAAAAGCGCTGCGCAGTCTGGAGATCAAACGGTTCGGATTATGCGGTGACGGTTATGAGAAGCGGGTCGATCGGGAGACATTGCGCCGTCACCTGAGCGTGCCGAACGCCGAGCGGATCTTTCATCTGGCGCAGGCGTTCCAGGATGGGATGGAGATCGAAGAAGTTTTCGCGCTGACGAAAATCGACCGCTGGTTCCTGAGGAACATCCACGAAATTGTCGCAACCGCGCAAGCAATTCCGATAAATACCGCGCAAAATCTGACGAAAGAGATGGGCGACGGCTCGGCCGAAGAACGCGCAGCAATTTTGCGTAATCACATGCGTCGCGTGAAGAAGCTCGGCTTTTCCGACCGGCAACTCGCCACGCTTTACCAAACGCCGGAGGCGGACATTCGCGCGGGTCGAAAGAAATACGGCGTGCTTCCGACTTACCGGCTCGTCGATACCTGCGCGGCGGAGTTCGAAGCGTTTACGCCATATTATTATTCGACTTACGGCAGCGAGAATGAGATTCGGCCGAGCTCGAAGCGCAAAATCATGGTTCTGGGCGGCGGTCCGAACCGCATCGGTCAGGGCATCGAGTTCGACTATTGCTGTGTGCACGCGGCTTTCGCGCTGCGCGAGCTCGGCTTCGAAACAATCATGGTGAATTCGAATCCCGAAACGGTTTCGACCGATTACGACACGAGCGACAAACTCTACTTCGAGCCGCTCACGCTCGAGGACGTGCTCAATATTTACGAACAAGAACTGCCCGAGGGTGTGATCGTGCAATTTGGCGGGCAGACTCCGCTTAATCTGGCCGATGGATTGAAAGCTGCTGGCGTCCCGATTATCGGCACGCAACCCGAGAGCATCGAGACGGCCGAGGACCGAAAACTTTTCGCCGCAATGCTCGACAAGCTGGGACTGCGGCAAACGCCAAGCGGATCAGCCGTGAGCGTGGAAGAAGCTGTATCGATTGCTCATCAAATCGGTTATCCCGTGCTCGTGCGGCCGTCGTTCGTGCTCGGCGGTCGCGCGATGGAGCTGGTTTACAACGAACCCGATCTCCGGCGCTACATGCAGAGCGCGATCGATGTCAGCTCCGATCGCCCCGTGCTGGTCGATCGCTTTCTCGAAGACGCGATCGAAGTGGACGTCGATTGCATTTCCGATGGCGAACTAAGCGTGATCGGCGCGATCATGGAACACATCGAGCAAGCGGGAATTCACAGCGGTGACAGCGCTTGCGTGATTCCGACTTTCTCGCTCTCAAAAGCGGTTCTGCAAGAGATCGAGCAGGCGACTAAAGCGATGGCGCGCGAGCTCAAGGTCCGCGGTCTGATGAATGTGCAATTCGCGGTGAAAGACGAAGATGTTTATGTGCTCGAAGTGAATCCGCGCGCGTCGCGGACAGTCCCTTTTGTGAGCAAGGCGATCGGCATCCCGCTGGCTAAATTGGCGGCCAAGGTCATGACCGGCAAAACCTTGCGCGAACTCGGCTTCACCAAGGAAATCGTGCCAAAACATTTTTCTG
>JBDUDH010000070.1:0-6738 GCA_040003015.1 Verrucomicrobiota bacterium | reverse complement strand
TGAGTTCCTTGATCTGCGCCAACGCGCTGATCAATTCCTCGGAAAGCCCGTCGGAGAAATACTCGTTGCCCGGATCGCCGGTGTTGTTGACCAGCGGGAGCACGGCGATCGCCTTGCTCAGCGCAGCGTCATTGAGATCCTTGTGGGGCACGAACTGATAGGCGAGCAAAGCCACCACGGCTGCGGCCAGCACGCCGATGATCCAACGATCGAGTTTGCGGCCGGTGCCGCGAGCCATCGGCTGCGAGCGGTCGATCTCGCTTTCGCGCTTCAGGCCTTGCGGCGTCAGTTCGTAGAACCATGAGAAGACCAGCGCGCACGGAAAGCCGAGCACGACCGCGACGACAACGACGCGCAACGTCCACGTCGGAACATCGAACACCGGCAGGACCTGCGTCGCCACCTGCACCAGCACCCAGCCGGCGGCCGCGTAAAACGCGGCGACGCGCAGGACATTGCGGCGCTTCAACTCGGCAAGAAACGTCTCCATGGTTAGGCGCCCATGAACGGATTATCACCCGGCGGCGCGCCGTCCGCATGCGTCGCCCGCGTCCGAGTCTAACAAACCAGTGCGCAACGTCCGGAACACGAGGCTCCCTCTATCAAAGCGCCGGCTATGCAGCATCGCGAAACACATCGTTCAATCAAACGCCAACCACCAGCCCTGCTCGGCGCAGGCGAGTACGAAACCGGCCAGAAAGAGAAGAGGGTCTTCGTGAAATCGTGTGGGCGAGCATGCGGTCAGGTCTATCATCGTAGCATCCCATTGCGCAAGCATCGTTCGATGCCCCGACCACCCCAGAGCGAGTTTGCTCGCGGGTCATGCTACAAAGCTAGACCTGCCCCTATGCTCGCATGTGTGGGGAGTGTTGCCAAAATCGTCGTCGCCTGAACTTCTACTTTGGAAAGCCCGGCCTCGTCCGTCCCACCGACGATTTCGTGCAGCGGGTAACAAAGTATGTCACTTCGTTGATCCCAGCGCGGATAAATTGCCGACAAGCGGGGCGGTTCGCCCATATTTGGTGAAATAGGCTAACCACGGAAGCTAACAGCTTCCCTACAGCCTCCCTCTCATCAGATCACGCTCGAGATCGCTTTGGCCGATTGGGCGCCAGCGCGCACCGGAGAAATCTTGACGACATTTTCGGGATCGTAGTCGATCAACTTGAGCCAGTCTTCGGTGATATCGGTTGATGGGAAGATGTCGTTCTCCGAATACTCGGCGCTGAAGGAGAGCTGCAAATCACTTTCGCGGATTCCTTCTTCACGCTGGGTCGCGATCGCGCGTTTGATGGCCATGCCTTTGGCGCGCTCGACGACGGATGCGATGATCGCGCCGCTGATGACGTTGCTGCGATAAAGCACTTCTTTGCGGCCGCTGCGCAAAATGATTTCAAGCAAACGATTTTCCTCGCGCCGCGCGAACTGCGCATCGATGAGGCGTCCGATCAATCCGTCGATCGCGGCGCTCCTGCTTTCCGCGTCTTTTAAAAGCTCCGAATCGTAGGGCAGATCATCCGTCAGGTAAATTCGGTAAATCTCCCGCGCGCCTTCCTTGTTCGGACGATCGACCTTGATTTTGCGATCGATGCGGCCCGGCCGAAGAATGGCCGGATCGATCAGATCGGCGCGGTTCGACGCGAGAATGATCACCACTTCATTGAGCGAATCGATCCCGTCCATTTCCGTGCAGAACATCGGGACGAGCGTGGAAAGAATGTTTGCGTAGCGCGACGCGCGGCGCGTGCCGAGAATGCTTTCGGCTTCATCGATGAATAAAAACGGCATGAAGCCTTCGCGACGTTTCTCGCGCGCGGTCGCAAAAATTTCGCGCACCATCCGCTCCGATTCACCCACCCACATGTTGAGAATCTCCGGGCCTTTGATGTGCATGAAATACTCGCGCATGTCATCGCCGGTTTTGCCGCGCAGTTGCTTGGTCAAATTGTAGGCGGTGGCTTTGCCGATGAGCGTTTTGCCGCAACCGGGCGGGCCATAAAGAAGGAAGCCTTTCGGCGTGGCGTGCTGAAATTTTTTAAAGAGCTCTTCATGCAGCAGCGGCAGCTCGATTGCGTCTTTGATCGCCTGGAGCGCTCCCTCCTGCCCGCCCACTTTTTCCCAAGGCAACTCCGGGACAAAATCGAGGTAATGATCGTGCGATCGCGGCGACGACAAAACCTCCAGCGCCATTCTGTAATTTGAATCCACCCGCACATCATCGCCCGCCTTCAGGCTCGATTTTTTCAGCTCGGCGGACCGTTGCAGGACGAGCGACTGCGTCCCGTGTTCGGCGCCAACGCGCAATCGATCGTCATCGAGCACCTCGGCAATTTTTGTGATTGGCCCCGCGTTATCGTAACCAAGATCTCCAACGATGACGTACGCTTCGTTCACCAGAACGCGCGTTCCTTTTTTTAATTTCGCGAGGCTGATGCGTGGATCGACGTTGCAATAATAGTCCGCGCCGCCGACCACGATCTGCGCCGTATCACGCGCCGGACTGCCGAGGTAAGTGCCGATCCGGTTGGCGGGAGAAGTGACTTTCTTAATCACTTCTTCCAGTTTCTCGATCATCTGACGCGCTTCGCCGACAATTTCTTCCTGTTCCGCAATTTCGGAGCGCAACGCGAATAGCTCGCGCCGCGCGGATTCTGCCGGAGGAAGCGTGGCAACGATTCGATCGAATGCTTCGAGCAAAGTTATCTCGCGGCTTTCCCCGCCTCCACCGACGTTCTCCCCTCCCCTCTGCCGCTCGTCGCTCATTGTTGTCGTTGAACCATGTTCTCGGCCGACCAGAAGATTATAAGCTTCCACGATTGCGACCGCAAATTTTCGTCCCGAAAGAAGACGAATTCGAAGCACAAATATTCGCCCGCAATCCTCCGTGCGCGCGACAAAACAGAGGTTGAAGCACTGTGGTGGACGGATGTAGAGGGGCGTGTCCTCACGCGCAGTTTGAATGTGCAAACGGCCGGCGCGGGTGGAGACAGCGGCCCCTATAGCAGAGGTTGCGGCTGGGGGCAGCCGCCGTTACACTCTTTTCCCGCGAGGAGCCTTAGCTCAATTGGTTAGAGCGCCGCCCTGTCACGGCGGAGGTTGCGGGTTCGAGCCCCGTAGGCTCCGGATGATTGAGTCCAGGCGCTCTCAATACTTCCCTGAACCGGCGGGATTTGTACCCTTAGTTCCCGTGAAACTTCCGGGATTGTTCTCCTCTTCAACGCTGGCGCGGTGAATTGATTTTCAGTGGCGGCATCACCGAATCCCGAGGTTTTACGGCGCACGTAAAGCGAGCGCGCTCGGCAACAAAGGTCTCGCTTTACGAAATCGAGCGGGAGATAAACGACAACGTTTCCACGAATGAATACCCTTCTCTTCCGCGTTGCTGCTTCGCTTTGCTTTCTTGCAGTCGCTCTCGGAGCATTCGGCGCGCATGTCCTCAAGGCGACGTTACAAACGAATGGGATGGTCAACGTTTGGGACAAAGCCGTTCTGTATCACTTTGTTCACGCGATTGTGTTACTCGCGCTCGCTTTGCATCCCGATGTGGTGAGCCGCGCCGTCTCCTATCTCTTTTTCTCGGGCATTATTCTCTTCAGCGGCAGCTTGTATCTGCTCGCATTGACAAACGTCCGTTCGCTTGGTGCGATCACGCCGTTCGGAGGCCTTTGTTTCTTGGTCGGATGGGCATGGCTGGTCTTCGCACCGATGCGGTGAGGGTGCATCCGGCGCGCCTCTCTGAAGAGAACTTGTCGCGACCCGCCTCTACCTGATATTCTCGCTGCGCTAAAGCCGATGTTTACCGCCCTGCTTCAAACGCAAAAGGCTGCTGTCTCGGTCGTGGTTTTCATCGCGACGTTCTTTGTCGTGCTCGCGATCGGACGCTGGATGAAACGACGCGCCGGTGTCCGCTTCGGTGTGCTCTTTCAGTTGTTTTGCCTGACGCTCGCCCTCTACACCGCGGCATCGGTCTATGGCTTGAACATAGCCTGGCGCCACCACATCGGCGCGGCGCTCATTTTGTTGAGCGCCATTGTGGTTGTCGCGCTGGTTGACCGCTATCTCTGGGATTTCTATTTCGAAAAGAAAAGACTGACCGTCATTCCTCGGTTTCCTCGTCAGATCGGCGCGCTCATCATTTTCTTCATCGCGCTGCTGCTCGTGCTCAGCGTCGGTTATCACGCGGGCGCCGGGCTCAGCGTGCTGCTGTCCGGTTCCGGCATTCTGGCCATCGTTTTGGGATTCGCGACGCAGAACCTGCTCGGCGGCATCATTGCCGGCATGTCGCTGCAGATGAGCAAGCCGTACCGGGTTGGAGACTGGCTCATGGTCGGCGAGCGCTTTGCCGAAGTGATGGAAATCAATTGGCGTTCCACGCGCCTTCGAACCAATGACGCCATTTATCTCGATATCCCGAATAACGAAATCGTTCGGCAGACGATCATCAATCTGCATTATCCGAAGCAGCTCCATGCGATGCGGATCAGTGTGGGCGTGGAATACGGCGCGGCGCCGAATCGCGTGAAGGATACCCTGATGCGCGCGACGCTGCAGGCTGAGGGTGTCATTCACGATCCCGAGCCGAAAATTTATCTGAAGGAGTTCGGCGATTTCGCCATTGTGTACGAGATCAAGTTTTGGATGGGGAATCACGCGGCGTACAATGATATTACCGACGCGATTCGCACCAACATCTGGTACGAATTCAAACGCCAGAAACTGACGATTCCGTTTCCAATTCGAACGCTGGAAAGGCAGCGTAAACCGGCCGCACCGCCGCACGATGAACACGATAAGGCGCGCTCTATCTTACAAAACGAGCCACTCTTTCGCTGTCTGAGTCAGGAACAGATCGAGAGCCTGATCGTGCAAGCCAATGTCGTCCATTTCGGACGCGGTGAGCGAGTAATCGAGGAAGGCGCTGACGGTCAGTCGATGTTCATTCTCGTTCATGGCAGCGCTCAGGTTTCCGTCTCGCAAAATGGCTCGCTCATTCGCGTCGGTGCATTGCGCGAAGGGGATTGCTTCGGCGAAATGTCGCTCCTGACCGGGGAAAAGCGCACTGCCACCGTGCGCGCCGAACACGATTGCGCCGTGCTCGAGATCAGTAAACCGGTGATGGCTGATCTACTGCGCGATTCGCCCGATTGCCTTACTTCGCTGAGCGAACTTCTCGCGCAGCGTAAACTCGAAACCGAAGGGATTGTCAGAGGCGCGGCGGATTCCGAAGAGCAGGCTTCAAAAGAGCGGGAATACAAGGCGAGTTTTCTGAAACGGCTGCACGCGTTTTTTGAATTGTAAGCGCGCAAATTTTTACCCGCAGGATCACTGGATTGCCGCTGGATTTATCCGTTTGCCAGAGGAACAAATCTTACTAAACTCCCCCACCCTAACTTCGTCCGCCTATGATTTTGCTCGCCCTAACGATTCTCCGCTCAGGCGTTTGGCTTTCGATGCTTTGCGCGCTTGCTGGCTTGGGCTTCGCCTTTTTTCTTATCCGCTCCATTCTGTCGGCTTCACCCGGGAATGAGCGCATGCAGCAAATTGCCGGTGCGATTCAGGAGGGCGCCAAGGCTTACCTCAATCGGCAGGTGATGACGATCAGCGCGATCGCGGCCGTGATTTTCGTGCTGCTCTTCATTTTTAAAGATCACGCCACTGCCGTTGGTTTTATCATCGGTGCTGCCTGCTCGCTGGCTGCGGGATATATTGGAATGCGGATCGCTGTTCTCGCCAATACGCGGACGACACAGGCCGCCGCCACGAGATCGCGCTCGGCTGCGTTGCGCGTGGCCTTCAACGGCGGCGCGGTGACCGGACTTCTGGTGGTCGGTCTCGCTTTGCTGGCAGTCGCAATTTTTTACAGCTGCGCCCGTGCAATCATCGGAAGCGATTTGGCCGTGCGAAGTTTGGTCGGGCTCGCACTGGGTTCGAGCCTGATCAGTGTTTTCGCGCGACTCGGTGGCGGCATTTACACGAAAGCAGCTGATGTCGGCGCCGATCTCGTGGGCAAGATCGAAAGCAATCTTGACGAAGATGATCCGCGCAATCCCGCGACGATTGCCGACAACGTGGGTGACAACGTCGGTGATTGCGCAGGCATGGCGGCGGACGTTTTCGAAACCTACGCGGTCAGTCTTATCGGCGCGATTTTGATCGGCGCTCTCACCCTGACCACAAACCCGGCGGCGATCGTTTATCCATTTGTGCTGGGAGGAATTTCCGTCCTGGGCGCGATCTGCGGGATTCTGTTCGTTAACTTCAGCGGCGGAAAACCGGCAGCGGTTCTAATGGGCGCCGTCGGCACGAACGCGCTTGTCTCGGCGATTTTGTTCTGGCCTGTCACGCACTCTTTATTTCCGGACGGAATCATCAGCGGTGGAATCGCGCGATCCGCCGGCGATCTCTACCGGGCATCACTCATCGGGTTGTTAATGACGGGCGTCGTGGTCGTGATAACCAATTACTACACTTCGATGAGCTATCGGCCGGTGCGAAAAATTGCCCGCGCTTCTGAGACTGGCCACGCCACCAATATCATCGCTGGTCTCGCGATCGGGCAGCACGCCACTGCGCTGCCCGTCGGTTTCATCGGCATCGCCATCCTCTTAAGTTTTCATTTCGCGGGACTTTACGGGATCGCGATCGCGGTAATGAGCATGCTTTCAATGGCAGGCATTATTATTTCGCTCGATGCCTTTGGACCGATCACCGACAACGCTGGCGGCATTGCCGTCATGA
>JBDUDH010000046.1:0-6752 GCA_040003015.1 Verrucomicrobiota bacterium | reverse complement strand
GTGATAAAAACACTCACAATGACCAGCGCGGATATTTTTGCTGCTACGCAGCCTGGACCCTTTCCATCGTTACCGCACGCATCATCGATTGAAAAATTTTCGCCCCGTCCACACTGCCGAGTCGTTCCTCGCAAGCACGATCCGGATGCGGCATCAGACCGAAGACATTGCGTTCACGATTACAAATACCGGCAATGTTTTGGATCGAACCATTCGGATTCGCCTCCGGGGTCGCGCGTCCGTCGCGATCGGTGTAGCGCAAGAGCACTTCCTGGCGATCGTTCAATTCTCGCAGGGTTTTGCTATCGGCAAAAAAACATCCTTCCCCGTGCGCGACTGGGATCCGCAGGAGCGTTCCGGCCGCACAATCCTGGGTGAAGGGCGAATCCGATGTTTCCACGCGCACCGTTGCCATATCACAGACGAAGCGGAGCGAGCGGTTGCGCACCAGCGCGCCCGGCAGCAACTTCGCCTCGCACAGAATCTGAAAGCCATTACAAATGCCGATTACTAATCTGCCCGCCCGCGCTTCTTTCGCCACCGCCCGCATGATCGGGGAAAAACGCGCGATCGCGCCACAGCGGAGGTAATCGCCGTAAGAAAATCCGCCCGGCAAAATAATCGCATCGAAACCGCCTAACGAGTCCGCTTTGTGCCAGACGTATTCCGCCTGGAGGCCTTCGATTCCTTGCAAAGCGGCGAGACAATCTTGATCGCAATTCGAACCGGGAAATTGGATGACCGCAAACTTCATGTCGATCTAATGCGCCACCGCGTAACGCGTGGCGCGCTGCTCTTCATGATAATCGTTCACCACAAGACAGGCGTGAATAATTCCTGGAATCCACCCGAGCAATGTTAAGACGATGCTGAGCAGGAAACTCCCGAGCCGACCTGTCATCAGCACCGCCACCGGTGGCAGCACGACACAGAAAAAATATCGCAACGCTTTCATGGCATCCACTTAATCTCTCACTTACTCAATCTCTCAATCGAATAGTCTTCAATCACCGGATTCGAGAGCAGATCGCGGCACAGCCCGCGCAATCGCGACTCGGTAGCTCCATCCCCGCCTTCGACTTCAATTTCCAAATATCGGCCGATCCGAACGTCCTTCACTTCGTTCATACCAAGATGACGCATCGCATCACGCACAGCTGCGCCTTGAGGATCGAGGACCGTTGCTTTCGGTGTGACGACCACTTTAACTTTCATGTAAGATAATATTGACCGCTCTACGCGGGCAACAAGTTCATTTCGATCTCGCTCTGACCGCTGAAGCGTGACCTAAACTTCCCGCACCACTTCGCGGGCTTCTTTGTCTTTGCGCAATCCGAGGAAAACAGGCTGGCGAAGTTTCCCGTCGCGCGTCCACTCGGCGAATTTTATCTGTGCGACAAAAACCGGATTGATCCAGTGACATTTCCGCATCATTCCAGGGGTGATGCCTTGGACCCATCGCCCTCCTTGCTTCGAGGGCAAATCGGCGAAAGGACAATCTTCCCGGGCTTCTTTCTGAAACCGCTTGTGCAGTTCCGCAAGGGATTTTGAATTGAACCCCGTACCCACTTTCCCGGCAAAATAGAGGCGTTTATCCTTGTAGTAGCCAACAAGGAGCGCGCCAAAATATTTGCGCGATCCGCCCGGCGGCGTGTATCCACCGATAACGAATTCCTGTTCATTGACACATTTCAATTTGATCCACGCGCCGCTGCGCCGGCCGGGCTCGTACGCTGAGTTGCGTTGCTTGCCGATGATTCCTTCCAACCCTCGGCGCTTGATTTCTGCCAGTAACCTGGTCGCGTCCGAACCGATCTCGCTGGAAAAGCGAATGGGGTCGCCCGCATTCTCGCAAATTTCTGCAAGCAACGTTTTCCGCTCCGTGAGCGGGAGCTTGATCAAACTTTTCCCATCGAGTTGGAGCAAATCGAAGACATAAAACCGGACGGGCGACTTCCGGCCTTCCATTTCCAGCGCCTGCAGAAGCTGAAAGGATGAGCGGCCTTCTTCATCAAGTGCGACAACTTCTCCGTCGATCACACACTCTGAAACGACCAGGTTTTTTATCGCCTCGACGATCTCCGGAAAGCGAGTGCGCAATTCGTTTCCATTTCGTGAAATCAAATTCACTTTCCGGTCGTCTTTCACCGCGATGGCGCGGATCCCATCAAATTTCAGTTCGTAGATCCAATCATCACTCTTCGGCGGGTCGTCGAGCAAGCGCGGTTTCATCGGCTCGATGAAACGCGGCTGCGTGGAGGATAACGCGGCCAGTAGCGACCGATTATTTTTCCGGCGCGACGACCGGTCACGCGCTATTTTTTCTTCGGTCCGCGGAACTTTTTTTTTAATCGAGCGATCCTTCCCTGAAACGGCCGAGCGGATTCGCGCGCGAAAACCGCGCATCGGCGATTCCTCTTTCCGGTTCGATTCCCATTCCGCATCGCGATCGTGCGCGATTTGTTTCATCGACCGGCCGGTTTTCACCGATTGGTCTTCGCGTTTTTTTGAAATCGGGCCAGCGTCCGCGCCGCTTTTCAAAAGCAGCCACTGCTTCTTCGCGCCATCGCCACGCAGGCGAATCAATGTCCATTCGCCTGCCGCCTTTTCGCCCTCGAGCACAAGATGGAGTTTACCCTGGCGTAACGATTTGAGCGGCTCCTCACCATACACATAATAGTTGCCGCGATCCCACACCATAACGGTGCCGCCGCCGTAATTCCCCTGGGGAATCACCCCTTCGAAACTTGCGTATTCGATCGGATGATCTTCCACTTCGACGGCCAAATGTTTTTCTCCCTGTTTCCAAGGCAGACCTTTCGGCACCGCCCACGATTTTAGGACACCCTCCATTTCCAGGCGAAAATCGTAGTGCAAACGGCTGGCGTCGTGCTTTTGAATAACGAATCGCGAAGCGCCTCGCACACGCTTTGGCAGCGGTTTGCCGCCTTTTGGTTCCGAGGTGACGGAAAAATTACGCTTCGCTTTGTACTTAGTGAGTCCCATCAGCGTCTCCTCTCGGGTTTAGATATAACAAAACTGCACGGGTCGAAACGAAAACGCCATCGCAACCACGTGGCTGCGATGGCTTTCATTTTCCGTTGTCCCCGAGTCGCGGTGACTACGATGTCTAGGCCTCGGCTTCGACGTTGACGATTTCCTCAGCGATACCCGTCAGTTTCTCATTAGCGTCGCCTTCTTCATCAAGCGTTTCTTGCAGAAGCTCCGCTGCGTCATCATCGCCCAAAAGCGATGCAAAGGTGCGAACGGTGCCGTAACCGGCCATTTCATAATGTTCCACCCGTTGCGCGGAAGCGATGAGCGCAGCGTCGAGAACGGCTTCATCGCCATCTTCCTCGATCACTTCGGATCCTTCCTCGATCAATCCCTTCATCGCTTTGCAGGTTTTCCCGGACGGCTTTTTGCCAAGCTTATCGAAAATTTCCTCGAGCCGTTCGACATGGCCCTTGGTTTCTTTCAAATGATCTTGAAAGGCCTTTTTCAATTCGGGCGCCGATGCTTTCTTCGCCATCTTCGGCAGCGCCTTGAGCAATTGGTTTTCCGCGTTGTAAAGGTCCCTGAGTTCTTCGATGTACAATGTATTCAGTGAATCTAATTTCATGATTGTTCTCCCGTTGTGATTTATTATTTGGAAAGCTTGCGACTGTTCCAGCCAAGCCCCGAAGCAACCTTCAGATGACTGAAGTTTGCATCTCGCAGAATATAAACGAATGCGCTGGGGCGGTTGCGCGTGTCTTTCGGAGAAAGCCCGGAAAAATCGCCAGAACTAAACTACGTCCCGGATTTAACACTGGCCGGCGCTGAGAATTCTGCGCCGAGCGGTTCGCCCATCAGGTAGCGTGTAAAACGCCGGATAACGATGTTTTCGCCCAGCTCGGCAATCTTTGCGGAAATAAGTTCTTTGATCGTCTGGTCGGGATTTTTGATGAAGCCCTGTTCGAGCAAACAAACGGTGCTGTAAAATTTATCGAGCTTTCCTTCGACAATCTTGCTTACCATATTCTCGGGCTTTCCCTTTACCTGCGCGGCATAGATGGCGCGCTCAAACTCGACTGATTTCGCTGGAACTTCCTCCCGGCTGACGTAAAGCGGATGAGCCGCCGCAACATGCAGCGTGATATCCTTCACGAAATTGCGGAAGTTTTCGTTCTTTGCGACGAAGTCGGTCTCACAGTTCACTTCCACGAGCACGCCAACTTTTCCCTGTAAGTGAATGTAGGACGCGACAATTCCTTCCTTGGTCGCGCGGGATGCCTTTTTGCCGGCGCTCGCGATGCCTCTGGTGCGCAGGTACGCTTCGGCCTTCTCAAGATCGCCAGCCGACTCGGCGAGTGCCTTTTTGCAATCCATGAAACCGGCGTTGGTTTTTTCGCGAAGCTGCTTAACAAGCTGGGGATCCATAAGAAGGTTGAGAGTTGAGAGAAACATCGAACGAGCACTGTTAGCGAGAGTCTCTCAACTCTCAACTAACGACTCTCTACTCCGCCGCTAGGCGGACACCCCTGCCATCTCGACCTCTTCGCGCAACCGCGCTTCACCGCTGGCCGATACGATCGCGTCCACCAATTTCTGCAACATGACGCGAATCGCGCGGATCGCATCGTCGTTGCCCGGGATTGGATAATCGATCAGTTCCGGATCGGCATTTGTGTCGACGATGGCAACCGTCGGGATGCCGAGCCGCCGCGCTTCGTTGACTGCATTCTGCTCGCGCATCGTGTCGATGACAATCAGTGCGTCGGGCAGTTTCGACATTTCGAGAATGCCTTCGAGATTGCGCCGTAACTTCGCGGCTTCGCGGTTGAGTGCGGCGAGCTCTTGTTTGCCCATCTTTTTATATTCCGAGGACTGCTCGATTTCTTCGATGTATTTCAGCCGGCCGATGCTTTTTCGAATTGTCGTTAAGTTTGTCAGCGTTCCGCCGAGCCAGCGCTGGTTTACATAAAATTGACCGCAAGCAATCGCGGCTTCCTTGACCGCTTCCTGCGCCTGTTTTTTGCAGCCGACGAACAAAATCCTACCGCCCCGCCGCGCCACCTCCTGCAGGAAATCCGTCGCGCGCTGAAGTTGCTTCACCGTCTCGTCGAGATTGATGATGTAGATGGCGTTGCGCCGCTCGAAAATGTAGGGGCGCATTTTCGGATTCCAGCGTTTGGTCTGGTGACCAAAATGCACGCCTGCCTCCAAAAGTTCGGGGACTAATTCTATCGTATTCGGCATAGGGAAAAACCAACTCGCAAGCTTCGTCGAGCGGACGTGGAAGATGCGCTACCGCGCCTCGGAAGGCAAATCGAATTTCGCTCAAGATTGATCTCAGGAAAACTGTAACTCATCCTCGTTATGAACTGGCTAACTTCGATTCGTTACAGCATAGGAGAAAGGAAGCCGCGGGAACGAACTGCGGCATTCATTGAATTTATGCCCGAATATTATCTAGAGGACTTAAAGGTTGGCGACCGCTTCGCATCCGCACCCCATATTGTAACTGAAACCGCCATCATTGATTTTGCGCGCGAGTTTGATCCACAGCCATTTCATCTCGATGCCGAAAGAGCGAAAGAAACTTTCCTCGAAGGTTTAGCCGCGAGTGGTTGGCATATCGCCGCCATCACGATGCGCCTGTTTGTGACGAGCGACCTGAATTTCGCGGGCGGAGCGATCGGTCTCGGAGTCGATGAGCTGCGCTGGTCAGCGCCGGTGCGGCCCGGTGATACGCTTCGGTTGGAAATGGAAATCGTGGAAGCTCGACCGTCGAAATCAATGCCCACTCAAGGAATTGTCCGAATCCTCAACGTGATGAAGAATCAAAATGATGAAATCGTGGAGACGTTACTGGCCACGGCGCTGATCCTGAGACGCCAAACTGTCTGAATCGCCGAGGCTACTCTGGGACATGCTCGATTTTCTCGGCGTAACGCCCGAGCAACCAGCAGAGATCCGAAAGACGGTTTAGATAGCGCAGAATTTCGCCGTTCATGTTTTTTGTCACCTCCGCGAGCGAGGTGACACGACGTTCGGCGCGGCGGCACGTTGTCCGGGCAAGATCGAGCGCCGCAGAAACGAGTGTGTTTCCGGGAATGGCCCAGTCTTTAAAATGCAACAGTTTGTCCTTCTCTAAATCGTCAATGACCGATGTTAGCCGATCCACCAGGTCGGCGGTTGTGAGTTGATAACCGTCTTTGAGGTAACGCTCGATATCCTCCGGCGCAGTCGCAAGTTCGCCCATCACGATAATCAGCTCTTTTTGAATATCGTAGATTTGTTCCGCAATGAAGTTATCTGACGCCATGACGCGTGCCAGTCCGAGCGCGGCATTCAGTTCATCGACGCAACCGTAGGCGTCGACGCGCGCATTGGATTTCGAAACGCGCCGCCCGTACATCAGCGCGGTTTCTCCCGAATCGCCCGTTTTGGTTGCGATCGACATGGGCCAGGCGCTTCAGAGTGACGGCGTACCGGAGTGACGGCGTAAAATTCGTGCCAGTCCGCGCCTACGCCGAAACACCGAGACGTTCACACGCCGACACACTCTGCTCACCCCAGCGCCGGCTGTACTTCAGGCTCTTCGACGAGCGAAGTGCCGACCTGCTCGCCGAGCTCGACCAGTTTAATCTCGCGATGCTCAGGAAATCCGGTTCCGGCAGGAATCAAATGGCCCATGATCACATTTTCTTTAAAGCCGCGCAGACGATCGACCTTGCCGAGCGTCGCCGCTTCGGTCAGCACGCGCG
>JBDUDH010000110.1:0-6950 GCA_040003015.1 Verrucomicrobiota bacterium | reverse complement strand
AGCGCGAGCCCGATTTTGCCGGCGCGGGAATTGGCACTGATGAGAAATTTGCGCGGCGTGCGGGAATTGACGACGGCATCGGCGATTTCTTCCACATCGCGCCATGGCGCGATCCATTTCAGGTAAATTGCCAAAAAGGCTGCGAGCAAAACTGCGCAGCCGAGAACGAGCACGATCCATCCCATCTCGCGTCAACCTTCCCGCAGGCGGTAACCGAAACCGCGCACCGTTTCGATCGCGCTCGCCGCTTTCCCCAGCTTTTCTCGAAGGCGGCGCACGTGCGTATCGACCGTGCGCGTATCGATCACGCTTTCGTATCCCCAAACTTCGTTGAGCAAACGGTCGCGCGCCTGCACCCGCCCAGGCCTCTGCATCAGCATGGCCAGCAGTTTAAACTCCACCGCGGTCAAACGAATGCGCTTGCCTGCAACAGAAACGTGATGTCGCTCCGGATCGATCGTAATCGTGCCGCGAGTGAGTTCCTGGTCCGGGCCATCGCTTTGACTGCGCCGGAGCACAGCCTTGATTCGGAGAATGACTTCGCGCGGGCTGAACGGTTTGGTCACATAATCATCCGCGCCGAATTCGAGACCGACGATTCGATCGATCTCTTCCGCTTTCGCGGTGAGCATGAGGATTGGAATGTGACGCGTGCCGGAATCGGTTTTCAAAATTTTGCAGACTTCCAGGCCCGACATCTTGGGCAACATGAGATCAAGGATGATCAGTGCTGGTAATTCTTCGCGCGCCTTCGCGATGCCTGCCGCGCCATCGGCGGCGGTCGAGATAACGAAGCCGCCAGCCTTGCGCAGGTTCAAGGTGAGCAGATCCACCACGTCCCGTTCATCTTCAATCAGGAGGATTCTTTTGCTTGGCGATGCCATTTTGGATAAACGAAGAGGGGGCCGAAATATGACCAAACCGAAGCGCACTTACAATTCGCGAATCTGACCAAATCAAATGCGCCAATATCACGATCTCCTGCGGCTCGTGCTCGAAGAGGGAAAGCCGCGCCGCGATCGCACGGGCGTGGGCACCATCTCGGTCTTTGGGGCGCAGGCGCGCTTCGATCTTCGAAGCGGTTTTCCGCTGCTGACGACGAAGAAGCTGCATCTGAAGTCGATCATTTACGAGCTGCTCTGGTTTTTGCGCGGCGAAACCAACGTGCGTTATCTCAACGAACATGGAGTTACGATTTGGGACGAGTGGGCCGATGAGAATGGTGAGCTTGGTCGCATTTATGGAGCGCAATGGTGCGACTGGCGCGGCGCTGACGGCATACGCGTCAATCAGATCGACAATGTCATCGAGCAGATCAAAAAGAAGCCGAACAGCCGGCGCTTGATCGTCACGGCGTGGAATCCCGCGGAGATCGACGGCATGGCGTTGCCGCCATGTCACGCGCTCTTTCAATTCTACGTGCAGGAGGGCGGATTAAGTTGCCAGCTTTATCAGCGCAGCGCCGATCTTTTCCTCGGAGTGCCATTCAACATCGCCTCTTACGCGCTTTTCACGATGATGGTGGCGCAGGTTTGCGGCCTAACGAGTGTCGAATTCGTCCACGCCTTCGGCGATCTGCATCTTTATCAGAATCATCTCGCACCAGCGCGCGAACAATTGACTCGCGAATGCCGGCCGTTACCGCAAATGCAGCTCAATGGTGCGGTCAACAATATTCACGATTTCCAATTCGAGGATTTCACGCTCATCGGCTACGATCCGCATCCCGCGATCAAGGCAGCCATCGCTGTCTGATTGCTTGCCGAGTTCGTTTTCGCCGTTAAAATAAAACATGGTTTGGCGGTCCGGGCTGGTCTGTCTATTTGCCGTTTTCGCGCTGAAGTCAGCCTTCGGGCAAACATCTGATTCGTATTCGGTCGAAATTGATTTGCAGGAGCAAACCGCTTATCTCGTTCGCGACGGACGAGTCGTACTTTCCACTCCGATCGCCAGCGGCCGCTACGGTCATCTTACAGAAACCGGCTCATTCAAGATTATCGAAAAAGAGCGCAGCCATTTCTCGACTCTCTACGGCAAAATCGTGGACGCAAACGGCCGCACCGTTGTCTCAGATGCAGATGCCGATATGCCGGTGCCGCGCGGTGGGCGGTTCATTCCGGCGCCAATGCGGTATTTCATGCGCTTCAATGAATCAATCGGTATGCACGCCGGGTATTTGCCGGGCTATCCGGCGTCGCATGGCTGTGTGCGATTACCGGAAGAAAATGCGATTGCGTTTTTTAATGCGCTGAACGTCGGAACTCCTGTGACCGTTTTTGGACGAACGCCGCGGAGTCGTTCAACCGAAGAAGCCAGGCTGCGGACGCAGGGATATCGGCCACAGCTTGTTGACCCTCGCTTCGATCAACGTCTTAACGCGCCGTGGTCGTGGCGCTGAGATCGCGACACCGCGCACGAGCTGGAATAACCGAAGCGCTGCGATCTCGCACATTGGTGAAGCCGGGACTGGCAGCTGATTGATTTTCTTGGCAGAGAATGCTGCTGCCGATATCGTTAGAATAAGTGGCTGATCTCGACTTCGAAAAACTGGTCGAAGATTATCACATGCCACTTTACCGCTTCGCGCTTTCACTCAGCCGCAAGGAATCGGATGCGGCTGATCTCACCCAGCAGACCTTTTATCTCTGGGCGTCGAAAGGTCATCAACTGCGCGACGCGAGCAAGGTAAAGACGTGGCTTTTTACCTCGCTCTATCGGGAATTTCTGGGTCGGCAACGTCAGCAGGCTCGTTTCACCGACGCGGAGAACAGCGCTGAGCTGATCAGCGCACAAAGCGTTCCGGCATCGGTTGTCAATCAACTCGATGGCAAAATCGTCCGCCAAGCCTTGCTCGGCCTCGATGATATTTATCGCGCGCCGCTTGCTCTTTTTTACCTCGACCAGCAATCATATCGGGAAATCGCAGAGGTTCTCAAGATACCAATCGGCACCGTGATGTCGCGAATTTCGCGAGGCAAAGCGGAATTGCGACGAACATTGACGGACGAAAGGGGGCAAGCTTGATGGAAAAGGAGCGGGCACAATCCATCCTCTCGGTTTATCGGCCAGACAATCAGGACGAGACGGATCCGTTTTTCGCGGAGGCAAGGGCAGAGCTAGCACGCAATCCAGAATTGGCTCGATGGTTTGAGGAAGAGCAAGCGTTCGATCGTGCGATCTCCGAGAAGCTGGCGGACCTGGTGGCGCCCTTTGGATTGAAAACGCGCATTCTCGCGAATGCGACGCCGATCGCGACACGGCAGTGGAGCTGGACGACGCGTTTTGCGCTTGCGGCAGCGGCGCTCTTTTTGCTCGCGCAAATTCTCGGTCTTTGGCGCACGCATAGCCAGAAGACGCGGACGCTGGCGCATTACCAACAGGAAATGGTGAGCTTCATCAAACTCGATCCGCCGCTCGAGGTGGAAAGCCACGACCTGGCGAAAATGCAGACGTGGTTAGGCCAGGAGAACGCGCCTTCGAAGATGGATCTCCCACCGCGATTGGCAGCATTACAGCCGGTCGGCTGCCGGGTGCTCTGGTTCCGCGATCACAAAGTCACGCTGCTTTGCTTTCAACGCGGCGGCGATAATCTCGCGCATTTGTTTGTGATTGATCGCGCGGCCTTGCCGAAGCTAAAGCCTGGCGCAAAGCCCGTGTGCACCGGCGAAGGAGAATGGATGACCGCCAGCTGGGCCAAAGAGGACCATGCTTATATGCTTGTCACTCGAGGCGATCGCGACACGCTGATGCGCTATCTGAACGACACCTAGCTCATCTTGGCGAGAGCAATCAGTGCGTTGTGCTGGCCGTCTTTGGTCCGCGATTTAATTCCACCAAATCGGCCAAAATATTGAGCGTTTCATCGCGCTCCGGGTCGACGGCCGGGTCTTTCGTTCCATCATCGTCAGCGAGATCGGAATCTGCGTCAGGCGCGGCTTCCGGCGCAACCTTTGCCGAGACGCCGTTCTTTTTTGCCTCGGCAATTTTGCCCGGATACATGATGAGTTGAAGCTTCGGACTATCGACCGTCTCCAGAGTGAGCCGGTAAACGCGCGGCTCTTCTTCGGTCCGAGCGAGGCGCTCCTTGCTACGGGTTTCCTTGCGCAGCTTGTCCTCGTTCAATTCATCGCGCCGAACGGTTTCATTAAGCGAAATGCGATTCTCGTCCAGCTTATGGCGGAGACGTTCCAAATCTTCCATCACATAACGAAATTCCGGATTCGCCGTCACCCGCACCGCGGAACGGCTTTTCAGTTCATCGATAAAGAGCGGATGCAGGTCTGACCATTTCGTGAACTTCGCCTTGGGCACTTCATCATAAGGCAAAGCATTCTTTAGCGCGCCCTCGCCGAACTCCGCCAGATCGGTAAGCGTAGGCAGCACAATGTCGGAAGCGACGCCATGAAGTTGCGTGGAACCGCCGGCCACCCGGTAAAATTTCTGGATCGTCAATTTCAATGCCCCATCATCCTGCGAACGACTGCCGAGCAATGAAGTGAACCGCCCGATCTCGAGGATGGTTTGAACAGTTCCTTTGCCGAAAGTGTTCTTGTCGCCCACGACAACTGCACGGCCGTAATCTTGCAGGGCCCCAGCAAAAATCTCGCTGGCCGACGCGCTTTGCCGGCTCGTCAGCACGACCAGCGGCCCACTGTATGCGACGCCGGGATCCGGATCGCTTGAGATGACCACGTTGCCGTTCGCGCCTTTGGTTTGCACCACCGGACCGGATTTGAAAAACAAACCGGTAAGCTGAATGGCTTCTTCGAGCGAGCCGCCGCCGTTGCGACGCAGATCGACAACGAGCCCGGCAATTTCTTCTTTTTTGAGCCGTTTCAGCAGGGCAGAAACATCGCGCGTCGTGCTTTTCTTGTGGGCCTCCATGTCGGCGTAGAACGACGGCAGCGTGAGCCAGCCGAGCTTTACCGCGGTACCATTTCCATCTTTTTTGTAAATGATATCAGCCCGAGCTTCCTGGTCTTTCAGTTTAATCTGATCGCGCACCAGCTCGATATTTTTTCGAAGCGACGGATCGGAGGCATCTGCCGGAATGACCAACAAGCGCACCTTGGTGCCCTTCTTCCCGCGAATCATTTCCACCACCTTGTCGAGGCGCATATCGCGAATATCGACAAAGTCGGCCGGACCTTGCGCGACGGCTGTGATCCGGTCGCCGACCTTCAGCCGTCCGTTGATTTGCGCGGGTCCGCCCGGCACGAGGCTTTCGATTTTGGCGTAGCCATCTTCGCTCCGAAGCATCGCACCAATCCCGACGAGCGAGAGACCCATGTTGATGCTGAAATTTTTCAGGTCGGCTTTGCTGAGATATTCCGAATGCGGATCGTAAGTTTGGGCAAGCGAGTCGAGAAACAATTTTACCTGCTCGTCGCGATCTTCCTCGTGGACATTGCGGATCAATCGATCATAACGGCGGGCGACTAAAGCGGGACCGGGCTCAATCGGATGCTCGCTCAGGTTTTCCTGAAGCAATTCATTCTTGATGCGTCCACGCCAGAGTTGGTCGGCTTCGGCTTCATCTTTCGGCCACGGCGCCTTCTGGCGATTGAGCCGAAGCGTCTCGTCGGACTTGAAATCCATCGGTTGCTTGAGCAGCTCTTTGATTTTCGCAACTCGATCCTCCACCCGCTTTGTGTAGAGATCGAAAATCTCGTAGGCCGGCTGCAAATTGCCGAGCAGCACATCGTCATCGAGCGCCGTGCCATATTTGGCATTGAGCGCATCGATGTCGCCCTGCGTAAAAAAAAGATGACTGAAGTCAAGCAGTTCCAGGTAGCTCTGAAGGAGCTTGCGTGATACGTCGTCGTTTAGAGGCTGATGCGTGTAGTGGCCTTCTTCGAGCAGCCGTCCAACGGACACGCAGACTTGCTCGGCGTCTGATTTCGCCTTGAGCGGCAACGCTGCGCTCGCCAGAACGAAAAACCCTACCGAAATCGCCAGCAGCCGACGGGACATATCCTTCATAAAATGGGATCGAAAGGTCGCAGAATTCGTTTCGAAAGCAAGGTGACGAGGCGCTCCATAATTTTTTTCCGTGCAAGAATGAGACAAACACCGCGTCAGAACATTCAAACATGATCTCAAGCGGAAGAGGTCCAGTTTTTGATGCAGCTTTGATTCCCGAACTGGAAGTAAAATCAAATCGCGCCTACCGGTAAGCGCCGGTGGATGAGACGAGCATGATTTACGAAACATTTTGCGGCGGGATTTTTGAAACAAACTGTTACCTCCTCCACGCCCCCGAGGGATGCATCCTGTTCGATGCACCCGATGGCGCCTGCGAGTGGCTCGAATCGCGCGGGCTTGAGCCGAAGATGCTTCTGCTCACGCACGGGCATATCGATCACGTCCAGAATGTCGCGAAGATCAAACGCCGGTTCAACTGTTCCATTGGCTGCCATCTGGAAACGGTGCCCATGATTTCCGATCCCAATTTCTTTCGAAACTTCGGCTTTGAGCTGGAACTCGAACCAACCCAGCCCGATTTCTTCATCCAAGCAACGCCCTCGCACGATTTTCTCGGGGCCGAAATGCAAGTTCTGGAAGTGCCCGGCCATTGTCCGGGAAGTCTCTGTTTCTTCTCCCGGCCGGAAAAACTGCTCATCGGCGGCGATGTTCTCTTCGCAGGTGGAGTGGGACGCTGGGATCTCCCGATGGGCGACGGTGAGCTGCTCTTTGCTGGAATTAAAACGAAATTATTTCCACTCGGCGACGACATCACGGTTCTGCCCGGCCACGGACCACCCACGACCATCGGTCAGGAGCGCCGCACGAATCCGTTCGTAAGCTGAACTCTTTTGAAGCGCTGTTAGTGTGGTGAAATTCGGCAGTGGTACAACTTCGCGGTCATTCCGAGCGGAGCGAAGCGCAGTCGAGGAACCCCGTGGTGAAAGCTCTGGGGTATCGCAACGGGATCTCTCGACTGCGCGCGG
>JBDUDH010000126.1:0-6967 GCA_040003015.1 Verrucomicrobiota bacterium | reverse complement strand
AAAAAGGCGAGGAAGAGCAAAAGGCGATCGCGGCATTACGCGAAGTTGTCCTGCCCAAAGAACTGACCGTGACTGGCATCTTCGAGACCGGACAATACCTTCACGATTCCGAGTTCCTGCTCGTTCCGATTTACATCGGCCAGGAACTCTACGGCCTCGGCGATGCGCTCCATGGCATAACGGTAAAGACGGTTGACCCGTACGGGGCCGAACGGGTCAAGCAAGCGATCGAAAAATTTCTCACGCCTCCGCAGTACGCGCAGACCTGGATCGACATGAATAGTCAATATTTCGAAGCCGTGCGCCTGGAGCGAACGGTCATGTTTTTTCTCCTCTTCTTCATCGTGGTGGTGGCCGCGTTTGGGATTATGAACACGCTCATCACGGTGACGGTGCAGAAGCGGCGGGAGATCGGAATCATGAAAGCGATCGGCGCGAACATCTGGCAGATTGTCGGCGTTTTTCTTGGTCAGGGAATTGTGGTTGGCCTTTTCGGAACGCTAATCGGTTTGGGCCTGGGAATGACGCTGATTCGTTTCCGGAATGAGTTCAGCCACTGGCTCGCGAGAACACTGCACATCGAAATTTTCCCCCGCGAGGTTTACCAATTCTCGCAAATCCCGGCCGATGTCATCCCGATGGATGTCGCGAAAATCTGCATTGCGGCTTTTGTGATTTGCTCGCTGGCCGCTCTGATTCCGGCCTATTTCGCGGCGCGCCTCGACCCGGTGAAAGCGCTGCGTTACGAATAGCTTCGCCGTTAGCGGGACCGAGGTAGAATCACTGCTCGGCCGTAGTCGGGTCGATAAGCGATCTCACCCGAGAGATTCGATTGGCCGGGAAACCGCCCTGGGCGGCATGTTCGCGCACCATCTCCTCGTTAGGCGCGTTGTAGACGCAATAAATTTTATCGTCCGTGACGTAACTGTGCACCCATTGAATTTGCGGTCCCAGTTTCTGCAACACGCCGCAAGACTTTTGCGAAATCGCCTTTAGCTCCGCCGCCGAAAGTTTACCGGCGCCAGGAATCTCGCGTTCAATAACATATTTAGGCATGACGTTCTCCTTTTCTAAAAGGAAACCAAACAGAACTTGTTAGCGCAAAGTGAACGGTTGCGTCAATTCGATCTCTCGCTGCGGCATTTCCATTTTATGATGAGACTCGCCCCCTGCGTCCGAATTGACCTCAGGAGAAACTCCATTTTTTCGGCAGCTTCTGCTTTACATTTTCCATTGGCTCGAACAGATCGCCCAGTTTCTCGACGCGTTTTAAAACGCGGTCCGACGTAAAAACGAGCAGCTTCGAATCCTTTTTCTTCAATGTGTTTTCCACTTCTTCCCACGTAACCGGAGTCGAAACGGTCGGCTGATCCTTCGCCCGGAGTGAATAAACATTAACGGTCGTCTTGTGCTCATCGTTTTGGCTCCAATCGACAAAGACTTTTCCTTTGCGGAGCGCTTTTGCCATTTTTGAGATAACGAGTTTTGGGTGCTGGCGCTCGAGATGCCCGGCAATTTCGCGAGATAATTGTTTCGTCTGATCGAAGGTGACGGGGGTGTTGAGCGGCACATAGACCTGCAGTCCCTTTGAACCAGACGTTTTTGCCCAGCTCTTCAATTTCAGACTGGCGAGCACTTCGCGCAGCCACAGCCCGACCTGGCAGCATTGAACAATGTCGGCTGGTGCGCCGGGGTCGAGATCGAATACCATCATCGTCGGCCGGGCGACGTTTTTTTTGCGCGCGAGCGAAGTGTGCAGCTCGATATCGGCCAGATTTGCAGCCCACACCAGCGTCGGCAGATCTTGCGCGAGACAGTAGTGCATGTCCCGCTGGTTGCCTTCGCTCCAAACTTTTGCTGTCTTGACCCATGCCGGTCGATGCGCCGGACAATTTTTCTCGTAAAAAAATTCCCCCTCCACACCGTTCGGATAACGCTTCAAGGTCAGTGGCCGGTCTTTCAAGTGCGGAAGTAATACCGGCGCAATCCGAATGTAATAATCGATCAATTCGCCTTTGGTGAAGCCCGCTTTCGGATAGAGAACTTTGTTCAAATTGGAGACCGGCAGCTTCCGCCCTTCGACGATCAGTTCGGCTTTGTCACTCATGTGTAACTAATTGTTGATCGATGACGTGCGCGTTGCATGCGCCGTCATTCCCAGCAAAGTCGAGGAATCCCGCTGCGCAACCGTAAAGCTACGACTGCGGGATCCCTCGACTGCGCTCGGGATGACGAAGGTTCTCACGAGAAAAATCTTTCAGGCGAGAGCATTGGCTGCGGCTGGCAGATGCGAGCGACGCAATGTTCCCAGCTTTCATGACCACTGAGGATTTCAATTTCGACCCGCAAAAAATAAATCGGCACTTCTGCTTTCATTAAGAGCGGAAAACGCACCGCATCTTTTTCGGTTGTCACGATCATGTCGACATCGCGCCGCACACAGCGATTGATGAAGCTCTGCAGTTCCGCCTCTGTGTAACGGTGATGATCGATAAATCTTTTCGCCAGCTCGATGCGCGCGCCGAGTTTTCGTAATCCGCCCTCGAAGCTTTCCGGCGCGGCGATTCCGCAGATCGAACCAATGTAGGTATCGCGCAAGCGTTCCAACGGGACACGCTCGCCGGTCAAAACATTCTGCAAGTGAATCGGCTGATGAGCGCACTCGATAATTTCAGCGGTACGGTTGTAACGCCGGATGCGTCCGATCAGCTCGTCGTTAGGCTCAGCGCTACTCTTGGTGATGAAAACGTAACTGGCCCGACGCAAGTTTCGCGGCGGTTCGCGCAAAGTGCCGCGGGGCAAAAGAAATTCATTTCCGAATGGCGCTTGCCGGTCAATCAGCACGATATCGAGCCGATGTTTCAGGTGCAGATACTGCAAGCCGTCATCGAGCAAGAGCGTATCGGCTTTCATCTCTCGAATGGCGTAGAGACCGCTTTTCGCGCGATCCTTGTCCACCAGCACGATTACATCCTTAAGATTGTTCGCGAGCATATACGGCTCGTCGCCCGCCGTAAGCGAATCGAGCAGCAGTGATTTCCCATCGGAAACAATCCGGGGTGGATCGGGATCTCTTCGCCGAAAACGATCACGCCATTTTCGTTTGACCGGTTTCGGCACGCTTTTGTAACCGCGGCTGAGGATGGCGACGCGACGACCGCCGATTTGCAGCGCCCGTGCGAATTTTTCGACGATCGGGGTTTTGCCGGTTCCGCCAACGGTCAGATTTCCGATGCTGATTACCAGACAACCGAGCGTTCGTTCGCGGAAAACGCGTTTTCGATAAAGAAAAAGTCGCAACTGCACGACCCGCGCGTAAATGAGCGAGAGAAAATAAAGCAGGGTGCGCAGAAAAGCCGCGCGCGGGCCATGACGTCGCTCGAGAATGACATCAATCGCGAACTGCTCGAGATTTTCAAGCCAGCGACGCATGATGATTTCGGATTTCGGATTTCGGATTTCGGAAAGGAAGAATCCGGGTGCCGCCATTATCAGCGGTCGTAATCAGGGAGCGGGCATTGGGCCCGGCAGCTTTTATCATCGCGGTCGCGACTTTTTCTGGCGAACGCAATGAGAGGCAAGCGATCGTCGATCCCGAACCGCTCAGAAAACCACCCAGAGCCCCTGCTCCTTCCCCGGCTTCAACCACGGAATAAAAAAACGGAATTAATTTTTCGCGGAACGGCTGATGGAAATGATCGCGGAATGCGCCCCGAAGTTTTTCGTAGTTTCGGGCGGCAAACGCCGCGGTGATCGCGCAGGCGTTTCCGCAGCTCTCGACGGCGCGGGCCCGGTTGATGCGCGCCGGAAGAATTTTGCGCGCTTGATTCGTCGCAATTCCAAAAGCGGGAATCAAAAGCACAAATCGCAAGCGCGTCGCGACGCCAAATTTCTGATGCTCGGTCCCGCGCACGACGTTGAAGCCACCGAACTCGGCCGGCGCTGCATTATCAGGATGTCCTTCCATCTCCGCGCATATTTCGAAAATCTGATTGCGATCAAGCGGACGACCAGCGAGCGCGTTCAATCCATGCAGGACCCCGAGGCGGACCGTAACGCTGCTGCCCAGACCACGGCAAGGCGGGACATCGCCCGCGATTGAACAACTCCAGGCAAAAGGTTCAAGCTTCGCCGTCTCGAAAAAAAACTTGGCTGCCTCCGCGGCCATCGAATTGCGCCCGGCCGTTTTGCTTCGCGAGATGGTCACATAATTATAAATGCGCAGCGCCACACCGAGACAATCGAAGCCCGGGCCGAGGTTCGAAGTGCTAGCGGGAACGCGCACAGTTACTGATTGCATTTTGCAGGCAACTCGGCCGAAGCTGGAAACAAACCGAGCCATGGCCGAGCTGATATTAGCGCGGGCGATTCCCACAGCAAGACGCTCGGGAAACTCAGCAGAGCGCCGGCCGCTATGAAAGCCGGCTGGATCGATTTTGGATTGGTGCGCGACTTTCTCGCCGAGCAAACCAACGCCTACCGAATCTGCACAAAGCCGGAGGCTTGGGCGGAACGATTCGGCAATGACGCACTCATTTCCTTCAGAACAGAACGAGACCGCGACGCAATAATCGACGAGCTGCCGCAATGGTCGGAAGCCGGCCAAGTGCATTTTGCGCGCATCTTCGCGCGCTTTCTCCCGAAACAGGATGCGGAACGTGAATCACCGCAGCTTGTCTGGGGCAATCGCGATGCCGATCTGCGGGCGACGGTGATGGAGTGCGGTGTGCACTTCGGAATTGATTTCGGAGGCGGTTATTCTGCGGGTCTTTTCGTCGATCAGCGACACAACCGTCAATTCGTCCGCCGGATTGCACCTCGAAAACTATTGAATTGCTTCGCCTACACGTGCTCGTTTTCCGTCGTCGCCGGCTTGATGGGCGCATCAACCGTTAGCATTGATCTTTCGCGTAAATCATTGGCGCGCGGGCGCGAGAATTTTACGATCAATGGAATGTCGATGAACCGACATCGCTTTCTGGCCGACGATGTTTTCGACGTCCTCCCGCGACTGGCCGGGAAAGGCGAGAAGTTTGACGTGATCATCCTTGATCCGCCCACCTTTTCGCGATCACGCCGCGGCAGCTCATTCCAAGTCGAGCACGACTTCGAAAAGTTGCTCATCGCCGCGCTGGAATTGACCGAACGCGATGCGAAAATCCTGCTCTCGACCAATTGCGCCAAACTTAACGAGCGAGCGTTGGAAGTTATGGCCCGCTTCGGTTTGAAGATCGCGCGGCGGGCGGGAAGTTTTCATCGAACGCCCGCTCTGCCCGATTTTCCGCCCGGTGCGGCGGCGCGCAGCATCTGGCTGACGCTGCGTTAAATTAGATTCGGACGCGCAAACATGCCGCATCATCCGAAGTCTAAGTGCCATGCAAGAGAGCGATAAATCTATCAGCACGCCGGAAGACATTGCCCAGCGCGGGCTTCGTTACACGAAAGATCAATGGGAACAGGTCGTCAGCCAGGCCGAAGATTATGTGCGCGAAAAGCCGACGCAATCTTTGCTCTACGCCATCGCCGCCGGGTTTATCCTGAACCGGCTGCCAATCGGTCGCGTTTTGGGCGGCGCAGTGCGATTGTTATTGCTGGCTTTCAAACCAGCAATTTTGATTTACGGCGCGACGAAGCTTTATCAGGCAGCGCAGCGCAAAGAGTGGTAAGCGGGAAAGACTGACGGTTGCGAGAGGAACATTCGGCCGCGAGCAGCCTTATTTGGTCATCAGCGGTCGAGGGTAAAACCGACCTTTACCGTTACTTGCCAGTGATTAACCTTGTTGTCTTCGATTTGACCGCGGGTTTCGGTCACTTCGAACCACCGCATGTTGCGGATCGTTTTTGCCGCCCGTGAAATCGCGTTCTGCACGGCGCCCTCGATGCTGTCCGGTGAGGAACCAACCAATTCAATCTTCTTGTACACATTATCGCTCATGCCCTCCTTTTCGGTGAGCAGAAACGAGAAGACAATCAAAAAACCTTCGCCGGATTTTCATGCCGGGAGGCAGCCCTCGCGAACTTTCAATTGAGCGTATCCCGAGAGGTTGGTAGCGTCAGCGAATCTCTTCGCGCTCATGGACGATAACATCGAGTCTCATCTTAAGGAAAAACGCGTCTTCAAGCCGACGCCGGATTTTGTCAAAAGGGCGCGCATCGGGAGTTTCCGGGCGTATCGGCGGATGTATCGCGAATCAATTAGCCGGCCGGACAAATTCTGGGCGCGTGAGGCGGGCGAGCTCGTCTGGCAAAAGCGGTGGAAAAAGGTGCTCGAATGGAAAGCGCCTTTCGCGAAATGGTTTCTCGGGGGAAAGCTGAATCTCTCGGAAAATTGTCTCGATCGACATTTGAGGGGGCCTCGGCGTAATAAGGCCGCCATTCTTTGGGAAGGTGAGCCGGGCGACAAACGCGTCCTAACTTACCAGCAATTGCACCGCGAAGTTTGCCGATTCGCGAACGTGCTCAAGCGTAACAAAATTCGGAAAGGCGACCGCGTCATTATTTATCTGCCGACAATTCCAGAAGCGGCCATCGCGATGCTCGCCTGCGCGCGCATCGGCGCCGTGCACTCAGTCGTTTTCGGCGGTTTCAGCGCGGAAAGCATTCGCGATCGCATCGCCGATAGCGGTGCAATCGCGGTCATTACAGCGGACGGCAGTTACCGACGCGGCGCCATCGTTCCTCTGAAAAAGAATGTGGATGACGCGCTGCGCGGTACGACCCCGATAAAGCGTGTCATTGTGTTTCGCCGGACCGGAAACGACGTCCACATCGAAGAAGGTCGCGATGTCTGGTGGCATCGCGAGCTGGAATATGTGAATGCCGATTGCCCGCCGACCGCGCTCGATAGTGAGCATCCGCTTTACATTCTTTATACGAGCGGCTCGACCGGAAAACCGAAAGGCGTTCTGCATACAACCGGCGGTTATCTCGTCGGAATTTATTCCACAGCGAAATATGTGTTCGATCT
>JBDUDH010000103.1:0-7087 GCA_040003015.1 Verrucomicrobiota bacterium | reverse complement strand
CCGGTGCCGTTGTTTCCACGGATTGAACTGTAGCGGCGGTCTATGACCGCCGGTCAAATAAGATTTCGGCGCTCATAGAGCGCCGCTACAGAAATTACTGCGCGCACTCTTCAAAGGCGGTGGGAACGCCTTGCAACGTGGCGAGCGCTTCGCCGGCAAAATGAAGTGAGCCGGCGATAAGGATTTTATCGGAATGTTTGCGTGCTTCGTCGAGCGCAACGCCAGTCGACGGCAAGATCGACATTGGAATTTCAGGCGCGACTTCTTGAAAAGTCTTTTCGAGAAGTCGCGGCGACAGCGCGCGCTCGCTGCGAATTTGCGGCAGCAGCGCGCGTTGCGCGATCGGCGCGAGCGCGCGGCAAATTCCGGCAACGTCTTTGTCGTTGAGCACGGCGAGAACCAAAGTCGCGCGTTTGTCGCCAAAAACGTCGCGCCACGTTTCAGTAAGAATTTTTGCGCCGGTCGGATTGTGCGCGCCGTCGATGATCGTGTGTTCGCCCCAGGATTGGAACCGCGCCGGCCACCGTACTGATTGCAGTCCGGACGCAATTGCGGATTCATTGATGTCGAACTTAGCGGCTCGAAATGCAGCGATTGCGAGCGCTGCATTTTGCTTTTGATGTGTGCCCTTCAAAGAGAGTTCGCCGTCGTAGACTTGGTCAACAAACTGAATCGAAGATCCGAGTTCGGTAGCACGCGCACGCAAAACTTTCTCGGCATCGGCGAGCTGCCGCGCAGAGACCGCCGGCACACCGCGCTTAATGATACCGGCTTTTTCCCCGGCAATTTCGGCGAGCGTGTCGCCCAGCCATTTTTGATGATCGAGAGCGATTGGGGTGATTACGGAAACGATCGGTTGAACAGCGTTCGTCGCGTCCATGCGACCGCCCACTCCGGTTTCGAGCACAACGATCTCCGTGCGCTGTTGCCGAAAATAATGAAGGGCAAGCGCCGTGGTGATCTCAAAAAAAGTCGGATGCGTTTTCCAATCCGCGACAAAATTACAGATGAAGGAAAGCCCCTCAGCGACGCCATCCTCGCTAATCATTTCGCCGTTCACGCGAATGCGTTCGCGAAAGGTGATAAGGTGAGGGGAGGTGAAGAGCCCGGTGCGATAGTCCGCCGCGCGGCAAATGGCATCAATCATTGCGCAAACGGAACCTTTGCCGTTTGTGCCGGCGACATGAATGAACTGCTGATCGCGCGCGGGCAGATCGAGCGCGGCGAGCAATCGCTGAATATTTTCCAGCCCCAGCTTGATGCCGAAACGCTGCGTCCCGTACAGCCAGGCGAGAGCCTCGCGATAGTTCAATGCGCGTTTGAGAAGTAGGCGAGAAGCTCTGCGATTTGGGCGCGCATCCGTTTGCGATGCACAATCAGATCGATCAGTCCATGTTCTTCGAGAAATTCCGCAGTCTGGAAACCTTCCGGCAGATCCTGGTGCGTCGTTTCCCTGATCACACGCGGCCCCGCAAATCCGACCATGCTTCTCGGTTCCGCCATAATGACATCGCCTAACGAGGCGAAGCTGGCCATTACCCCGGCGGTGGTTGGATTGGTGAGAACAGAAATGTAAGGCAAGCGTTGTTCGGCATGAAGCGCGAGCGCGCCACTCGTCTTTGCCATTTGCATCAGGCTGAGCATGCCTTCGTACAAACGTGCGCCGCCGGAAGCGGCGATGATCACGATGGCGGCGCGATTGGCCGTGCCGTATTCGATCGTGCGGGTGATGCGTTCGCCCACGACCGAGCCCATGGTGGCGGCGAGAAAACTGAAATCCATCACAGCAAGCGCGACTTTGTAACCCTCGATCAAAGCATGACCGCTGATGACGGCATCGGTGAGTCCAGTGCTGTCCTGATATTTACGCAGACGATCTTTGTAGGTAGCCATGCCGCTGAATTTCAGCGTATCGATGGAAACGAGATCGGAATCCATTTCCGTAAAGCTTTCCGGATCGCAAAGATTCTCGATTCGTTCTTTCGCGGATTGGGCAAAATGATAATCGCAACGCGGACAAACGCGTTGATTCTGCGTCAGCTCGATCTCATGCACGACCTCGGAACAGCCGGGGCATTTTTGCCACAGGCCCTGCGGCATCTCGCGTTTTTTTCGGCTCTGAGTTTTCAGAGCAGGCTTCTTGAAAATCGCCATCGTTATCCGCGTGCGGCAGTGGCTGCGTACACAGAAACAGCTCCAGCTTGTTTCAGGACCCAGGCGCATTCGCTTAAGGTCGAACCCGTGGTGAGAACATCGTCGATTAAAAGCACGTGCAAATCTTGCACGACGAAGCCGCGGCGTAAACGAAAGGTGCCTTTGAGATTTTCCATGCGCTCCAAGCGATCGAATTGCGTCTGCGTGGTCGTATAACGAATCCGTTGCAGCGCCGGTTCGAGGGGGATTCCAGTGCGCTGACTCATGAGCTCGGCGAGAAGTGTCGCCTGGTTGAAGCCACGTTCGCGTTCCCGCGCCGGATGCAGCGGTACCGGCACAAACAGATCGAAGCGGCGACCGCGCAGACGGAGATCATCGAGCGATTCGGCCAGCCATCCCGCGATCGGATGCCGCAGCTGACGCTGGCGCCCGTATTTGAAATCATGGATTAACTCTCGCACGGCACCGCGGCTTCGGTAGACCGCGACTGCCGAATCGAAGTGCAGTTTGCGATGCGCGCAGTTCGCGCAGGAGAATGTATCGGTGATCGCACCGGCGAATGGTTCGGAGCATTTATCGCAAAACGGAGGCCGGATGCGCGGCAGCGTCGTTGCACACGCGGCACAGACGTGTCCGCCGGATTCGACCGCGTTATTGCACAAAGCGCAGAGCGGTGGGTAAAACAGCGAGATGAGGCCGTTGAGAAAACTAGGTTTGGCGAGAGCGAACATAGTTCAACCAGCCGTTCATTAGCGCCCAGCTTGCGACCGCCACGATAAGTGGCGCGATTCCGATCATCAAGTTTTTCCCGATCCAGGGAAGAGCCAGATGTTCCCGATGGGCCGCACGACTGAACGCGCCGTTGGCAAAAATCCAGCCGGCATGAAGGCCAATCGGGAACCAAAGCGAACGCGTTTTCAAGCGTGCGTCCGCCAGGACCCATGCGACGACAAAAAGCGTAGTGAATCCAGCAGCCAGCAGCATTGGATCGCGGAACTGCCAAAAAGCATTTGCGATTGAGACAAAGCCGGAGGCCCAGTTGACGTCACCGGCGGGAGTGGTCTGATCAGGCGCTTTAAGGAAATGAAGGACCGCGAAAAGTGCGGAGGTTAATAGCATCGCGGCGAAACGAGAGTTGCTTCGCAAAAGAGCGCCTAAAATAAGGCCGCGGAAGAGCAATTCTTCGATCAATGGGACGAACGCGGACGCCAAAACAACGGTTCCAAGTCTTCCCCACAAAATCACCGGCCGGAGCGAATAAACCTGAAGAAGGATGAGCGCCGCGCCGCAGCAGAGGAGGGGAACTGCCGCGATCAGAAAGCCCGCCAGGACATCCTGCGTCTTTCGTTGATTTTTTTCCAAGCCGAGATCACGCCAACCTCTCACCTGCAACGCGCGCAATAGCGGCCAGAGCAGCATCAAGGCGCTTATTAGGAGAGCACGATGAAAATAGGTCTCGAAATCAAATCGACTCAGCATCGGCAGCATGCGATGGGCGCTCGGCGATTGCGCCGTCCAAAAGAGAACCGGCGCAAAGAGCGCGCCGACGAGCAGCGTGCCAGCGAAGTAAAGGAGCAGTCGGGCTGTGTCTTTCACGAAGGGTAATGTAGGATTCGAAGATTATGCGGAGTCAACACATATGGAGCGCGCGAGATGAAGATGGGCGCAAACGTGAAGTGCGCGTGACAAAGTTCGGTGGCGCGTGGCGGTTTCAGGCAAAATTTAAAGATGAGATCGATTGGACTTATTTTGATGTGCCGCTACTCGATGATCTCCGCGATCTTCGCGAAATTATCTTTCGAAAATATCAACGGCGCAGGGCGTCCTTCGAGGACTTGGCGACCGTCGAGCAAATGCTGCAGGACCAATTGCGCAATGAATAAATGGAACACGCAAGGCCTCGTTGAGGCCGACAAGAAATATGTTTGGCATCCATTTACCTCGATGGCGGAGTGGTGTGCGACAGATCACGAACCAATCGTGCTCGTTGAAGGGCAGGGGGCGTTGCTTCGAGACAGCCGCGGCCGCGAATACATCGACGGAAACTCTTCGATCTGGACCAACATCCATGGTCATAACCATCCCCACATCAATGCCGCCATCCGACAGCAACTTGATCGAGTGGCGCACACCTCCTTTCTCGGTTTTACAAACCCGCCGGCAATTGAGTTGGCGAAAGCGATCGTGGAATTGTTTCCGACAGGCACGTTCAGCCGCGTTTTTTATTCCGATGACGGTTCCACGGGAATGGAAGTGGCCATGCGAATAGCAAGCCAGTATTGGCAACTGCACGGTTCATCCCGTCATCGCTTTATTTCTTTTCGCGACGCTTATCATGGAGATACGGCCGGTGCTGCCAGTCTCGGCGCAGCGCAAATGTTTCAAACCGGGTTTCCGCAATGGCGCTTCCCGGGGCGCCAGATCAATAATCTTGAGGAACTACATGCTTTGCCGGACTCCGAAGCGAAGTTGACCGCCGCAGTTGTAATCGAACCGCTCATCCAAGGCGCTGCCGGGATGAAGATTTGGCTGCCAGGGATCCTGCGAGCGGTGCGGGAATGGTGCGACCGCACCGGCGTACTGCTCATTGTCGATGAAGTGATGACTGGATTTGGCCGCACGGGCAAAATGTTCGCCTCCGAACATGAAACGGTAGGCGCAGACATCATGATTCTGGCTAAAGCGCTAACTGGCGGATATCTTCCATTAGCAATAACGTTAATAACAGATAAAATATTCCGCTTTTTTAGCAAGTTTGATGCGCCCGCTGGGACGCTTTTTTATGGCCATAGTTATACTGGGAATGCGCTCGCGTGTGCAGCAGCGAAGGCAAGCCTCGAGGTTTTCGAGCGCGAAAAAACTTTAGAAATACTCCAAACGAGAATTGCGCATCTCAAAGCGGAATTGTCTGTTTTGAGCGGTGCACCACTCATCAAGGAAGTTCGTCAGTGCGGTTTCATCGCCGCGGTAGAGCTTGACGATCGATCATTTGGCAAGGCCGGCCGAGTCGGAGCCGAGGTTTGCATCGCCGCTCGGCGTTACGGGTTGCTCACCCGGGCAATTCGGGACGTAGTTGTCCTGATGCCGCCGTTTTCCATCAGCCTGGAGCAATTGACGCAAGCGGTCCAAGCGATCCGGCAGGCGATCCGCGATGTCTATGCTGAAAACAGTCAGCGCATCTCCGCCGGCGCATCACGGTAGTCGAAGCTTTGCTATGGCGAAACGAACGCGCCTGGACACAACTTTGGTTGCAAAGGGCGTTTTTGAAACGCGCCAGCAAGCTTTGCGCGCGATCATGGCGGGTGAGGTGCGGATCGGAGATCACGTTGCAACGAAAGCCTCCATGCTTGTCGCAGAGACGAACGAGATTTCTGTGACGCAACGAAGTCGCTACGCCAGTCGCGGCGGACTCAAACTCGAAGGCGCACTCGCTCATTTCCACGTGATCTGCCGCGGGAAGCTCGCCTTGGACATCGGGGCTTCGACGGGTGGCTTTACCGATTGTCTTCTGCAACACGGCGCAAGGAAAGTTTATGCGATCGATGTAGGGCGCGGACAACTCGCCTGGAAAATTCGAAGCGATCCGCGCGTCGTCGTGCGGGAGAAAATCAATGCGCGAAATCTTTCGCGGAACGAGATTCCGGAACCGGTGAATGTTTGCGTGATCGATGTGTCGTTCATCTCGCTGACTTTGATCTTGCCGAATGCTTTCGACTTGATAACTCCAGACGGTGTGATTCTCGCGTTGATCAAACCACAGTTCGAGCTGCAACGTAAAGATGTAGGGCGTGGGGGCATCGTGCAATCCGCGGAATTGCACCAGAAAGCTCAACGCAAGATTTGCGATTTCGTTGCGGGACTCGGTCATGTGGTGATTGGCATTGTGCCATCGCAGATCACAGGCGCGGATGGCAACCAGGAATTTTTCGCATGTCTCCGAAAACGATTGGGTTAATCGCGCATACAGGGAAAGCGGGCGCTGCCCAGCTCATCCGGGAACTGGCGGGAGAATTCGAGGAAGCGGGATTGGCGGTGAAATTAGAATCCGCGACAGCCGAGCTGGCCGGCTTGAAATCAACGCTGTCTGTAGCTGATCTTGGTCACCAAACCGATCTTCTCGTCGTTCTCGGTGGCGATGGAACGATTTTGAGCGTCGTAAGTCGACTCGGCGACACAATCAAACCGATCTTCGGTATTAATATCGGCTCGCTCGGTTTTCTAACTTGTCTGAATTCGTCTGCTTTTCGCGAGGGAGTAGAGTCCATTGCGAAGGGAGAGATTGCGTTCAGTGAACGCGCCTTGCTCTCGGTAGAGTTGACCAAGGATGGCAAGTGCGTGGCGAAAGCCACCGCTCTGAACGACGCCGTAATCAGCCGCGGCGAGTTGTCGCGCCTCATCCGTTTGCGGACCCGCGTAAACGGGGAATCGCTAACCGAATTTAACGCCGATGGATTGGTGATCGCCACGCCGACCGGTTCGACAGCGTACTCGCTATCAGCGGGAGGTCCGATTCTCGCCCCGCAATCCGGCGTTTTCGTCATCACACCAATTTGTCCTCACGTCTTGACGAATCGTTCTGTAATTGTCGAGGACGACTCGGTAATAGAAGTGGAAGCCGGTGAGCGAGAATATCCAGTCTATCTGACGGTTGATGGAGGTCAGCCCATTCCGGTCGAGTTCCAGTCTACGGTGAAGATCCGAAAATCGGAAAAAGTTTTGCCGCTCGCGGTCCTTCCAAATCTTTCGTTTTTTGGCGTTGTCCGCCAGAAACTCAAATGGAGCGGAAGTAATCTGGGTGAAGGCTAGCTGGCTAGCACACAACTTCAGGCGGCCTCGGAAGCGATAACGTCCGCTCCACAGGGTCGGCCCTGTTAGCGCTTGCCGGCTGGGAGCGCTGGTCGTCGAAACTCTTGAGTGGCGTAAGATCTGAAGG
>JBDUDH010000102.1:0-2162 GCA_040003015.1 Verrucomicrobiota bacterium | reverse complement strand
GGATCGGCTTGAGGGCATCGCGCACCTGCCCCACTGAAACGGCTTTCGGCGTACTCAGGGAGAGAAGATCGCCCCCTTTAAAATCAACACCGAAATTTTTATCGCCCCGCACAACAAACGCGGTCGCGCCAGCAATGATAAGCGCAAGGGAACACATCGTGGCGAGGAAACCTTTGCCCAGGAAGTTGATGTGTTTCGAAGAAATTAAATGCAGCATCGAGACGCGTTTCACCACGCCGGTATCCACGAACCAACTGAAACAATTTCGCCCCACGATGAGAGCGGTGAACATCGAGGCGAGAATGCCGAGCGTAAGTGAAATTGCGAAGCCTTTCACCGGTCCGCTGGCCTTCCAGAAAAGAATCGCAGCCGTGATCAGCGTCGTCACGTTCGCGTCGATGATCGAGCTGAATGCTTTTTCGTAGGCGGCCCGGACGGCGATCTTGAGCGACTTGCCGAGCGCAAGTTCTTCGCGCAATCGTTCGTAAATCAGAACGCTGGCGTCCACTGCAAGACCGATCGTCAAGATAATGCCCGCGATGCCCGGCAACGTCAGCACGAAATTAAACATCGTCAGTGCGCCCATCAGCAAAATGATGTTGACGATGAGCGCGAGGTTCGCGATCAGACCGGCGAATTTGTAGTAAAAGAGAACTCCCGCCAGGGTCAGCGCCAATCCGACCAATCCGGCCAAAACACTGCTGCGAATCGAATCCGCGCCGAGCGTCGGCGAAACGCTGCGTTCCTCTTCGATGCTAACCGGCGTCTGTAGCGGATTTTCCAGCACGCTGGCCAGATCGCGGGCTTCTTCTTCACCAAACCGACCGGTGATAATTGCATCACCGCCATAAATCGCGTCACGAATCGTCGGCGCCGACTGAATATTTCCATCGAGGACAATTGCAAACCGATGTCCTTTATTCGCTTCTGTAATTTCGCCAAATTTCTTCGCGCCTTCACCGTCGAACTTCAGTTGTACCGTCCAGCCTTCGTTGCCATAATAAGCATTTGATGCAGTCACCCGATCGCCGCCGAGATCGGCTTTCTTTTTCACGAGCAACCGCTCCTCGATCGGCTTTTTCCCCTCACTCTGCTGCATCTTGTAAGACTCGATGCGGTACTCGGGAGGAATGACTTCCGTTCCGGCGTCGATCGCGCGAAGACGCTCGCCATTGTCCGGATAAACAAGACGAAACTCGAGCTTCGCCACGCGCGAAAGTTGAGTCCGCGCTTCCATGATCTTCGCCGGATCGAGCCCTGGGATTTGCACCAAAATACGGTCGGCCCCCACCGGACTAATGACCGGTTCGCCGCCGCCAAAATAATCGACCCGTTTGCGGATCACCTCGACCGCCTGTTCGAGGTTAGTCTTCGTGATCGGCTTGTCGCCCTGCACCAAACGGATCAGAAATGAAGTGCCGCCCTGAATATCGAGACCGAGCGCGATTTTTTTCTGCGGCGGATAGATTGTGACGAGGCTGAATGCTACCAGCATCACTGCCAGTGCGGTGGCCAGAATCCGTTTTCGCAAACCGAAATCGGTCGCGAAATACCAGCCGAAGAGGATCAGCAGGAACAGTCCAATAAAAAACGTGAACGCGGGAGTCATCTGGTGGCACAGGCTTCCAGCCTGTGAGTGGAGTCATTTTGACGGCAATGAATTTGAGGATATTGGTTACAAAGACACAGCCAAAATGGCTGTGCCGCGCAGCAGCATCCGGCGCGCTTGTTCATTACGTCTCGCCCGTCTTTACCACATTCGTAATCGCCGATTTTTCCATTTCGATTTTGACGTTGTCCGCCACTTTCACAATCACGGTCGTGTCCTTCACGTTCGAGATCATTCCGTGAATGCCCGACGCAGTCACCACACGGTCGCCGGTTTTTAACGTCGAGACCAGCCGCGCCTGCTCTTTTTGCCGGCGCATCTGCGGGCGGAAGAGCAGGAAGTACATGATAATAAAGATCAGGATGATCGGCACGAACGACGCGAGCGGGTTGGCCGCGCCACCGGTCGAAGCTTGAGCGAGTAGAGTCAATAGCATGGAGGAGAATGTG
Source organism: Verrucomicrobiota bacterium (assembly GCA_040003015.1). Taxonomy (GTDB): domain Bacteria; phylum Verrucomicrobiota; class Verrucomicrobiia; order Chthoniobacterales; family UBA10450; genus JBDUDH01. The sequence continues at coordinate 104 of JBDUDH010000102.1, read as the reverse complement.
ATGAACGAAATGACCGGGTGCGCTTTTCTTTTAGGCGTGATTCAACGGCCGAAACGGCAACTCACTGAGCATATTCGCGTTCATTTTGCAACGCATTAGTTCAG
>JBDUDH010000085.1:0-7241 GCA_040003015.1 Verrucomicrobiota bacterium | reverse complement strand
GTTGGAAATAAATTTGCGCGCATGTCGAGCGCTCCGGAAAAATTCTTCGCCCTACGCCTTCCGCAAAGCCAGCCGGAGTACGAGCCGCTCACTCAAAACACCTTTTTCTTCTCCGCCCCCGAGAGCGTGAACGGCGCAACCGTCACCTTAATAATCGAGGACAACGGCGGTTCTCCGGCCAAAGCGAAAGGTGGCGCGTCGAAACTCAAACCGGCTGCGCGACCGCGATAGCATTCTTTGGCAGACCGTTGTTTTTGCAAAGCCAGCGCGTCAGTTTGCTCTCGATTTCCGGCGTCACACAGACGCGACAGCTTTCGCCGGCATCGATTTGAACCAAGCGTCCGCCAGCGTCCCTGAAAACCAAAACGACAGGTCGAAGGCCGGGCGACGTCGCCAGAATCGCCTGCACTTCGCGCAGTTCTTCGCTGCTCGCGTCCGCTGAAAATCGCAGCACGACCGGCTCGTTTTCAGTTACCTTCGCGCTGCCGGCATTCGAAAAATTGTCGGTTAATTCGATGGTTTCGTTCACAGCGCCCATGGTATTTTCCGCACTTAGAAGTTTCACCTTCTTTGCGGTGGCACGAATGTTTTCGTCTCGCTTATCAAGCGTGCCTTGAATCGCAATGACGCGACCAGGTTCAAGCGCATGCGCGACGGTCACAAAAGTTTCGTTCCAAAGCACGACTTCCAGAGTCGCGGTCAGATCCTCAATCCAAACGACCGCAAATGGTTTGCCTTCTTTTTTTGTGAATTTCTTGTCCACTTGCACGATCGCGCCCGCGATGCGAAACGGCGCGCGATCGTTGAGTTCTCCTAACGAGGCAATCGTCTGATATTTCTGTTGGGCGAAAAGACCGGCGTAGGCATCGAGCGGATGACCAGTGACATAAAACCCGAGCAGCTCCTTTTCGAACGCCATTCTTTCCGCTTCGCTCCATCGTGGCGTCTCCCTCGCGCGTTGTGTTCGCGTGGCCGGCAGCAAGTCACTGAAGAGCGATACTTGACCGGCCGCGCGATCGCGATGCGAAGCGGCGGATGCGGCAAGCGTCTCTTCCACACACGCAACCAACTCCGCACGATCGCGACCAAGGAAATCGAATGCGCCGCATTTCGCCAGGCTTTCGAGGACTTTTCGGTTCGCGATTCGTGAATCGAGACGCGAGCAAAAATCTTCGAGCGAAACAAACTCTCCTCGCCGCTCACGTTCGGCGATGGTCGCTTCCATCGCCCCCTGCCCCACATTTTTGATCGCAGCGAGACCGTAACGAATCGCTGTCGTGGCACAGGCATCCTGCCTGTGAGATTCGCACCCATGTTCCACAGCCGGCATGGCTGTGCCACTTTCCTCAGGCGTAAACTTCAAGCTGCTCCGATTCACATCTGGCGGCAGAATGCGAATATGCATGCGCTTGCATTCGCCCACGAAGACAGAAATTTTTTCCGTATTATTGATTTCGTTGCTGAGCAAGCCCGACATGAATTCAATCGGATAATGCGCTTTCAAATATGCGGTCTGATAGCTGATGACGCCGTATGCGGCGCTGTGGCTCTTATTGAAGCCGTAACCGGCAAACTTTTCGAGCAGATCGAAGATCGTGTTCGCCTTCTTCTCCGGGATTTTATTTGTCCGCGCGCAGCCGGCGATAAAGTTTTCCCGCTCTTTCGCCATCTTCGCCTTATCTTTTTTGCCCATCGCGCGCCGAAGCAGATCCGATTGGCCTAACGAGTAACCCGCGAGCCGGTTGGCCGCAGCCATTACCTGTTCCTGGTAAATCAGGACGCCGTAAGTATCCGAGCAGATTTCCTCGAGGAGCGGATGTTCGTATTTGATTTTGGTCAGGCCCTTTTTTCGTTTCAGATAATCAGGGATCAGTTCCATCGGCCCTGGACGAAAGAGCGCAATCAAGGCGATGATATCGTCGAGCTTCTGCACGTCGAACTGCTTCGACACGCTCGTCATTCCGCCCGATTCCATTTGGAAAAGTCCAATTGTCTCGCCTCGGTTGTAGAGCCCGAAACTGATTGGGTCATCGAGCGGAATATTTTTTAGCGAAAATCCCGGCTCGCGCTTGTGGATCAGCGCTAACGTGTCTTCGATCACAGTGAGTGTTTTGAGTCCCAGGAAATCCATCTTCAGAAGTCCGAGGTCGTTGAGCGGCCCCATCGGATATTGGGTCACCACGTCGTTGCCTTTCGCGTCGCGACAGAGCGGCACGTACTCGGAAAGATCGCGATCGCCGATCACAACACCGGCCGCGTGCACGCCGGCATTACGCGAGAGTCCTTCGAGCAGAGTCGCGTAATCCCAGAGCTGGCGCGTGGCCGGTTCCGTCTCGATCGCCCGTTTTAGCTCAGGAGTTTTTTCTGCGGCGGATGCCAGCGTGATGTTCAATTCGTTCGGAATCATTTTCGCGATCCGATCCGCTTCGCCGTAGCTCAGACCAATGACGCGGCCAACATCGCGCACCACGCTCTTCGCCTTGAGTTTTCCGAAAGTGATGATCTGGGAAACACGGCGCTCACCGTATTTCTGGCGCACGTATTCGAGCACTTCGCCGCGACGCGCTTCGCAGAAATCGACATCGATGTCCGGCGGCGACACGCGATCCGGATTCAAAAAGCGTTCGAAAAGAAGTCCGTATTGCAGCGGATCGATGTCCGTTATTTCCAGAACGTACGCGACGATCGAACCTGCCGCCGAGCCGCGGCCTGGCCCGACCGGAATGCCGCGTTGCTTCGCGAAATGAATGAAATCCCAAACAATCAGGAAGTAACTGACGAAGCCGGTTTTCTCGAGAATCTTGATTTCGTGCTCGAGGCGTTTGATTAACTCTGCGTCCGTGACCGCCCGCTCGCCGTAGCGTTTTCGCAAACCTTCCCGACAAAGCTCACGCAAATATCGCTCGCGCGTTTTCCCCGCCGGTGGCACGTATTCGGGAAACTTCGCGCTGCCAAATTCCAGTTTGAGATTGCACCGCTCCGCGATTTCCACGGTGTTTGTAATCGCCTCCGGCAAGTCGGCGAAGAGAGCGCGGATTTCGTCGGTCGATTTGAAGTAAAGTTCCGGCACATAACGCATCCGGCGTTCGTCATGCACCATCTTGCCGGTGCCGATGCAAATCATGACATCGTGCGCCTGATGATGGCTGCGCTCGAGAAAATGGACATCGTTCGCGGCGGCCAGGCCGACGCCGAACTCACGCGCAAGTTCCGGCAGCACGCGATTGCATTTCTGTTGCGCTTCGATCCCGTGATTGTGCAGTTCGAGGAAAAAATTATCCGTGCCGAGAATATCGCGAAATTCGGCCACACTCTGGCGCGCCTTCGAAAGTTGATCCGATTGGATCGCCATGTTGATCTCGCCTTTCAAGCAGCCGCTCAACCCGATCAAGCCGGCGGAGTGCGCAGCGAGGAGTTCTTTATCGATTCGCGGCTTGTAATGATAGCCGTCGAGGTGCGCGATCGTGATTAGTTTGACAAGATTGCGATAACCGGCCGCGTCCTTCGCCAGCAACGTGAAATGGTACGCTGCGTCGCGTTGCGAATTCGGTCGATCTTTGATCGAACCTGGCGCCATATAGGCCTCGCAGCCAATGATCGGTCGAATGCCCGCCGCCGTTGCTTCTTGATAAAATTCAATCGCCCCGTGGAGGTTGCCATGGTCGGTAATTGCGATCGCGGGCATGCCGAATTCCACTGCTTTTCGCATCAGCTCTTTCATCCGCACCGCCCCATCAAGCAGCGAATATTCAGTGTGCAGATGGAGGTGAACGAAGGAGTCGGAAGGCATCGAAATTCACTATAAACGCCGCGCCGAACGCGGCAACAATCCGGAAAAATTCGATTTCATGCAAAAATGGATGTTGCACCTTTCGCTCGCCGTTGTTAAGAGAGCGCGTGTGGCGATTCTCGATTGTTTGTCATTGAAAAAGCGCCGGCTGCCGTCAGCTTACTGAACATGAAAAAACTCGAAGCGATCATCAAGCCGTTCAAACTCGAGGAAGTCAAAGAAGCGCTCGCCGAGCTCGGAATCGAGGGAATGACCGTGACGGAGGTGAAGGGATTCGGAAGGCAAAAAGGCCATACCGAGATTTATCGTGGCAGTGAATACACGGTCGATTTTCTTCCCAAGGTGAAGCTCGAGATTGTGCTGGCCGATGAAATGGTGGACAAAGCGGTCGAAGTCGTGGTCAACGCCGCGAAAACGGGCAAGATCGGCGACGGCAAGGTCTTCGTGCTTCCGGTGGAACATGCGGTTCGCATTCGCACGGAAGAGATCGGCGAGAAAGCGGTGTGACGAAGTCGCGCCGAACTGCCGTCATTTCGAGCAGAGTCGAGGAATCGCGTCGCGGAAGTGCTAAGGTTAGCCCGCGGGATCCTTCGACTTCGCTCAGGATGACTGTCTTATTCGCCTCGAGATTATTTAGCGATTTAGTGAATTAACGAATCAATTTCTCAGCACTCCACTACTCCGTCACTCCAAAACTCCAGTATCAACCCCATGGCCAAAGAAAAATCCGCTTCTGACGTCAGCAAAATGATCAAAGACCGCGATGTGAAACTCGTGGACTTCAAATTCACTGACCTGCCCGGCACGTGGCAGCATTTCACCACCACGCTCACCGAATACAACGACGACATTTTCACGGACGGGATCGGGTTCGACGGCTCGAGCATCCGCGGTTGGAAGACGATCAACGCTTCCGACATGCTCGTCATTCCCGATCCGGCGACGGCTTGGATCGATATTTTTAATGCCGAACCAACGCTCAGTTTAATTTGCACGATTGTCGATCCAATCACGCGCGAGCCGTACGATCGCGACCCGCGCGGTCTCGCCGAGAAAGCGGAAGCTTATTTAAAGAGCACCGGCATCGCCGACACAGCGTTCTTCGGGCCGGAAGCGGAATTCTTTATTTTCGACGATGTGCGCTTCAGCTACAGCACGAATTCATCGTCGCATCTTGTGGACAGCGTCGAAGGGCATTGGAACAGCGCGCGCGAAGAATTTCCAAATCTCGGTTACAAGATTCGGGCTAAGGAAGGTTATTTCCCGGTCTCACCGGCAGACACTTTGCAGGATATCCGAAACGAGATGTGCCTCGAGCTGGAAAAGGCGGGAGTCCCGATTGAAAAGCAACATCACGAAGTGGCCACCGCTGGTCAGGCCGAGATCGACGTTCGCTTCGCGCCGCTCAAAGTGATGGGCGATTCGATGCAATATTACAAATACATCATTCGCAACGTCGCGAAGAAGCACAACAAGACGGTCACGTTTATGCCGAAACCACTTTTCGCCGATAACGGCAGCGGCATGCACACGCACATCTCGCTTTGGAAAGATGGCAAACCTCTTTTCGCTGGAAATGGCTACGCTGGCCTTAGCGATATGGCGCTCTTTTTTATCGGCGGCATTCTCAAACACGCGTCCGCTCTCACCTGCATCACCAACCCGACTACTAACAGTTACAAGCGTCTCGTTCCCGGATTCGAGGCACCGGTGAATCTCGCTTACTCGGCGCGCAATCGTTCCGCTGCGATCAGGATTCCAACCTATTCGGCAAATCCGAAATCCAAACGGATCGAATTTCGCACACCGGACGCATCGGCAAATCCATACGTCGCTTTCTCTGCGCTATTGCTGGCCGGATTGGACGGCATTCAGAACCGGATCGATCCCGGCGATCCGCTCGACAAAAATCTTTACGAGCTTCCGCCCGAAGAGCTCGCCTCGGTACCGAGCGTACCCGATTCACTCCGTGGCGCGATCTCCGCGCTCGAAGGCGATCATTCTTTCCTGCTCAAAGGCGATGTCTTCAACACCGACTTCATCGCGAACTGGCTGGAGATGAAACAAAAAGAATACGACGCGCTTCGTCTTCGCCCGCACCCGTACGAGTTCGCGATGTATTACGACGTCTAGTATGCTAGTCAGCACGAGCGGACGCCCGCCCTGAGCAAAGCGAAACGGATCGACGCTCGCAACGCCGTGATCGCGGCCATCGTTCGGTCTGCCTGACTCTCGACCATGGCTTACGACATTGCGGTAGCAGGTTTGGGTGGAATGGGCAGTGCGATCCTGGCCCACTGCGCGTCGGGAGGCGCGTCAGCTATCGGCTTCGATCGATTTGGCCCAGTGAACACGCTCGGTTCATCGAGCGGGAAAAGCCGGATGATCCGCAAAGCCTACTTTGAAGATCCCGCTTATGTGCCGCTTCTGCACCGAGCTTATGAATTATGGCGCAAACTTGAACGCGAAACGAATGAAGATCTTTTATGCATCACGGGTCTGTTAATGGTAGGCGAAGAAAATTCCGAAATTATCGAAGGCTCGCGTCGCGCCGCGAATCAACACAACCTGCTGATCGAGTCCTTAAGTAAACGACAAATTCAAGCGCGCTATCCGACATTGAAGGTGCGTGACGAAGAGGTCGGAGTTTTCGAGCCGGAGGGAGGCGTGCTCGATCCGGAACGCGGTGTTCATGCGCATCTCGGCATGGCGGCAGCGGCTGGAGCGCACATGCGTTTTGGAGTGGCGATGGAAAGCTGGAATGCCATCGACGAAGGCTTTGAAATTCGCCTAACCGACGGCACGCGTGTTTCGGCACGAGTTCTTATTTTAGCGCTGGGTCCGTGGTTCCAGGAAACGCTCGCATCTCTCGGTGTTCCCATTCGCGTGCAACGCAATATCCAAGCTTGGTTTTCGCCCGCTACCGACGCCTATAGCGCCTCTGGCTTTCCCGGATTTTTGCTCGACCGGCGTGGCTTCCCCGCGCCGCTTTACGGCTTTCCCGATTTTGGCGATGGAGTCAAAGCAGCTTTTCACGGATTGGGTAATCTCACTGATGCGGAGCATGTCGACCGCGATGTGGACTTATCGCGTGACGTAGAGCCGATCACCAGAGCGTTGGAACAATGGATGCCGGGCGCGGCGAAGACGCTGCGATCAGCGAAGCCGTGCATGTATACCTTAACTCCTGACGGACATTTCGTGATCGATTATCATCCGGACCACAAAAATCTGATCTTGTGCGGCGGCTTCTCCGGCCACGGTTTTAAGTTCGCGCCGGTGGTCGGTGAAATCGCAGCCGATCTGGCGCGGGACGGCGAGTCGCGTCACAACATCGAATTTCTCTCCCATCGCCGATTCCTTTCCGGAAATAAAATGTAAGGGGATGCACCATGAAAATCGCCGTCGCTCAAATTTCATGCGCTCTTGGTGACCTCCACTCGAACCTCGC
>JBDUDH010000098.1:0-7277 GCA_040003015.1 Verrucomicrobiota bacterium | reverse complement strand
CGGCTGCTACCCTCGCGACACTCGCGGTAGGCTTTTCGACCGTGGCACGGGCAAGTTCGGCTTACCCATATTCTGGCAATAACGATCAAAAAGGCGAGAAATTGATCTTCGTCACCGGCTCGCTAATACCGCAGCGAGTTAAAATCAAACCGATCGGTACTGCGACAGCATCGCCGATGCGGACCTACGACCGCAACGAGATCGACTCGCTCGGCAGGTTTACGACCAGAGACATTCTCGCGACAGATCCGGCACTCAGGGTATCGGGTCCAGTCGGGACATTCGGTCATTAGTGGCGAGACAGACTCTTGATGGGGAGCTGAAGGCTGCGCGACAGGACGGAGCCTAGACTAACGAAGCGCCGCAATTGAGCCGGCGGTGTAATCTTTCGCGGGGCGACATCAGTCATGATGATTCGCCCCACTCGTTTGTACGCGAAAATGAATGACTACAAGTCATCTCGTAAATGGCCGCGCGCTGGAGGGACGGGCTTCGTCCCGTCCCAAATCGCGGCCAGATAAGGGACGCCACAGCGGGCATCCCTCCAGTCATCTTCCTTCCGCGTGGAAGTTTTTCTCAGAGGCTGTTGCGGATGATTTCGAAGATGGACGTGTTATCCATGAATCCATGGAGAGCTTCTGTCCCGGGGCCACTGCCGACAACGACGACATCTTCCGCCGTATTGAGTGCTGAGAGCGCGAAAATGGCTGCAGGTTCCTGAACCGAATTGTTCGCCCCGTTTTTCGCTTTCTCGAGTCCGTTGCTGCTCTGTCGCGGCGCCAATGTCGCGGCGCCGAAAACGCGGGTTCCATTTGGACCGCTGGCCCAGGTGATCGAAGGTTCACCCGAAGCATTGAGACCCAGAAGCGCGATCCCACTGCTCCTGCGAAACGGAAAGCCGTTTAAACTTAAGCCGCCGACTCCGCAATCTCCTGTCACCAGGATTGTTGATTTGCGTCCGACGTAACGTTGAGCGATGGCGACCGCGCGGTCGAGTTCCACGGTTTCACTCAGAGTGCGCTCGCCGTTATTGTTCTGCGCTGCGATTCGCATCAATCCTGCATCGACAACGAGCAAGTAACCGCCGGGATTGAATTGCAGTAATTCGATCCCGTGTCGCACCATGTCCGGAAGAGTAGGCTGCTCGCTGCCGGATGCGATTTCGTTCGCAAACGGCATCTCTGCGTTACTGAACACTCCGAAGACCTTCGGGCGTCGCCAGCGAGGGATCGCTTCCAGTTCGGCTTTGGACCGTACGACATCGAAGCCGTCACGACGCAATTTAAGAAGTAAATCGCGACCGTCGCGTCGGCTTCCCCCTTTTCCGTCTGGGAGAAAAGCCGCCGCGCCGCCACCGAGGGCAACGTCGAATTTCTTTTCTTCAATAAGTTGTCGCGCGATTTCTTCGGAATCGTCCTGATTGCCCGTGTGCGCGTAAAAGCCCGCCATCGTTGCGTCGGTTAACTTTGTGTTCGTCACTAATCCCGTGAGCCGCCCCTTTCCCTTCGCGAGCTCGAGGATGTTGCGCAGTGCTTTACCACTCGTGTCCAGTCCAATGCTGCGATTGTTTGCTTTCGTTCCAGTCGCAAGCGCGGTCGCCGCCGCCGCTTGATCGGGCACGGCGAAATCCCTCGATTGATTCGAAAGCAAGGCCATGAAGGGCATTGAGTTGATCGCGAGACCGGTATCCGCTCCACCCAAGTACAGACGGGTAACGGTAACTCTGCTGGGGGTAAGGCCCTCACCGATGAAAAGGACGATACCGAACGGTTTCTGCACCACCCAATTTCGAAAATAAAAAACTCCGAGCGCAGCGAACGCGAACAGACAAAAGAGCGCGAGTAACTGGTTGCGCCACTTCATTCCCGCGATTCAGAAGCGCGTGTCCGACGTTGTCAACGAAAGAACCCGCTTGAGCGCGGGAGCGATCGTAAGGACAGTGCCGGCGACATGGCACAGCCGATCATGCTGATCATTCGCGACGGTTGGGGCATTAATCCTGGAGGCAAAGCGCAGCGCGAAAAAAATGGCGACGCGACTTTGCTTGCGCGGACACCGTTTCACGATCAGCTGCTTCGGGAATATCCAAACGGCACGCTCAGCGCGAGTGGCTCTGATGTCGGTTTGCCGGAAGGTCAGATGGGCAATTCCGAAGTGGGCCATCTCAATCTCGGTGCAGGCCGAATCGTTTATCAAGATCTCACTCGTATTAATAAAGCGATCAGGGAAGGCGAATTATCGCGAAATGGAGTGCTGCAAAAGGCTTTCGCGGAGACGCGCGGACACCGCCTTCATTTTATCGGGCTTGTTTCCGATGGCGGGGTGCACAGCCACTACGAGCATTTGTTCGCTTTGGCGGATGCGGCCAAGAAAGCGGGAGTCGAGGAAATTTTCGTGCATGCCATCACGGACGGTCGTGATGCATCTCCAACTGGAGGCGCGAAATATTTAGCGACCTGCGCGAAAAGACTTGAGTCGAGCGGCGCAAAAATCATCACCGTGGTCGGTCGATATTTTGCGATGGATCGCGACCGGCGTTGGGATCGGACGAAGCGCGCCTGGGATGCAATTGTCTTCGGTCGCGGCGAGGAGTGCACAGAAGCGCCGGCAACTGTGCTCAGTGCCGAGTACGCTGAAGACAAGACGGATGAATTCATGCCGCCGCTCATCTTCGGTGAAGCGCATGAACAGCGCATTCGGGATGGCGATACCGTGCTTTTTTTTAACTTCCGCGCCGATCGCGCGCGGCAACTTTCACGTGCCTTCCTCTTCCAAGACTTCGACGGCTTCGAGCGAGAAGTGTGGCTAAAAGTGCGCTACATCACACTCACACAGTACGACGCAACCTATCATTGCCCGGCCGTTTTCGAACCGGACACGCTCGCGAACATTCTCGGCGGAGTGGTGAGCCGCGCGGGGAGGACGCAATTACGGATCGCTGAAACCGAAAAATATCCACACGTTACCTATTTCTTTAACGGCGGCGTGGAAAAACCTTTCGCCGGCGAAGATCGCAAGATCATTCCCTCGCCGAAAGTAGCGACCTACGACTTACAGCCCGAGATGAGCGCCCTCGAGGTCACCCAAGCGGTGCTCAGTCGATTGGCGAAATATGATTTCATCATTCTAAACTTTGCCAATCCGGACATGGTCGGACACACCGGCATTGTTGAGGCGGGAATCGAGGCAGTGGAAACAGTCGATAAATGCATGGCGAAGATTGTGCCCGCGGTGCTGTCGTTAGGCGGAAAGCTTCTGATTACCGCCGATCACGGTAATTGCGAGCAAATGCGCAATGCTGATGGGTCCCCGAACACCGCGCATACCACGAATTTGGTGCACCTGATTTACGTGGCTGGCGACGCGAAGGACTTTGGCATCGAGAATGGAATTCTCGCGGATATCGCTCCGACGCTCCTTTCGCTTCTCGATTTGCCGAAGCCGGTCGAAATGACCGGACATGATCTGCTCGTGCCGGCGAAGAACCGGCCGAAAATTTCCTAGATCGCGTCGCGTCGCGCCTTCAGCACATCCTCGAAGCAGATTCCGAGCTGCTTGTTCAACTGACGGGTTCATCCGGTCGCGCCTGTTTGCATTCGAAGATCGCGGTGCAACCAACTTTTCCCTGCGGTCGATGGGCGGCAACATCCGCGCGATAACGACAGCGCGGGAGTTTCACTTCCACCGCACACACGGAATAGCCGTGCGCCTGCGCCCAGAGCACCGCCGATCGTTTCAGGTTTGCGTGCGCTGCTGTTTCCCCACGTCGGACGGATGTCGCTATTCCTTGATCCATTCGGCCAGCTCTTTCGCCCAATAAGTGATGATCAGATCTGCTCCCGCTCGTTTTAGACCGGTCATGATTTCGAAAACGGCCTGACGTTCATCCAGATACCCTTTCTCAGCAGCTGCTTTCACCATCGCGTATTCGCCGCTCACGTGATACACCGCAGTCGGCCGCGCAAATCGTTCGCGAACCCGCCAGAGAATGTCCAGGTAAGGCAAGGCGGGTTTTACCATCACGATGTCCGCGCCTTCATCGAGGTCGAGTGAAACTTCGCGCAACGCCTCTTCGGCATTCGCGCAATCCATCTGGTAGGTGCGGCGATCGCCGAATTGCGGCGGACTTTCTGCAGCCTCGCGGAAAGGCCCGTAAAAAGCGGAAGCGAATTTTGCTGCGTAGCTCATCACCGCGGCCTGATCGAAGGCATGCTCATCCAGTGCCTCGCGAATAGCGCCAATCCTTCCATCCATCATGTCGCTCGGAGCCACGACATCGGCGCCTGCCTTCACATGTGACAGGGCGGTTTTGACCAGGAGTTCGACCGTCTCATCGTTCAGCACGTGGAAATGATTTCCATCCATTTGCGTTACACCGCAATGACCATGACTCATGTATTCGCACAAGCACACATCGGTAATGACAACCAGTTCCGGGCACCGTTCTTTAATCGCGCGCACCGCTTTCTGAACGATTCCTTCATCGGCGTAGGCTGAGCTCGCTTGCTCATCTTTTTGCGCCGGGATCCCGAAAAGAAGGACTGCCTGCAAGCCGGCCGCAGCGGCACCCTGCGCTTCCTTCGCGATGTCGGAAAGAGGAAGTTGCTCGACGCCAGGCATGCTGCTGATCGGACGCCGCCGCTCGATTTTTTCGCTCACGAAGAGCGGCAGGACAAAATCGTGTGCCGTCAATTTCGTCTCGCGGACCAGATTGCGCAGCCCTTCCGAACGGCGGAGACGTCGCGGACGGTGCAACAATTTTCTCACAACGCGAGGCTACGCGCTCGGCTTTCGTGCCGCAAGCTTGACGGTACGCTCTCGAGAATGTACGCCGGCAGTTTTAGCCTTTCGTTCTAATGACGAAATCTATCCGGCAATCGCAGGCGGTTTATCTACTGATCGACATCAGTAATTCGTATACCAAGTTTGCCCACGCATCGAATTCGCGCCTTCTCAGAGCGACGCGGATCCCTACAGAAAAGCTGACGGTGGCGCGTATCGAGCGCGCTTTGAAACAGAAAGCAGTCACAAAAATCGTGATCTGTTCCGTCGTGCCTCAAAGGAACATTTTGATCAAGCGCGGCTCCGGCAAAACGCCAGTTACATTCGTCGATCCGAAGACCAAGCTCGGTGTCGGGATCGATTATCCAAACCCGCGCTCCATCGGCGCCGATCGCCTCGCAAATGCCGCGGCCGTAGCAGAACTGTACGGCTGTCCATCGATCGTGGTGGATTTCGGAACCGCGGTCACTTTTGATGTCATCTCAGCGCAGCGCGCTTACATCGGCGGGGTCATCGCGCCCGGGTTGGAAGCGATGACAAATTATCTTTATCAGCGCACGGCATTGCTGCCGAAATTAACTTTGAGCGAACCAGACAACGCGATCGGAAAGTCCACGCGCGCTGCGATGATGTCGGGCGCGATCTTTGGCTATCGCGGATTAGTTCGGGAAATTCTCGCGCAGATCAGATGCGAGGCTTTTGGAAGACATAGACCGATGATCGTCGCGACCGGCGGGTACGCGCAATTAATTGCCGCGCGCATGCCGATGATCACCGCAATCCATCCACACTTAACCTTGGAAGGATTGCGCATTATCGGTAATCTCAATCCTTAACCGTCATTTTTCCACGCATGCAGGAAGCGCAAGTTATCGATTTCAACTCGCGCACACGCTACCGCTGAGGCATTGCTCAATGCGGTCTGCAGAGATATCAAAAGCCTGCGCAAACGTTCTCGTGCGAATTTCTAAGGCTCGAAATTTTGCGAGCGGACTTTAATTTGCAATTGCCGGAAAAATTGGCTCGTCTTTGGCGGCGGAGGAAGGTTTCATGCGTGTTGGCATGAAAATTCGGAAAGTGGCGGCAATTACTTTTTTGGCGCTGAGTTCCTTTGCAGCCACCAGCGTTGCTCCATCAAAGTCGGAGCTGGAGTCGATGTATGACAAAGCGTTTCGTGAGTTCGATGCCAATAATTTTAACGATGCGCTAAAAGATCTCGATGCAATCGATGCGCGCCAGCCTGATCTGGCTGAATCGCAGAATTTGCGTGGAGTGATTTTGATGCGTCAGGCCAGCTACGATAAAGCGGAGGCGGCACTGAAAAAAGCGGTCGAGATCAAGCCGAAATTTTGGAATGCGCGATTCAATCTGGCTGAGATTCCATTCCTTCGGAAAGATTGGCCCGAGGCGCGGAATCGTTTTCAAACGCTTCTTTCCGACAGCGGCTCGGAGCTGCAAGGCGAGGCAGGGCAGCTCATTCAATACAAAATTCTCCTGACCTATTTGCTCGAGGGGAAGGAGAACATGGTCGACTCTCTTCTCGACAAATTCGAGCTATCGAAAGACTCGCCGGCTATCTACTACGCGAAGGCTGCGATCTCTCTTCATCATCAAAACATGAAGGAGGCGAAACAGTGGATAACAGCGGCGGACAAGACTTTCGCGGCGAAACCAAATAAGCTCTTCGTGGAATCTTTTTACGAAATCGGTTGGTTGCAAAAACCGACCGCCGAATCGCCAGCCGCCCTTGAGCTTGCCTCGACTGCCGAACGGACAGCTCGCGCGCAAGCCGATGCTCGCTCAAAATACGAGCAGGCGGAGCGCGCTTTTCAACAACGCGATTTTAATGGTGCTCTGAAGTTTCTCGATGAGATGGACGCAGCCAATCCGAACCAGGCGGCTTCATTTAATCTGCGTGGCGAAATTCTGATGGAACAGAAAAAATTCGACGAGGCCGAAGCCGTTTTTGAGAAGGCGTTCAAGGCCGATCCGAAATTTCGTGAGGCGCAATACAACCTCGCCCAAATCCCATTCAAAAAGCAGGAATATGAGAAGGCGCGCGACCGCCTGGAGGCGCTTTTCGGCGAAACACCTGGTAGCGAGGAGAACCAGGCATCCCAGCTCATCAAGTTCAAAATCTTCATGACGCTGCTGCTGGAAGGCAAAGACAGCCGTGCGCAGAAGATGATGGATCAGTTTAAATTTACCGTGGATACACCCGCGCTCTATTACGCCCAGGCAGCGTGGGAGTTTAAGCACAACAATCCCGATAAAGGAAACGATTGGGTCGCGTCCGCACGAAAGATTTATTCGCCTGTGTTGAATATCGTCTTTGCCGATTCATTCTATGATCTCGGCTGGCTGCAAACTCCAGGGGCGACTGGCAGCCCTGCGCCAGAGACGGCGGTTGCTAAAGTCGAATCGAGCCCTGCCGCCGCGGCTAGTCCGAATGTAACCGTTGCTGAGACCGGTTCGACGAACGCGCCCGTTTCCGC